>NZ_CAMBNZ010000017.1 GCF_945869175.1 Limnohabitans sp. Rim8 | reverse complement strand
ATCAACCGGGCACCCGCTGTGGAGACGGCGCCGGCATGAAGCTGGCCTTGATCACAGACGCATGGCACCCACAAATCAATGGGGTGGTGACCACGCTGCATGAATTGGTCGTAGCATTGGATCCTTGGGACGTCGACGTCACGGTTTTGCACCCCGGTTTGTTCAAGAGTCGCAGCTGCCCCGGTTATGCCGGCATTGACCTGGCTGTCCGACCTTACAAAGCATTGGCTGTCATGCTCGATGCCTTGCAGCCAGACGCGGTTCACATTGCCACAGAGGGACCTTTGGGTTGGGCTGCTCGCAAGCATTGTTTGAAAAGAGGCTGGCAATTCACCACGGCTTTCCATACGAAATTCCCTGAGATCTTGAAAGCGGCCTTGCGCGTGCCTTTGTTTTTGGGTTACGCCTTGTTCCGCCGTTTCCATAGCCCCTCTGCAGGGGTGATGGTGCCCACGCAAGGGGTGCTCGACATGCTGGCAAGCCGAGGTTTCCGATCGCTCAAGCCGTGGACGCATGGTGTGGACCTCGCTTTGTTTGAACACCATCAACAACCTTTGGACATCCCTGAACTGAAAGGTTGTCCACGCCCATATGCCTTGTATGTAGGCCGCGTGTCTTACGAAAAAAACATCGATGCGTATTTGGACTTGAACTTGCCGGGTACTCAAATCGTTTGTGGCGTCGGGCCATTAGAGGAGCAGCTCAAGGCGCGTTACCCGAACGTGCTGTGGATGGGTGTGCTGCCGCGCCAGCAATTGGCCAAGGTGTATGCCGCTGCCGATGTGTTCGTGTTTCCATCGCGTAATGAAACGTTTGGCTTGGTGATGCTCGAAGCCATGGCGTGCGGCACGCCGGTTGCCGCTTTTCCTGTCGATGGTCCCTTGCAGGTTTTGGGTGCAACGGAAGGGCAAATCACAGGAGGTGTGCTTTCTGAGGACCTGAAAGCTGCCGTTGAGCAGTGCCAACAGCTGAGCCGGACTGAACCAAGGCAAAGGGCCGAAGCGTTTGGATGGCCAAAGACGGTAGAACTTTTTGTGAAAAATCTGGTCCCGGTCTCAGCCAAAAAGAGAGGGCATTGACTCACTGTTTCGTCAGCAAATAGACATCACAGCTTCTTATAATGATCTTGAAATTCATTCATACTGAGCCATGGCTTATTCAAAAGATGTGACAACACTCCACGACGATCGAAGTATGCTGTTGGACCGAGATTTAAGCATCTTGGCGTTCAATGAGCGTGTTCTCGATTGGGCACACCGTCCGGAAGTGCCGGTGCTCGAGCGCTTGCGCTATTTGTGCATTGTTTCGTCCAATGTGGACGAGTTTTTTGAAGTGCGTGCAGAGCCCCATGTCATGGGCAGTTTGCAAGGTCTCAAGTCTGGCCCTTACACAGAGGCTTCTTTGAGCGCTTTGGGGGACAAGACCAGTGCCATGGTGGCTCGCCAATATGCGCTGTACAACGACGAATTGCTGCCCGCCCTGCAGCGCAGTGGCTACCGTGTGTTGTCGCATGGGGAGCGCAACGCCGCCCAGCGACAGTGGGTGCGCGGCTACTTTCAGCGCGAGGTGCAGCCTTTGCTGGTCCCTGTGGGCTTGGACCCCGCTCATCCCTTTCCTCAAGTGGCCAACAAGTCATTGAATTTCATCGCTCAGTTGTCGGGCAAAGATGCATTTGGTCGTTCAAACGAAATTGCGATTGTCAAAGTCCCGCGCGTCTTGCCACGTCTGATCCCTTTGCCACCGCGGGTGTGCGATGGCACCACCGCTTTTGTATTGCTCTCCAGTGTGATTCGTGCCCACCTCGCCGAATTGTTTCCGGGGCGTGAAGTGGGCCATTTTTCGCAGTTTCGGGTGACCCGCAATTCAGAATTGTCTGTCGACGAAGACGAAATCGCCAATTTGCGAATGGCCCTTCGTCAAGGCTTGCAGCACCGCAACTACGGCCAGGCTGTGCGCCTGGAGGTGTCGGCCAACTGCGCGCCCAAATTGGCTGAATTTTTGCGCAAAGAGTTTCAGTTGCCCGAATCGTCGGTGTTCCGTGTGAACGGACCGGTCAATTTGGTTCGACTCATGCAGTTGATTGATTTGGTGGACGCGCCCGAATTGCTCTTTCCGCCTTACAAGGCCAGTTTCCCGGCGCAGTTGCCCCAAAACGGCTCGATCTTCACGCGCCTCAAAGCCGGCGATGTGATGATTCACCAGCCCTTTGAAACTTTCGATGGCGTGTTGGCCTTTTTGCGCGAGGCGGTCATAGACCCGAACGTGTTGGCCATCAAACAAACCATTTACCGAGCAGGCAGTGATCCGACCATGATGGATTTGCTGCGTGAAGCGGTGCGCCGTGGCAAGGAAGTCACTGCCGTGGTGGAGCTCAAAGCGCGATTTGACGAAGAAGCCAACATCAACTGGGCTGAGCAACTCGAATCGATCGGGGTGCAAGTGGTGTATGGCATTGTGGGCCTCAAAACTCATGCCAAGATGTTGCTGGTCACCCGCCGCGAGGGCCGTTCACTCAAACGGTACGGCCATCTGTCCACCGGCAACTACAACCGCCGTACCGCGTCTTTGTACACCGACATCAGTTACCTCACGGCCGACCCTTTGATCACCGTCGACATGGACCAGTTGTTTGGCCACTTGGCGAGCCAAAGCCGTCTGCCCAAAATGAAGCGCTTGTTGGTCGCACCTTTCCATTTGCAAGCGGACATGATCCAGCGCATCGCTGCCGCAGGTGATGCGGCATCTCGCGGATTGTTGGGCCGGATCGTCATCAAGATGAATGCCTTGACCGATGTGCCCCTGATTGACGCTTTGCTGAAGGCAGGGCAGCAAGGCGCCAAGATCGATTTGATCGTTCGGGGCGCTTGCATGCTGCCCGCTCGTGTGGCAGGTTTGAGCGAAAACATAAGGGTGCGTTCGGTCATCGGGCGGTTTTTGGAACACTCACGCGTGTTCTATTTTTGTGCTGACCAAGACGAGTCGCTTTACTTGTCCAGTGCTGACTGGATGAGCCGCAACATGACGCGCAGGATTGAGTTGGCTTGGCCTGTGACCGATCCGGCTTTGCGTCAACGCCTGATCGACGAATGCCTGATCGCCTACTTGCACGATCGGCGCGATGCTTGGGACTTGGCTTCCGATGGTCAATACCACCGGGTGGATTTGACAGGTCCAGGTCATGGCGCACAAAACGCCTTGATTCAACGCTACAGCGCCTCACCCCAAAAGAGTTGAACGCCATGGACTTGATTGTTTGGCGACATGCCGAAGCCTATGAGGCCGAGCCGGATGAGGACGACATGAACAGGGTGTTGACTTCACGCGGCAAGAAGCAAGCCGAGCGCATGGCGGTTTGGCTGGAGAGTCAGTTGCCGCAAGGTACGCGCATCCTCAGCAGCCCAGCCGTGCGGGCCGAGCAGACAGTTCGTGCTTTGGGTCGCAAATACAAAGTCCGCGATGCCTTGTCACCCGGCGCTACAGTGGCCGATATTTTGGAAACTGCGGGTTGGCCTGATGCCAAATACCCCGTGTTGGTGGTTGGTCATCAACCCGCTTTGGGCGCGTTGATGGCTCAACTGTTGGGGATGTCAGAATCGGCTTGCGGCATTCGCAAGGGGGCTGTTTGGTGGGTTCGCCGGCGCAATCGGGAAGGGCAAGACCAAACATTGCTGCAGGCCGTGCTCTGTCCTGATCGCATTTGACCATCAGGACTTGGCAGGACGGCCCGTTTTGATGGTGGGCACGCTGGCCAGTGCTTTTTTGAAGGTCACATCATTCATGCGGGTCAGGGCCTGCAAGCCGGCACGGATCAACTCACTTTTCTTGATCTCAACACCCAGTTCCAGAGCGCGTTTTTTGGATTCGCCGATTTGCAGCAATTCGCTCTTGGGGATGGTGAAACTGTCACGCACCACTTTGACTTTTTTGTCCTTCAAAGGCTTCGCAGGGCTGGCAGCTGACTTGTTGGCAGCCGATTTGTTTGCAGCGGATTTGTTTGCAGCGGATTTGGGGGCTGTGGTTTTGACTTCCACGGGGGCAGGCGCTGGAGCAGGTGTTTTGGGTTTGGCATTCGCGGGGGATGCCACTTTTTGAGGGGCTTTGCGCGCAGCTTGGGTTGGGGCTGCTTTTGTAGCGGCCTTGCGCGAAGGGGCTTTTTTGGCAGATGTTTCAGCGTTGGCGGTCACAGTGGTGTGGGTGTTCATGGTGATCAATATTGAAAATTAACGGTGCATACAGTTTATACAGTTGTTTCTGTATTTGCAAGCATGCCGCTACATGGCGTTCAAGAAGCCTCGAACCGGCCTTGAACGCCATTTTTTTCAATTCATTTGCACTTGAAATACCCAGTCCGTTTTGAGCCAGGCGTTTTTTTCTTCGCGCAGCAGGTGCGCCGATTGCGGCCAAAGTTCTGCCCAGTCCGGTTTGATGCTCAGTTGCGCACTGCGACCTTGCGCATCGCAGACCAAGTTCAGCCCTGACAAGTCCGGGTCACGGCGGGCGTGGCACAAAATCACGGCCAATCGCAAAGCCATGAGTTGCTGGACGAAGCTGACATCTTCCAGTTCGGATTCAAGTTTTCGCAGCTTGCCTCGGTGACCCAACACCAGCTGGCTCAGGCGGTGCAACTCATCCATGGTGAACCCTTGCAAGTCGGTGTTGTCCAGAATGTACGCGCCGTGCTTGTGGTAGTCGCTGTGAGAGATGCGCATGCCGGTTTCATGCAATTGGCAGGCCCAGCGCAGTTTTTGCAAATACCTTTGTCGCTCAGCCAATGGGGTGTTGACGGTGTCCGCCATCAGATCTTCCAACAGGTCTTGCGCCGTTCGAGACACCCGTTCGGCTTGCAACTTGTCAGTGCCAAACCGTTGGGCCAACCAGTCCACCATCGACGAACGCACATCTTGCATGCCTTCACGATCAATCAGGTCGAACATGGCCCCGTGCCGCAGGGCGCCTTGCGCTGCGTGCATTTCGTCGATTTGCAGCAGATCGAATACAGCTTGCAAGACCGCCAAGCCTCCGCCAATGACGGGTTTGCGGTCTTCTTTGACCCCATCCAATCGCAAGTTGTCGGGCTTTTGGGCTTTCAGCAAGCGGTCTTTGAGCCAGGCCAAGCCCTCTCGGGTGACCAAGGCTTCAGGCCAGCCTGCGGCAGTCAGGACATCGCACACCGCCCCCACAGTGCCAGACGAGCCATAACATTTGTCCCAGTGTTGTCGGTTGAACAGTACTTGGGCTTCATCGAGCACGGCTTTGGCAGCGATCTCTGCGGCTTTGAAGGCGGAGGTCGTCCACAAACCGTTGGGAAAATACTTCATGGACCAGCCCACGCTGCCCACCCGGTAAGACTCCAAGGTGGTGGCGTTTTCATGTCGGCCCAAAATCATCTCTGTGGACCGGCCGCCGATGTCCACCACCAAGCGCCGGTCATCGGATTGGGGCAGCATGTGTGACACCCCCAAATAAATCAAGCGCGCTTCTTCACGTCCCGCAATCACTTCGATCGGGAAACCCAAAATGTGTTTGGCCTTGGTCAAAAATTCGTCACGATTGCGCGCTTCACGCAGGGTTTGTGTGGCCACTGCCCGCACTTGGTTCGGCTTGAAGCCTGAAATGCGTTCACCAAAGCGGGCCAAGCACTCCCATCCCCGCGCCATCGCCTCTTCGGTCAGGTTGCGATCAGCGTCCAGACCATTGCCCTGCCGAACGGTCTCTTTGATGTACTCCACGCGCCGCAGTTGCCCCGCATCCATCTGGCCAATCTCCAGTCGAAAACTGTTCGAGCCGAGATCAATGGCCGCGTAAAGGGACTTGGTTTGCATGCGAAGTGAAGTGTATTGAATTGCGAAGGCGCAATTATGGGACTGAAATGGGAAGAAATCATGACAACACGGCCCACATGGACACCACTGAAAACAGGCCAGCCGGCAACGGTACTTTTCAGCAGTTGGAGACTTCACACGTCACAGACGGCATGTCGGTGCAAGGCAAACCGCCACAGCAGTGTGCGGTCAAAAACCCCACCAGGCTTTGCATCACGGCCATGTCAGCGCGGTAGTGCAAAAAACGCCCCTCGCGCCGCACGCTCACCAGACCGGCATGGTGCAACTCCTTCAAGTGAAAAGACAGTGTGTTGGCCGGCACCTCCAAGGCCAGAGCGAGCTGACCTGGCTGCACGCCATCTGGACTCGCGCCCACGATGGCCCTGAACACACGCAAGCGAGAAGATTGAGCCAAGGCCGCCAGAGCCGTGACCGCCCAATCTTCTTCCATGGCCGCAGTCGACAATTTGATGTTCATGGTGGGGTGACTTCAGACGGTGATGAGGGGCGTTCAAGCAAACCCAGGGGCAGTCTCAGAGTGGCCATCCAGCACAACAGCAGCATCAAGGCTGAGCCCAAGAGCGCATACATCAGCCCGCCCCACTGGTACAAAAGGCCCGACAGCAAGGTCCCCATGAAACGACCCAGTGCATTGGCGGCGTAATAAAAACCCACGTCTTCAGCTGCTTTTTCAGAGCCCGCATAGGCCAGAACCAAATAACTGTGCACCGAGGAGTTGATGGCGAACGCAAAACCGAACAGGCTCAGACCGCCCACCACCCACCACTGCACGTGCGGCGCTTGCAGCCACAAAGCAGCGGCAATGGCCAAGGGGATGAGCATGAGGGCGGCAGACCACCACTGGGCAGCAGGCACCTCACGGCTCAGGCCGTCGGCGCTGCGCCGAACCAGCAGCGGGGCCAGCGCTTGCACCAAGCCGTAGCCAATGGTCCAGGCGGCCAAAAAACCACCGACCATGGTGAAGGTCCAGCCCAACGAGTACAAAAATACCGGTACCCCCACCACAAACCACACGTCGCGCGCGCCAAACAAAGCCACGCGGGCCGCAGCCAACGCGTTGATGCCCGGATTTTTGGCAAACAATTCACGCGCCGAGCCTGAGGGTTTGCTCTTGCCCATCATGGGGGGCAAACTGCTCACCACCCCGACCAGCACCAAAGCCAAGAGCCCCGACATGGCCCACAGTGAGCCCTGAAAACCCAAGGTTTCCAACAGCAAACCGCCCAGGAAAAAGCCAAAGCCCTTCATGGCGTTTTTGCTGCCGGTGAACCAGGCCACCCACTTGAACAGCTGGCCATTGCCCGTGTCTTTGGCTTGTGCCTGCGTGATTTTGATGGCCGATTTGCTGGCGGTTTTGGTCAGGTCTTTGGCCACACCGCACACCCCTTGCGCCAACACCACCCAGGCCACCGACATGGCCGCAGTCCACTCGGGTTGCAGTGCGGAGAGCAAACCAAACCCAATGATTTGCGTGGTCAGGCCCACAGTGAGCATACGGGCAATGCCGTAGCGCGTGGCCAGCCAGCCACCAATCAGGTTGGCCAACACGCCCGCACCTTCGTACAGCAAAAACAAAAAAGCCAGGGTGAAGGGCGAGTAGCCCAGCTTGTAAAAGTGCAGCAGCACCAACATGCGCAAAGCACCGTCGGTCAGGGTAAAGCCCCAATAGGCGGCGGTGACGATGCCGTAGTGGCGTTCAGCAGCATTCATGTCAAATGCCAACGTCGTTCATGTGGCATGCCAGATCGACCATGCGGCAGGCGTAGGCCATTTCGTTGTCGTACCAAGCGTAAATTTTGAGCAGCGTGCCGTTGGTGACCATCGTGGACAGCGCGTCCACAATCGCACTGCGTGTGTCTCGGGCGTAATCGACGCTGACCAAGGGGCGGACCTCATAGCCCAAGATGCCCGCCAGCGGGCCTTGTGCCGCAGCCGCAAACAAGGCATTGACTTCTTCAGCGCTGGTCTCGCGTTTCATCTCGAATACACAGTCGGTGAGGGATGCATTGAGCACCGGGGCCCGCACCGCGTGGCCATTGAGTTTGCCCTTGAGTTCGGGGTAAATCAGGGCAATCGCTGTGGCACTGCCCGTGGTGGTGGGGGCCAGGCTCATCATGGCGCTGCGGGCGCGGCGCAGGTCTTTGTGTGGCGCGTCCACCACCAAGTTGGTGTTGGTCGGGTCATGGATGGTGGTGATTTGGCCGTGCTTGATGCCAATGGCTTCGTGCACGACTTGGACCACAGGCGCCAGACAATTGGTCGTGCAGGATGCGGCCGTCACGATGCGGTGTTGGGCCGGGTTGTACAGCGTGTGGTTGATGCCGACCACGATGTTCAGCACATCGCCCACTTTGATGGGCGCAGCCACGATGACGCGCTTGGCCCCACGGTCGAAGTGGCCTTGGATTGTTTCGGGCGTCAAAAACTTGCCGGTGCATTCCAGCACCAAGTCCACGCCCCTATCGCCCCAGGGGATGTCCCCCGGGTTGGCGTGCGATGAAAAGCCCAAAGTGCGCTCCCCGATGCGGATGTGGCTGTCGCCTTCTGCTTCGATGTGTTCACGCCACTTGCCCTGCACACTGTCAAACGCCAGCAAGTGGGCCGTGGCAGCAGCGCCGCCTTTGAGTTCGTTCAGATGCACCACCTCCAAGCGGTTGCCTGCGCGGGGGTCGTCTTGTTGGCGCTCGGCAGCGCCCATGGCCGCACGCAGGGCCAAACGGCCAATGCGACCCATGCCGTTGATACCGACTTTCATGGTTAACCTTTCGATGATTCTGGAATTATCAATCAATGAACTTTGCCACCTCTGTGTGACAGCAAGATGACATGTTCTGGCCATCTCTGTGAAAGAACGGGGTGCATCGGAATGCTTGGATTGACATCAAACGGTCATAAAAACCCCCTTCAATCGAGAGTTTTCAAATGGAGTTTTCATGTCGCACCACGACCACGATCCCGTTTTCAATACCTCTGACAACCCGCACTTCCAAGACGTTTTGGCCCAATCGCTGCAAAACCCTGCCCGCCGTGGTTTGCTGCGCGGTGGTTTGGGTTTGGCTGGTCTGGCCATGCTGCCCGGATGTGCATCCATGGTCTCTGGCGTGGCGGCAGCGCCCGCGGCCCTGGGATTTCCATCGGTGGACAAAAGCTTGCTGGACAACGTGATCTTGCCGCCCGGCTACCAATACACCGTGTTGCACGCCACGGGCGATGTGCTGGATTCAGCCCTGCCTGCGTACTCCAACAAGGGCATTGAATCGGACGACTGGGCGCGTCGCATTGGTGATCACCACGATGGCATGGACATTTTCTACATCGATGCCAATGGCCGCTACACCGAAAAGGAAACAGGCCGTGCCGTGCTGTGCGTGAACCACGAAAGCTCGGCCGATGCGCACTTCATGCACCCCAATGGGCAAACGTCCAATGGCGTCAGCGGCAAAAAATTCACGCAATTTGGAGACTGGGATTTGGGTTCTCGCCCCGAATTGGAAGTGCTCAAGGAAATCAACCACCACGGGATTTCTGCGGTCGAAATCGTCAAAACCCCACAAGGCTGGCGCGTCAAGCAGGATTCGCCTTTGAACCGCCGCTTCACGGCCCAAACACCGGCGCGCATCAGCGGCCCACGCGCTGAAATCGAGAACATCCGCAGCTTCATGGTGACCCGTTGGGACACGGCTGGTGCCATGTCGCGTGGCACCTTGAACAACTGCGGCCACGGCAAAACGCCTTGGGGCACCTATTTGGGCTGCGAAGAAAACTGGGCCTTTTACTTTCAGGCCACGGGTACGGGCACAGGCCTGTCCCCCAAAGAAGTGGCGGCACGCCGCCGCTATGGCGTGGCTGCTGCAGCCCCCGCAGCGGGTGTGCAAAAAGCCATCAGCCAAGGCTGGCACACCGTGTCGGCCACCGACGACCGATTTGCCCGTTGGAATTTGGCCGCTGTAGGGGCCAACGCCGAAAGAGATTTCCGCAACGAAGCCAACACCTTCGGCTACAACTTCGAGATCGATCCACTGTCGCCTTCCTCCACCCCCGCCAAGCGCGTGGCCATGGGCCGTTTTGCTCACGAAGCCGCCGTTTGCGGCATCCCCAAAGCGGGCGAGCCCTTGGCGTTTTACATGGGCTGCGATTCACGCAACGAGTACATCTACAAGTTCGTGAGCACCGCGGTTTGGGATCCTCGCGATGTTGGCGGCGGCATGCTGGCCGGTGACAAATACCTGAGCGAAGGCAAGTTGTATGCGGCCCGTTTTGATGCCACAGGCCAGGGCGAATGGTTGGAATTGACCATCGCCGCTCCGCGCATCGCTAATTTTGCGTCTTACAAATTTGCCAACCAAGCCGATGTGTTGGTTAACCCCCGCTTGGCGGCGGATGCGGTGGGCGCCACCAAAATGGACCGACCAGAGTGGGGTGCTGTGAACTACCGCAACGGTGAAATCTACTTTGCCCTCACCAACAACAACGCAGCCAACCGCACCCCCACCAAAGTGGACGCGGCCAACCCACGTGCTTACATGGATTTGGACGGCAACAAAGGCATGGGCAACCCCAATGGCCACATCATCCGTTTCAAAGAGGCGGACAACAAATCGACTTCCAAAGGATTCACTTGGGACATTTTCCTGTTTGGTGCAGAAGAGGATGCGGGTGACGCCAACCTGTCTGGCCTCACGGCCAAAAACGCTTTCTCATCTCCTGACGGCATGTGGTTCAGCAAGGCCACGGGCATTTGCTGGATCCAGACCGACGATGGTGCCATGACCGATGAGACCAATTGCATGATGTTGGCGGCCATTCCCGGGCAGGTGGGCGACGGGGCAAAAGTGACCGTCAAAAACAAAATGGTGATCGGTGGGGTGGAGCAAACCGGCACCCAAGAGACTTTTGTTGGTGCCGCTTTGGGTGAAGCCAAATTGCGCCGCTTTTTGGTGGCCCCCAAAGGCGCTGAGGTGACCGGCATCACAGAAACCGCCGACGGCCGCACCTTGTTTGTCAACATCCAGCATCCCGGCGAGTTGTCCAAACCCTTGTCAACCGGCAGTGCGCCTCAAAGCGTGTGGCCAGGCAACCAAGGTTATGGCGTGGCCGGTCGTCCGCGCTCGGCCACCATTGTCATCACACGCCAGGACGGTGGCTTGATCGGTCTGTGACCGATTCACCAGATCAGACAAGGCTCAAGATGGCTTGAACCTTGTCTTGAGCCTTGTCTTGAAACGTCGCCGCATTTTTTATGACATCAAATTGTCATAATTGAACATTAGAGTCAGTTTTGTTTCTGTTTTTCGGAAACCCCATTTCCCCCACCCTGAACCAGGAGTTCAAATGTTGAAACTGAAATCATTTATCGCTGCCCTTGGCATGACCGTTGTGGCCGCCTCTGCCATGGCTGCCGACATCACCGGCGCTGGCGCCACGTTCCCATTCCCTGTGTATGCCAAGTGGGCTGAAGCCTACAAAGCGGCCACCAACGTCGGCCTGAACTACCAGTCCATTGGCTCTTCCGGTGGTATCCGCCAAATCCGCGCCAAGACCGTGACTTTCGGTGCAACAGACGCCCCTATTTCTGGCGCTGATTTGGACAAAGACGCCATGGTTCAGTTCCCCATGATCATTGGTGGAACGGTGCCTATCGTGAACTTGGACGGTTTCAAGCCCGGTGAGTTGCGCGTTACAGGCCCCATCTTGGCCGAAATTTTTTCCGGCAAAATCAGCAAGTGGAACGACCCCAAGTTCGTGGCTTTGAACCCCGGCAAAAACCTGCCCAATGAGATCATCACTGTGGTGCACCGCGCTGACGGTTCCGGCACCACTTTCAACTTCACTGACTACCTGAGCGCTGTGAGCAAAGAGTGGGCTGATGGTCCTGGCAAAAACGCCACCGTCAAGTGGCCTGCGCCGACTTCGGTGGGCGGCAAGGGCAATGAAGGCGTGGCTGCCAACGTCAACCGCGTGAAGGGTTCTGTGGGTTATGTGGAATACGCCTACGTGAAGAAGAACAACATGAACTTCATGCAAGTTCAAAACGCAGACGGCCGTTACGTCAGCCCCGATGACCTGACCTTCGCTGCTGCTGCTGCCAGCGCTGACTGGTTCAGCGTTCCAGGCATGGGCGTGTCGATGGTGAACGCCAAGGGCGCCACCAGCTGGCCCATCAGCACCGCTTCTTTCATCGTCATGTACAAGAACCCTGCTGACAAAGCTGCTTCCAACGAAGCGCTCAAGTTCTTTGACTGGTCCTTCAAGAACGGCAAGAAAATGGCCGCTGACCTGGACTATGTGGCCTTGCCTGACAGCCTGACCGATCAGATCCGTTCACGCGTCTGGTCACAAATCCAGAAGTAATTCCGGTGCTTTAAAACAGTGATCCGTCGGTTGACAAAGCGTTCAGCCGACGGATTTTCTGTTGATTTTGATGGTCATTGTTGGATGGACTCCCGCATGCAAAATTCCCTTTCTGAAGCAAAAGACAGCAGCCAAATGCTGGCCGTGGCCAAGCGCCAGAGGTTTCAAGATGTTTTGTTTCACAGATCAACCCAGCTTTTCTCCTTGATCGTGCTCGCTGCACTGGCAGGCATCATCATTTCGTTGTTTGTCAATGCTTGGCCCACGTTTGCCAAATTTGGTGTGCCATTTCTGTGGTACGCAGAATGGGACGTGAACAACGAGCAGTTCGGCGCGGCTTTTGCCGTTGTGGGTACCTTGTCCAGTGCAGGTCTGGCCTTGTTGATTGCAGTGCCTCTGGCTTTCGGTATCGCGGTATTTTTGACCGAAACTTGCCCGGTGTGGTTGCGTCGCCCCTTGGGCACCGCCATTGAATTGTTGGCCGCTGTGCCATCGATCATTTACGGCATGTTCGGCTTGTTTGTGTTTGCGCCCTTGTTTGCCGACTACTTTCAAGTGCCTGTGCGCGACTTGATGAGCGGCATGCCTTTGATTGGCTTCTTGTTCGGCGGCGCGCCCAATGGCATGGGCATTTTGTCCGCAGGCATTGTTTTGGCGTTCATGGTTTTGCCTTTTGTGGCGGCCGTGATGCGCGATGTGTTTGAAATCACCCCACCCATCTTGCGCGAATCGGCCTATGGCCTGGGCTGCACCACCTGGGAGGTTGTGCGCGGGATCGTGTTGCCTTACACCCAAAAAGGGGTGATTGGCGGCATCATGCTGGGCCTGGGCCGAGCCCTGGGAGAAACGATGGCCGTGACCTTCGTGATTGGCAATGCCAACCGCATGCCCACTTCCTTGTTCTCGCCAGGTACGTCGATCGCTTCGACCTTGGCCAATGAGTTTGGCGAAGCGGCTGATTTCCATATGTCTTCTTTGTTTGCACTCGGCTTCTTGCTGTTTGTGATCACATTCGTGGTCTTGGCCTTGGCCAAGTGGATGATCAATCGGGCTGAGAAAGCCAAGGGGTTCTGATATGGCTGTGAACATGGATCAAGGTCTTTACCGCCGTCGCCGAATGGCCAACGCTTGGGGTATGGCCACATCAATGGTGGCCATGGCTTTGGGCCTCACGGTGTTGATGTGGATTTTGGTGGTGCTTTTCAGCAATGGTTTCGCTGCATTGGACTGGAACATGCTGACCCAAGACACGCCTGCACCTGGCACGGATGGCGGTGGCTTGCGCAATGCCATTGTGGGCAGCTTGATGATGGTGGGTTTGTCGGTTTTGGTGGCCACACCAGTCGGTATCTTGGCGGGCATTTACCTGACCGAATACGGTGACCACAGCAAAACGGCTGAGCTGACGCGCTTCGTGACCGACATCATGTTGTCCGCCCCATCGATTGTGATTGGTCTGTTCGTTTATGCGATCGCAGTGGCCACTTTGGGACGCTTTTCAGGTTATGCCGGCAGCATGGCGCTGTCCTTGATTGCCGTGCCTGTCGTCATGCGCACGACTGAGAACATGTTGCGCTTGGTACCCGGCAGCTTGCGCGAGGCCGCCTTTGCCCTGGGCGCACCACGCTGGAAAGTGTCCTTGTCGGTGACTTTGCGTGCTGCCAAAAGCGGTGTGATCACAGGTCTGTTGTTGGCCATTGCCCGCATCAGCGGTGAAACAGCGCCTTTGTTGTTCACCGCCTTGAACAACCAGTTTTTCAGCACCGACATGAGCAAGCCTATGGCCAATTTGCCCGTGGTTATTTACCAGTTTGCCATGAGCCCTTACGACAATTGGATCCGTTTGGCTTGGGGTGGTGCCTTGCTGGTCACTTTGGCCGTCTTGCTGCTCAATATTTTGGCTCGCGTATTTTTCCGGGAAAAGACATCTGCTTGATGCAGATAGTCACCCCAATCCCCAAAAATCTTTTTCGAATCAACAGGAATCCTTATGCCTGACAAAAGTCCAACGCAAAACGCCATCGAAGTCCGTAACCTTGACTTTTTTTACGGCAAATTCAAAGGCCTGAAAAATGTCAACTTGGACATAGCGGAAAACCGCGTGACCGCCTTCATCGGTCCATCGGGTTGCGGCAAGTCCACATTGCTGCGCACGCTCAACCGCATGTACAGCCTTTACCCAGGACAGCGCGCTGAGGGCCAAATCAACTTTTACGGTCAAAATATCTTGGATAAGAGCCAAGACTTGAACTTGCTGCGTGCCCAAATCGGCATGGTGTTCCAAAAGCCAACCCCTTTCCCGATGTCGATTTACGACAACATCGCTTTTGGCGTTCGCTTGTATGAAAACCTCAGCCGTTCCGATATGGATGAACGTGTCGAGTCAGCCCTGAGCAAGGCAGCGATCTGGAACGAAGTCAAAGACAAATTGGGCCAAAGTGGTTTGTCTCTCTCAGGCGGTCAGCAGCAACGCCTGTGCATTGCCCGCACCATCGCGGTCAAGCCCAAGGTCATCTTGCTCGATGAGCCCACTTCGGCACTGGACCCGATTTCGACGGCCAAGGTGGAAGAGTTGGTCAGTGAGTTGAAGAAAGACTACACCGTGGCCATCGTCACGCACAATATGCAGCAAGCGGCGCGTGTATCGGACTTCACCGCCTACATGTATCTGGGCGAATTGATGGAGTTTGGTCAAACCGAGCAGATTTTCATGAAACCTGCCCGCAAGGAAACCGAAGACTACATCACCGGCCGATTCGGCTGATCAGGAGAAAAAAATGGAAAAGCATATTTCGAGTCAGTTTGATGCTGACCTGACGAACGTGTCCTCGCGTGTCTTAGAGTTGGGTGGATTGGTTGAGTCGCAGACTCGCCATGCTGTTTATTCATTGGCCCAGTTCAACCGGGAGGTGGCCGATCAGGTCATCGCCACTGAAAAGCAAGTGAACAAACTGGAAGTGGAAATCGACGCTGAATTGGCCTCCATCATCGCGCGCCGACAGCCTACTGCGATTGACTTGCGCTTGTTGATGGCCATTTCCAAAATCACAGGCAACTTGGAGCGCGCGGGTGACGAAGCCGAGCGCATTGCACGCATGGTCAAGTTGATTTTGGATCAAGGTACACCCAGCAATTTACCTTCTTCTGAACTGCGAATCGCAGCAGATTTGGCCACGGGTTTGCTTCGCAAAGCCCTGGATGCCTTTGCCCGTTTGGATGTCAATACTGCCTTGGTCATCTTGAAAGAAGATGACTTGATTGACGCCGAATTCAATGGCTTTCTGCGCAAGTTGGTTACCTACATGATGGAAGACCCCCGCACCATTTCAGCCAGCCTGGATTTGCTGTTTGTGGCCAAAGCCATTGAGCGAATTGGTGACCATGCCAAGAACATTGCTGAATTTGTGATTTACGTGGTCAAAGGTGCAGATGTACGCCATACCGCCTTGACCGAGATTGAAAAAGCGGTTCAATGAGATCCATTCCACGCATTCTTATCGTTGAGGACGAACCCTCGATTGCCGAGTTGATTGCTGTCAATTTGCGGCACAACGGCTTTCAGCCGGTGTGGGCGATTGATGCCGAAACCGCACAACGAGAACTTGATGAAATTTTGCCGGACGTGATCCTGCTCGATTGGATGTTGCCGGGTGAGAGTGGTTTGACTTTGGCGCGACGTTGGCGTTCGTCCACCCGCACGAAGACGGTACCCATCTTGATGCTCACAGCACGCGGTGACGAATCCGATCGGGTGGCAGGACTTGACGCGGGTGCAGACGATTACATTGTCAAACCGTTTTCACCGCGTGAACTTTTGGCTCGCATTCGCGCCGTCTTGCGTCGCCGCGTGCCAGAGGCATCGGGCGGCGTCGTCAAAATGGGTGAACTGCAGCTGGATGCTGACACGCACCGTGTGAATTTGGCCGACAAACCACTCAAAGTAGGCCCGACCGAATTCAAGTTGCTGCATTACTTCATGCGTCACCCTGAACGCGTACACAGTCGTGGCGCATTGCTCGACAAAGTGTGGGGCGACCATGTTTACATCGAAGAGCGCACGGTGGATGTTCACGTTAAGCGACTTCGTGAATCCTTGGGTGAAGCGGGCGCGATGGTCGAGACCGTCCGCGGTGCGGGCTACAGGTTCACGCACTTGCCATTGGCTTGATCTGGCGCTTGAATGATTTTTTCGGTCGTCGAACTGGTGATGGGCGTGCTGGTGGCCGCTGTACCGGGTTGGTTTATTGGTGGAGTGGTGGGTGCACTGGCAGCAGCGTGTTTGGCATTGTCGACGTATTCGCTGGTGATGGTTTGGCGTATCCACCGATTTGAACAATGGTTGGGCGGCCCTTTTCTTGTGCTCGATCCGCCTTGGCAAGGCGTTTGGTTGGAAATGTCCTCGCGCATCTTGCGTCTTTTAAGGACGCAAGAAAAGCAGGCGTCCATGCATGAAAAACGCTTGAAAGATTTCTTGTTGGCCATCCAAGCCTCACCGAACGGTGTGGTCTTGCTGGATGAGGATTCGCGCATTGAATGGTGCAACAACACCGCCGCTTCGCATTTGGGACTGGATGCGCAAAAAGACCGTATGCAGCACATTGTGCATCTGGTGCGTGACCCTGTGTTTGCCAAGTATTTTGCGCAAGACGAGCACAGCACCGAGGTCATCATCGACGGGCGTTCCAGCTCGGTGATCAATGCCCGAAAATTGTCGGTGCAGCTGCACGCTTATGGCGATGGGCGTCTGTTGCTCTTGACCCGTGACATCACGGCATTGGCGCAGGCTGACGCGATGCGGCGCGATTTTGTGGCCAATGTGTCGCATGAAATTCGCACACCGTTGACCGTGCTGAGCGGTTTTGTAGAAACCTTGCAGTCGATACCGCTCGATGATGCCGAGACCCAGCATTACTTGCAACTCATGTCGGTACAGTCTGACCGCATTCAGTCCCTCGTTGCGGACTTGCTCACTTTGTCGCAATTGGAAGGCAGCCAATCCCCTGGTGTTCAGGAAAAAGTGCATTTGCCAACTTTGATGATGCACATCCATGCCGATGCGCTGGCCTTGACGGAGTTGTTGGCAGCCAAAGGAGATGGGCCTGTGCATCAAATCGACATGGATCCTGTGCCAGAAGCCGCTTTGCTGGGTTCTCGATCCGAGTTGATCAGTGCGGTATCCAACCTCATCAACAACGCCATCCGGTACACCCCGCTGGGCGGGAGTATCCACTTGCAATGGTCACTGACGCCGGAGGGTGCAGTGTTTGCCGTGAAAGACTCAGGTCCAGGCATTGCGGCCGAGCACTTGCCGCGTTTGTCCGAGCGTTTTTACCGTGTGGACCGCAGCCGTTCGCGTGAAACGGGCGGCACGGGATTAGGCCTGGCCATCACCAAGCACGTCATGCAGCGCCATGGTGGTGAACTGCGCATTGAGAGTGTGGTGGGGCAAGGCGCTACCTTCAAGTTGTACTTGCCTCTCAGTCGCGTTTCCAGCCAACTGGATTGAACCATTTTTTCACGCTACTTTCATGGTTTTGACACCACTGTTTCACCGTTCAGAGTGAACATGCACGTCAACACAGGAGAGTGCTGATGCGTGTCACGGTCATTGGGTCGGGTTATGTGGGTTTGGTCACTGGCGCCTGTTTGTCAGACTTGGGATTCAAAGTGGTTTGCATGGACAAGGACGAAGACAAAATTCGGGCCTTGCAAGAAGGTGGAGTGCCTATTTTTGAGCCGGGCTTGAAGGCATTGATGGCCCGCAACCGTGCCGATGGACGCATCCGATTCACCAGCGATGCATCAGAGGCCATCGACCATGGCGATATTTTGTTCATCGCAGTGGGCACGCCCCCAGCAGAAGACGGATCGGCCGATTTGGGCCATGTTTTGTCCGTGGCCGCCACCATTGGCCGCCACCTCAAAAGCTTCAAGCTGGTGGTCAACAAATCGACGGTGCCGGTGGGCACTGCCGACAAGGTGCGTGCGGCGCTCACGCACGAGTTGCTGCACCGTGGCATGTCACCCGATGTGTTCGATGTGGTGTCCAACCCCGAGTTCCTGAAAGAGGGCGCGGCCATCGACGACTTCATGCACCCGGACCGGATTGTGATCGGGGTCGATGAGGGGCTGCACCATGCCCGCAGTCAGCGCATGATGGGTGATTTGTATGCCAGTTTCAACCGTCACCATTCCCGTACGGTGTGGATGGATGTGCGCAGTGCTGAATTGACCAAATACGCGGCCAACGCCATGCTGGCAGCCCGCATCTCCTTCATGAACGAGATTGCCAATTTGGCCGATGTGCTGGGGGCTGATGTGGACCACATCCGCCGCGGCATTGGCGCCGATACGCGAATTGGGCACAGCTTTTTGTACGCCGGCAGTGGCTACGGTGGCAGCTGCTTTCCCAAGGACACCCAGGCCTTGGTCAGCACGGCCAAGGCCTATGGGCAAAGCATGGCCGTGGTCAGTGCGACAGAACAGGTCAATGAACGTCAAAAGTTGATTCTCGTGGAGCGCTTGGTTCAGCGCATGGGCGAAGACTTGACCGGGCGAAAAATCGCCATTTGGGGGCTGGCTTTCAAACCCAATACCGACGACATGCGTGAGGCCCCCAGCCGTGTGGTGATCCGCCAATTGTTGAAACGCGGCGCACAGGTCAGCGCTTACGATCCTGTCGCAGGACACGAAGCCATGAAAGCCTTGCGCCTTGATTTTGAAGGTGAAGAAAATGGCTTGGAGCGTTTTGAGTTGTTCGACACCGACATGCAGGCACTGGAAGGCGCGGATGCCCTGATGGTGCTCACAGAATGGAAAAACTTTCACAATCCCGATTTTGTGTCCATGAAAGCGGTGATGCGCTACCCGCTTATTTTGGATGGACGCAATCTGTACAACCCGCAGGCGCTGTGGGAGTTGGGCATCGCTTACCAGGGCGTTGGGCGGCGCAATGGCATGGCCTTGTCCTTTGACCCTGTTCAAGGTGATGTGACTGAAGCTTCGGCGTCGCGTACGCCGCCACATGCCTAAAGGCTTTTACTATTTGATCTTGGCCCAATTTGCCAGTGGGCTGGCCGACAATGCCTTCATGATTTTGGGTGTGTTCTTTTTACAAGAACAAGGCTATTCAGGGTGGTGGGCCCCCTTGTTGAAGTTCGCGTTCACCTTGTCGTATGTCGTTTTGGCCAGTGTGGCGGGTTCAGTGGCCGATGCCTTTCCCAAAAGCCGGTTGATGGCGGCGATGAACCTCTTGAAGTTGGCTGGCGTTTTTTTGCTCTTGACGGGATTTCACCCTTTGTTGTCATTTGCCCTGACCGGTTTGGCGGCCGCCTTGTATGCGCCGGCCAAATATGGCTTGGTCAGTGAGGCCGTCCCCACCCGTTTGCTGGTCAAGGCCAATGCCTGGTTGGAAGTTTCAGTGGTTCTTTCGGTGATGCTGGGTGTCGCCTTGGGCGGTGGCTTGATCCAATGGCAACTGGGCAGTGGCCAAGGGTCAATCCAAGCATTGGGTGAGGGGTCGACCTGGTGGGTGGGGACACAGATCCGTGATGCATTTGGGGTGGTGTGCTGCATTTATGGCGTGTCTGCTTTGCTCAATATGGGCGTGACCCCTATGAAGTCACGACGGCTGCACCCGTTGACATGGCGCGGCATTCAGTGGTCCGCCTTTTGGCAGCAAAACCGGCAACTGTGGGCTGATCCCTTGGGCGGGATGTCATTGCATGTCACCACCTTGTGTTGGGGCGCAGGTGCGGTGCTTCAGTTTGCAGTGTTGCGATGGGCGCAATCCAACGCAGATCTGAGCTTGCAACAAGGGGCTTATTTGCAAGCCGTGGTGGCTTTGGGAGTGATGGGTGGTGCCACCATGGCCGCCTACAGAACTCGAATTTTCAATGCACGCCGTGCCTTGCCATGGGGGTTGGTTCTGGCTGCTGTATTGCCGACGATGGCACTCATCCATTCGCTGCCCTGGGCCTTGCCCTTGCTGCTGTTGTCGGGCTGGGCTGGGGGCATGCTGTTGGTGCCGATGAATGCCTTGTTGCAGCATCGGGGGCTGAAAGTCATGAATCCAGGCCAATCGATCGCTGTGCAGGGTTTCAACGAAAATTTGAGCGTGTTGGTCATGCTCGGCCTTTACAGCGCATTACTGGCTTGGGAACTGCCCTTGCTGCCCATCATGCTGCTGCTGTCTTTGCCTTTGCTGTGTGCCGTATTGCCCTGGCTTCGGCGCCGGGCATGAAAAGACAGATCAGCCCTTGGAGCCTGTGGTCAGTGCGTTGCGGAAAATCACTTCCACTTGTGACACGATTTCTTGCCAGTCCCAGGGGCGAATACTGTCAGCAGCGTGCGTTTTTGCCTTGTGCAAAGTCGCCGCACTTTCGGTGATTTCAAGCGCTTTGAGCACATAGTGTTCGGCGTCTTCGCCTTGAACTAACCAGCCGTTTTTGCCGTCTTCGATCACTTCTGTGGCTGCTGCACAGTCAAAAGCTAACACGGGCGTGCCGCTGGCCATGGCTTCGAGCGTGACGTTGCCAAACGTTTCGGTCAAGCTGGGGAAAAGAAACAGGTCTGCACTGGCATACACATGGGCCAACTCCGCGTGAGAGCACATGCCCATGAAAATGGCTCCAGGGCAATCGGACTGCAGTTGGGTGCGGTAGGGTCCATCGCCCGCAAAAACGAGTTTGACTCGGCGGCCTTTTTGCGCAAGGGCTTGGTACGCGCTCGCGATCAAATCCAGATTTTTTTCTGCAGCCAGCCTTCCAACAGACAACAGCACCACCGTGTTCTCGTCGGCTTGCCATTGCGATCGCAAAGTGTCACTGCGCTGACCGGGATGAAACAACTGCGTGTCAACGCCTCGGGCCACAATGCGCAAGTTTTCAAAACCGACGGCTTGCAGCTGGGCTTTGAGGGCGCGTGTGGGCACCATGGTGCAATGGGTCCGGTTGTGAAATTTGCGCAAATAAGCCACGATGGGTTTGCTGAGCCACCCTACGCCATAGTGTTTGCTGTAGCTGTGAAAATTGGTGCGAAAGTCAGAAGTGACTGGTAAACGCAAGACACGGGCCGCTTGCAGCGCCGACCAGCCCAGCGGGCCCTCGGTGGCGATGTGCACGAGGTCAGGCCGTTTGACAGTCCAAGCCTTGACGAGTGACTTCTTGCTCGGGAAGCCCAACTTCAGTTCGGGATACTTGGGGATGGGCAGGCCTCTGAGCAAGATTTCGGACCATCCGGCGTGCGCTGCAGCGGTGTCGAATTTGTCTTGACGTGGGCGGATGAGTTGAATGGTGTGCTTGCGCAGGCTCAGTTGGTGAATCAGTTTGGACAAGGTCAGTGCCACGCCATTGACCTCCGGTGGCCAAGTCTCGGTGACCACCGCGATGCGCATGGATGGATTTTCTGGCTCGATGTTTTCTACCAGGATGCGGTCGGTCATGAGTTTCTCCATGACAGCCATCATGACTTTCACATTTAACAACTTGATGACAAAGTCAGATTTGTAAAAATTTCATGTCGGTTTAAATACGCCAGAGGTGTCACTGATTTTTCACACGAATTCATCATGATGGAGACTCCCATTGTTCTTAAGGTGATAGCGTGAAAGAATTTTTTGAAGAATTGCGTGTCCAGCGTTGGGATGACCACCGGTATTACCACCACTGCCGCATCAACCAATCCCTGCACTTGCTGAGTGCCATGGCTTTTGTGGTGTCTTACGGACTTTTGTTCATTGATCCCGCTATCGCTGCTTTGCTGGCTTGGACGGTGTCCATGACATCCCGTCAAGCGGGACATTTCTTCTTTGAGCCGTTGGGTTATGACCATGTCAACCAAGCCACCAACGACCACAAGGAAGAAATCAAGGTGGGCTACAACCTGCGACGCAAAGTGGTTTTACTCAGCATATGGGCTTTGTTGCCCTTGGCCATTTACATGAATCCAGGCTGGATGGGCGTTTTTCCTGAGCATGAAACTTTCTATGAATTCATGCGCGCAGTGGGCTATTCTTGGTTGGTTTTGGGTGCGGCGGCCTTGCTGTTTCGCACTGTGCATTTGTTCTTTTTACAAGATGTACAAACGGGCTTGGTTTGGATGACCAAGATCGTGACCGATCCTTTCCATGACATTTACCTGTATCACAAAGCGCCTTGGCAGTTGTTGCGTGGCGAGCGCTTTGCAGACCGAAGCTTGCACGTTAACCGTTGAACCTGAACAACCCCGGATCGCCAGTCAAGGCAGTCCGGGGTTTTTTGTGTCAGCGAAACAAGGTCTCTTTCAAGATGCTGCGGCGAATTGACTTGTTGGTGATCTCCGGAGCATGCCACCACCAGCCGTCTTTTTGCATCTGTTGAGCTGCCAGTACAAATTTTTCCAGCACGGCTTCGAAGTCGGTGTCGCTGTAGTTGAGACTGAAGATCAAACGACCTGTTCCCACCCAACTGAGCGCCAACCCATGCAGCCTGAGGTAGTACTGCAGCATCCAGTTGTATCGGCTGGGCTGTGTGTAAAAAAGTGTCCAGACGCTCGACATGTTGGCCGCTTGCAAAGGCAATCCATGCGCTTGCATGGTGTTGTTGAAGCGTGTGGCTCGCGCATTCCAGCGCTCGTCCAGCCCTTGGTAAATGGCTTTGATTTCTGGCGTTTCCAGTTGGTCCAAGAATGCCGACATGGCACCCATGACCGCGGGGTGGGCGTTGAAAGTGCCCCGCGCAAAGCAGATGTCCGCTGGGCGTTTTTCATCGAAGCGGCGCATCCATTCACGTTTGCCACAGACCACGCCGACAGGAAAGCCGCCGCCCAAAGTTTTGCCGTAAGTGACCATGTCGGCCTGCACGCCAAAGTAGGCTTGCGCACCGCCTGCCGCCAATCGGAATCCCAAAAAAACCTCGTCAAAGATCAGCGCAATACCGCGTTCTGTACAAACTTGACGCAAGGCCTTGAGCCAAGTTGTGTAAGCCGCACGGTCATACGCGGCCCGGCGGCTGCTGTCCACCAAGGTCGAATCTCCGGGCGCATTGACATTGGTGTGCAACGCCTGCAAAGGGTTGATCAGCACGCAAGCAATGTCTTTGCGGCTGCGCAGCACTTGCAAGCTGCGCTCGCTCATCTCGCTCAAGGTGTAGGTTTCACGCGGAGGCATGGGGTTGCCCGGTCCCGGTTGAACATCTTCCCACCAGCCATGGTAAGCACCGCAGAACCGGACGATGTTCTTGCGGCGCGTGTGGTAACGCGCCAAGCGCACAGCCTGCATGACGGCCTCGGTGCCCGACATGTGAAAAGACACTTCGTCCAAACCGGAGATGGCTTTGAGTTTTTCTGCGTTGCTGGCCACCACGGGGTGGTAAGAGCCCAGCACAGGACCCAAACTTTGCGTCCGTGCCATGCCTTCGGCCATCGTGCCTTTGTAAAAGTCGGCGCCAAAAACATTCACACCGTAAGAGCCCGTCAGGTCGTAAAACACCTGACCATCCAGATCGGTGACTTGCACGCCTTGAGCAGACTGCAAAAACGAGCCCACTTTCAGGTGCTCGCGCACCACGGGACTGAACTGAAAGGGCACCCGGTAGGCCGCAATGAATTGCATGTCCGAGATGTTCTCGCGCGCTGCGGCCGTGGCTTCGATGCTCAAGCGGTGGCGTTTTTGCAAGGTGTCGGCCAGGCCCATGAAGGCGGCTCGGCGTTGGGTTTGAATGTCCAGGGGGGCACCATCGCAAGCGAAAAAATCGGTCTCATTGAAACTATAGCCCGGCAGCCATCGTGCCAAGCGCTTGGCCATTCGCGAATGACCCGCCAAAGAACGGTGTTTGGCGCGGGAGAGTTGAAGGCGTTGGTGCAGGGCTGGGGCCAATGCGGCCAGTACGCCCAAACTGATCCAAGTAGGGTTCACGGTCGATTTCCTTGTGACAACAAAATTTCTTTTTATTCAAATTGAGTGACAACATGATGAAGATTCGTCAAATTTTTCACAAATGGATGCTGCAAGAAGACCTGAACTTCTTGCTCACCAACCGGATCCCTCGCATCACCCTGACCCGATTCATGGGTTGGTGGAGCCAGATTCGCCACCCATGGGTTGTCAAATCGTCCATGGCGGTTTGGCGCATGTTCAGTGATTTGGATTTGAGCGATGCCAAGCATCAAAAATTTGACAGCTTGCACGACTGCTTCACCCGCGAGTTGTTACCCGGTGCCAGGGTGGTGAACCCTGACCCGGCTTTCATGACTTCTCCTTGTGATGCGATCGTGGGTGCGTGCGGAACCATCTCGCAAGGCCAAGTCTTTCAGGCCAAAGGTTTCCCTTACCAGTTGCAGACCCTGCTTGGTACATCTGAGCGTTGCCAGCACTGGCCTTCAACTTTGGAAGGGGGCTCCTACCTGACCCTGCGCTTGACCAGCAGCATGTACCACCGATTTCACGCACCAGACCAGGTGCATTTGCAGCATGTGACTTACATCTCCGGCGACACCTGGAATGTGAACCCGGTTGCGCTCAAGCGCGTACAAGAGTTGTTTTGCAAAAACGAAAGGGCGGTTTTGCACATGACAACGCAAGAGGGCGTGCCCTTTTTGGTGGTGCCTGTGGCGGCCGTTCTGGTGGCCAGCATGCGGCTGCACGCGGTCGATGTGCTGCTGAACCTGCGCTACAAAGGCCCAAACGAGCTGCCCTGTGACGCGACTTACTTCAAGGGCCAGGAAATGGGTTGGTTTGAGCACGGCTCGACCATCTTGATCTTTGTGCCGCCTGGCTTTGCTTGCGCGCAGGGCATAGCGCCGGGTGAGCGGATTCGCATGGGCCAGGCTTTGTTGAAAAAGCCGGCTTGAGTCCTGGCCTAGCGCAGACCTCAAAAAAACAGGCCCTTAAAAGAGCCTGTTGATCGGGTGGGTTAGTGGGATCAGTATTTTTCGGGGACGATCATTTCCGCCGGTACCGGATGGCGAATGTAGTCTGGATTGCGCACGCGACCTGGCAGCTCAATTTGAGGATGCTCTACCTCATGGTAGGGCACTTGGCTGAGCAGGTGATCGATGCAATTGAGACGGGCTTTTTTCTTGTCCACGGCTTGCACCACCCACCATGGCGCTTCAGGGATGTGGGTGCGCTCGATCATGGTTTCCTTGGCCCGGGTGTAATCCTCCCAGCGGCGGCGGCTTTCCAGGTCCATGGGGCTGAGCTTCCACTGCTTGAGCGGGTCGTGGATGCGACCCAAAAAGCGGGTGTGCTGCTCGTCGTCGGTGATGGAGAACCAGTATTTGACCAATTGGATACCGCTTCGAACCAGCATTTTTTCAAATTCCGGCACAGACCGGAAGAATTCTTCGTACTCCTCGTCGTTGCAAAAACCCATGACTTTTTCAACGCCCGCGCGGTTGTACCAGCTCCGGTCAAACAGCACGATTTCACCTGCGGCCGGCAGGTGAGAGATGTAGCGCTGAAAGTACCACTGGGTTTTTTCGCGGTCGTTGGGTGCGGGCAGGGCGGAAACGCGGCACACACGGGGGTTCAATCGCTGGGTGATGCGTTTGATCACCCCGCCTTTGCCGGCTGCATCGCGGCCTTCGAACAAAATGACCATGCGGTGGCCAGTTTTGACCACCCAGTCTTGCAACATCACCAGTTCTGACTGCAGGCGCAGCAGCTCACGGAAGTAGCCCATCCGATTTTGAACATCGCCTGGGGCGGCGCTGTGGCCATCGAGCAGACGGTCATCGAGTTCCAGCTCCAACTCCTCGTCCATGCTGTCGAGCAAGTCTTCGCGCAACTGGCGCAACTGTTCTTCGGTGATTTCATGGGTCATGGCGGTCAGCAAGGGTTAAATCAAATCACTAATTTCGTCCTTCAATATGAAACTGTCATGACAGTTCGAGGCCAGTGGGATCGCGTTGTCATGACAGTTTCATGACTTTGGCCTAAAACTGAACGTGGCTCAGCTGGGCAGAAAGTTAAGGACAGGTATGCAAGTATTTTCGATTCACGCAGATCAAATGGCCGAAACGGCGGTATTGCCCACCACATTGCCAGACCAAGGCTTTGTTTGGCTCTCGTTTTCCAGGCGCGAATTTGAAATCATGCAGGGACAAGTGCAACAGATGCTCCAGCACTTGTGCGGTGTTCAAATCTACGACCTGCACCTGCAAGACGTGCTGAACAACCAATTGCCATCGCATTACGATTTCACGGGCGATTACGACGTGCTGGTGTTTCGCCGATTGGCCCAGGGCAGGTCAGAAACCGATGTGTCCAAACCAGGTGAAATTTTGCACAGGGAAAGTGCGCATTCCGGCCCCAGTATTTTGCGCAAAATCGACACCAGCCCAGTGGCTTTTGTGGTGTTTGACCGAGTCGTCATTTCGGTGCACCCTGTCGATTGCGCCGTGCTCAAGGCCTTTGTGGCCAAGTTGATGGGTTCTTCCAATTTGTCTTCTGCCCAGGCGATGCACCGTCTGCCTGCCAACCCGGCGGATTTGATGCTGCGCATGGTCAGCAGTGTGGTGGACGGTTATTTGAACTTGCGCCGGGAGCTGACCCGCCAGTTGGACCGTTGGCAAAGTGAATTGCTCAACCCGAACACCCGCTTCAATGATTGGAGTGCCTTGCTCAATGCCCGTTTGACACTGCACTATTTGGACGAAATATGTGAAGATCAACGTGCAGCCATCACCGACTGGATCGAAGCCTTGAATGCATGGCCTGCCAATGACATGTTGAAGCCTGAAAGTCTGGAGTTGCTCAAGATCAGAAGCCGTGATGTGCTCGAGCACATCGAGCGGGTGGTGCACCATGTGGAGCGGTTGGAACAAAACGCTGAAACGGCCGTGCAAATGCACTTCAACGCCCAAAGCAACCGGACCAATGAGGTGATGCGCACCTTGACGGTGTTGACGGCCATTTTTCTGCCCTTGAACCTGATCACCGGATTTTTCGGAATGAATTTTGAACATTTTCCAGCATTGCACTCAGACGACGGCTTGCTGGTGACGGAAATTTTCATGGGCTTGGTCGCAGCAGGTTTGGCCTTTTTGTTTTGGCGAAAACGTTATATGGGCGGCTGAATGCCCCCCTCAGTTGGGGACATCCGACCTGTGCCGACCAGATGATGAGTCGTTGCTTGTTGGCTCATGTGCGCTGGTACTGCCCAATGTGGTTCCCCGGACTACAGAATTGATTGATTTGCATCAAAGCCCGAGGCTTTATTCTGGCCTGGCGTGCCTTATTCCTTAAGCCGTTCTTCAGATTCGACCTTTAATCTTTCCAGTGAGATTTCAAGAAAGGTCGACACCATGATGAAGTTCCTCAGCGTTTGGCGTGCCATGGCCTGTGTGGGGCTGTACCTGGCTATGGCCGACGCCGCCCTGGCGACTTCGCCACAAGCGCAATGGTTGCATTGGCAGCAAGTGGCAGGCCAAGCGGGCCAAGCCAGCCGTGGACAAGTATTTTTCACCCAAAAACATGGTGGCGAGTGGTCGTGTGCTTCGTGCCATGGACAACCGCCAACTCAGCCAAGTCGACACGCGTCCACGGGTAAAACCATCGCGCCGTTGGCGCCAGCATTCCATGCCGAGCGCTTCACGGACAGTGCGAAGGTGGACAAATGGTTCAAGCGCAACTGCAAAGACGTCTTGAGCCGTGAGTGCACGGCGCTCGAAAAAGCCGACGTGATGGCCTACCTGATCGGATTGAAATGATGAAAAAACTCGCACCAATCACTTTGGGCGCTTGTTTGTGGGCTTGCGGCATGAGCGCATTGGTTTGGGCGGACAGCCCTCTCATGCCCGCGCAAGTGTTGCCCCTTTACAAACAAGAGTGTGCGGCCTGCCACACCCCGTATCCGCCGGGCATGTTGCCTGCCGCGTCATGGCAGCGGGTCATGAATGGCCTTGAACGCCATTACGGCGTCGACGCTTCCTTGGAGCCCGTTCAGGTTCAGCAAATTTCGGTCTGGTTAAAAGCCTATGCAGGCACCTCCAAACGGGTGCGAGAAGCGCCTGAACAAGACCGAATCACCCGATCGGCCTGGTTTGTCAGGGAGCACCGAGACATTGAAAGCGCCGTCTGGAAGCGCGCCAGTGTCAAAAGCGCAGCGCAATGCAGTGCTTGTCATACCCAGGCTGACCAGGGTCGTTTTGATGAGCAGCATTTGCGCATCCCGCGTTGATGGGTTCCTTGAGTGCTGAAACACACAGATTTATTTTGCAGGAGTTAAAACCATGTCGAACGCCTTCACCGTTTCAGTCGCGCAGTCACCGGCGCCTGTTCCCACCCGCCGCACGGTGGATGCCTTTACACGCACCTGGCATGCCTTGCTGGCTTTGAGCTTCGTGGGGGCCTATGTGACTGCTGAAAGCGAAATTTTCAGACTGGTGCATGTGAGCTTGGGTTACATCTTGGGTGGTTTGCTGGTGGCACGGGTGGTATGGGGATGTCTTGGGCCAAGGCATGCGCGTTTGATGGCCCTGTGGGGCAAGTTGCGGGGGTGGAGTGACATTGTCGAGGGCTTGCGTACAGGGCAAGCCTCTTGGCGTCAGGCGCAAAATCTTTACATGGTCACATCGGTGGTGGCGGTCTTGTTGGCCATTGCATCGGTGGTGTTGTCGGGCTATGTGAGTGACCAAGAATGGACGGGTGATTGGATGGAAGACGTCCACGAATTCTTCGGTATTTTCATGTTGGCGGCGGTTTTGGCCCATATCTCGGGCGTGGTGGTGCTCAGTTTTGTGCGAGGCCGCAACTTGGCGGCACATATGTTGACGGGGCGCGTCGAAGGCAAGGGGCCCGATTTGATCCAATCCAACCACGGGTTCTGGGCGATATTGCTGTGGGTCGCAGTGCTGTCCTTTGGGCTGTGGCAGTGGCAGCAGTCCACTTCGCCGGACATCAGTCGTTCTGAAGTGGGCGCATGGCTGAGTTCTGGCAAGGCGCAAGCTTCCGATGACAACGATTGACATCGTCTGAATACAAAGGCAGGCTCAGCAGATGCGTATTTTATTGGCAGAAGATGATGCGTTGCTTGGCGCTGGCCTGCATTCGGGTTTGCAGCAGCAAGGCTTTCAAGTCGATTGGGTGCGTGATGGCGTGGCCGCTCAGCGAGAGTTGCTGACGGGCGTTTACCAAGCCGCGGTGCTGGACTTGGGTTTACCCAGACAAGATGGCATGCAATGTTTGATCGAAGTTCGGCGTCATAAGAACGCAACCCCGGTGCTGATCTTGACCGCCCGGGACGGTGTGCCCGATCGCATTGCCGGACTCGATGCCGGGGCGGATGATTACCTGGTCAAGCCCGTGGACCTGATGGAACTGGCCGCCCGTTTGCGTGCCTTGGTTCGCAGAGCCCATGGGGTGGCAGAGCCCCAACTTGTAGCAGGCGCCTTGCGCCTGGACATGGCCGCCAGGCAAGTGTGGTTAGGGCAACGTTTGGTTGAGTTGTCTTTGCGCGAATACGAGGTTCTGCAAATTTTCATGCTCCATGCGGGGCGCGTCTTGACGCGTTCGCAAATAGAGCAGCATTTGTACCAGTGGGGCACCGAGGTGAGCAGCAACACGGTGGAAGTACACATTTACAACCTCCGCAAAAAACTGCGCTCGGATGTGATTGAAACTTTGCGGGGCGTGGGCTACATGTTGCCCGCGCAGATCCAACCCGATGTGCCGCTGGGTGTTGGTCTTGTGTCATGAGCGCTTGGCGTCAACCCTCACTGCAGTGGCGATTGACACTGAGTTTGTTGCTGGCAACAGGCCTGATTTGGCTTGTCGTGGTGGTCATGACATGGCTGAAGACCGAACATGAACTCCTTGAGTTGCTCGATGCCCATTTGGCCCAAACCGCAGCGGTGTTGGTGGTGCAATCGGGCGAAGACCATGACGATGACTTCACCACGGCGCAGGTGCTGCACAAGTACCAGTTGCGGGTGGCGTTCCAAATTTGGCATCAGAATCAGTTGGTCTCACGCTCTTTTGAAGCCCCAGAAATGCCCTTGGCACCTTTGGGTCAAAGCGGCATTTCGGACCAACGCCATGCCCAAAAATCATGGCGTGTTTTTGCGACGCCAGGCCGTGAAAGCGAAGAGTGGGTGATCGTTGCCGAGCTGCAATCAGCGCGAGATGACATTTTGAACGCTGGCTTGCAGTCGGCCATCGTGCCCATGCTGCTGGCTTTTCCTGCCTTGGGTTTGTTGATTTGGGCGGTGATTTTTCACTCGCTTGCGCCCCTTCGGCAATTGAGTCTGTCGGTAGCGCAACGCCATCCCGACGCCCGTCAGCCCCTGAGCGAAGCGGTGTCTGTTGAAGTGCTGCCCTTGGTGCATTCGCTCAACCGCCTGTTTGAAAAAATGGCGCTTCAAATGGAGGGTGAACGACGATTTACAGCCGATGCAGCCCATGAGCTTCGAACCCCGATCGCGGCCATTCGCATGCAAGCCCAAGTGGCCCGTGGCAGCAGTCAAATGGCCGATCGCCAAGCTGCGCTCGATGCGGTTTTACAAGGTTGCGACCGGGCATCCCGCTTAGTAACTCAGTTGTTGCAATTGGCCAGACTGGATGCACTGTCCCCTATGCCCGGTGCCAACACCTGTGATGCCGTGGCGGAAAGCCGCGCCATCCTGGCCGACTTGGGGCCACAGGTATTGGCCAAACGCCAAGTTTTAAGTCTGGAGGCTCCAGACGTGTTGCACATCAACATGCCGCCCGGCTTGGTCGGTGTGTTGGTTGGCAATTTGGTGGACAACGCCCATCGCTACAGCCCCGAGGAGGCCAGCATCCATGTGCAGTGGTCGGCCCTTGGACGGCCGCAGTTGGTGGTGCAAGACAGTGGTCCGGGCTTGAATGCATTGCACATGAGCCGCTTAGGTGACCGTTTCTTTCGGGGACCCAACAATGGCGCCGATGGCAGTGGCCTGGGCTGGTCCATCGTGCGCCGCTTGGCGCAGCGCTTCGGTTTGCAGGTCCAAGTCGATCGCAGCGTCCAGTGGGGTGGCTTGCGGGTGGTATTGACTTGGCCTGACGAATGAACACATGGACATCGGTCTTCACGTTTGTGGTCTGATGCAGGAGAGGACTTGAGGCATGTCATGCCGAACGAAAAGCACCGCCTTAACTGCTGAAAGACGACCATGAACGCCCAAATCAACGAATTTCTGGATCGCATTCGGCAACTGGAGGCAGACATTGAGCAAGAAGTTCAACGCCGCCGACAGCAGTTTCAAGCCGACTTTGACCAGCGCAAGGTGAAGTTCGAGCACGAGGTGCTGGACCAGCAACGGCGCTTCAAAGAAGGGGTGGTGCGCTATGTGCTGACCTCCGATTGGCGGCATTTGCTGACCATGCCCCTGATTTACCCTGTGCTTTTGCCCATGCTGCTGCTCGATGTCATGGTCACGCTTTACCAGTGGGTGTGCTTTCCCTTGTACAACATGCCCCGCGTCAAACGCTCGGATTTTTTTGTCTACGACCGCACCCATTTGGCCTATTTGAATGTCATCGAAAAAATCAACTGTGCTTACTGCTCTTATGGCAATGGGTTGATGGCGTATGCCCGGGAGGTGGTGGGCTTGACCGAGCAGTACTGGTGCCCCATCAAGCACGCACGCCGTGTGGTGCAAACACACGCCTATTACCATGGTTTTTCGGACTATGGTGACGCTGAAAATTACCGTGGACAACTGGCGCATTTGCGCTTGCAACTCCAAGCGCTGGTGGCCCAACCCTCGGCGCAAGAGGTGTCACAGCATGGACAGCCACCCGTGGACATGGTGGATACAGTGGACCCCATGAAAACATTTGAAACCTTGGCCGATTTGGCCGCTTGCGTTGGTCAAGATGTGGCCATCACCGATTGGGTCGACATCACCCAGCAGCAGGTCAATCTTTTTGCCGACGCCACGGGTGACCACCAGTGGATCCATGTTGACGTGGATCGCGCCAAGCAAGGCCCTTTTGGCGCGCCGATTGCACACGGATTCCTGACTTTGTCCTTGTTGCCCCAATTTTTTGACAAAACCATTTTGGTCAATCAAAAACGAATGGGTGTCAATTACGGCCTCAACAAAGTGCGCTTCATGTCCCCTGTGCCAGTGGGCAGTCGCCTGCGGGGCCATTTGCACCTGCATTCGGCCACACCCATCGAAGGAAATGGCATGCAGTTTCAATGGAATGTCACAGTGGAGCGTGAAGGCACTGAGAAACCCGTGTGCGCCGCTGAATCGCTGGTGCGCATTTACGCTTGAGGTGATGCGCCGGCAAAGTCGTTCTGGCGCCAAGCTTCGAACACGGTGACTGCGACCGCGTTGGACAAGTTCAAGCTGCGTTGGCCTTCGCGCATGGGCAATTTGACGCGCTGAGTGCTGGCAAACTGTTCACGCAGTTCGGGCGCCAGCCCCCGGGTTTCCGAGCCAAACACCAACCAGTCGCCAGGTTCAAATAAGACCAAGTGTGCAGGGCGACTGCCGCGGGTGGTCAGGGCGAACATGCGATCGATCGCAGGTCGCTCCTTGGCCAGAAAAGTGGCCCAATCGGCATGGCGGCGCAAGTCGGCGTACTCGTGGTAGTCCAGTCCCGCGCGGCGCATGTGTTTGTCGTCCATGGAAAACCCCAGGGGTTCGATCAGGTGCAATGTGCAGCCCGTGTTGGCGGCCAAGCGGATGACGTTGCCGGTGTTGGGCGGGATTTCGGGCTCAACCAGAACGATATGAAACATGGCCCGTATTGTGCCTGTGCTCAAGCCTTGTCACTTGATTCGGTGCGGGCGAGCACCAAGGCGCTGACCTTCGCTGCACCTGTCTGACGCAGGACTTGGGCAGCCGTGTGCAGGGATGCGCCACTGGTCATGACGTCGTCGATCAAGAGCACATTTTTCCCGCGCAGTTGTGAGGCCCGCAAGGGTTCTACCGCGAACGCGCCGACCAAGTTGGCCAAACGCTCTGCCCGTGGCAAGGTGCGCTGAGAGGGCGTATCACGCGTTCGCAGCAGCAAGTGGGCATCGGCTTTGCGGGGGCTGATTTGCCTTGTCAGCAGCCATGACTGGTTGTAACCGCGTTCGGCCAAGCGTTGTGCCGACAGGGGAATGGGCAGTACCCAATCGGCCGCGTCTACCGCGTCTTCAGCCCCTGGAGCGCTGAGCATCAGGGTGGCCAATGACCCGGCCCAACCCGCTTGTTCATGAAATTTGAAGCGAGCGATTAGATCCACCCAAGGCCATTCGTAGCTGCTGGCCGTGAGGCACTGGTCCAAGGGCGGTGGGCTGCGCAGGCAGCTGCCGCAGCGCTTGGCGGTGATGTGCAAGGGCAAAGCGCAACACAGACAACGGTGTTGGGGTTGGGCAAAGCGGCTGATACAAGCCTCACACAAAGGTGCGTGCGGCCAGCTTTGGCAGATGGCGCATCGGCTGGGCAAAGCATCCCCAAGGCGGCTTGGTCGAAGCCAGCCGAGCTTTGCACCTGCCCTTTGGAGCCATAGAGACCACATGAAATCAATATACTGCGGCCATCTCCTGACCACAAGCCCGCTCGGATCTTCGCTGCTTGCAGGCTCTCACCTTCTCTTGTCATGGCCATGTCTGCACCTGAACGCCCACCCTCCTTGGACCCTGTTGCCGCTGCCCGCTGGTCGGCACGTGACTTGGGTCCCGCATCGCCTTGGTTGCACGAAGAAGTGGCTTCACGCATGCAAGAGCGGCTGGAGTTCATCAAGCTGCAACCCCAGCGCTGGGTCCATTGGGGGTCTTTGAAGGGTGGCTTGCTGGCCCATGAGGCTTTGCAAAAACGTTATCCGCGTGCACAGGCCTGGCTCAGCAGCGAGGACCCCCAACAGGACCTGACGGCCCATTTGGCCTTGAAGGGCCGGTGGTGGCAAGTCAAGCGTTGGCTAGGACCACGCCTTGAATGGGGCTTGCCACCTGATGGCCAAGTCCAAATGTTGTGGGCCAACATGCAGTTACACAATTCAGCGCAACCGCAAAACCTGCTTACAACATGGCACCGCGCTTTGGCTGTGGATGGTTTTTTGATGTTTTCTTGTTTGGGGCCTGACACTTTGCGGGAGCTGAGAGAGGCTTATGCCCAGCAAGGATGGCCAGACCCCGCTCATGAATTCACCGACATGCACGATTGGGGTGACATGCTGGTGGAGGCGGGTTTTGCCGAACCGGTGATGGACATGGAGCGGATCACCCTCTCTTATGAAACGCCAGATCGCCTGCTGGCCGAGTTGCGCCAATGGGGACGAAATTTGAATGTGCAGCGTTTTAAGGGATTGCGTGGAAGACGTTGGCATGCGCAGCTCAAGCAAGCCTTGATGACTTTGGCCCGGCCTGAGGAGGGGGGCCGTTTGACGCTGAGCTTTGAAATTGTGTATGGTCACGCGCTCAAGCCATCGCCCCGTGTACCGGTCAGTGCCCAAGCGGCCATTGGGCTCGATCAGATGCGGCAAATGCTGCGCAGCGGCGCCAGGATTCCCGACAAAGTTTGAGATCAATCAAAACCCCCTTTGTTCTCGGGTAAACTCTGCACGGTTTTAAGAGGCAATTGATGCCTTTCAGCGTGTTAGTTTATTGAAAGTTGACGCGTGTCAAATCCAACTTATCAGTTTGCTCAAGAGACAGGTCCTGCCATTCATTGGCAACTTCGGCGCAATTGTTCTGTAACACCTGCCCAATTGGGTTGGTTTTATATTTCCTTATGCTTGTTTTCTTTGCTAATTGGTTTGTTTTTTTGGTACATGGGTGCAACGTTGGTTCTGGTGTTTGCAGGCCTTGAGATCGCGGTGGTCGGGGTGGCGTTTTTGATCTATGCGCGCCATGCCACCGACGGTGAAAAGATTTCGATCCACGGTGATCAAATGGTGGTGGAGTGTGAGTCTGCTGGGCGTTTGGAGCGTGCAGAGTTTGCGCGTCAATGGGTCAGGGTAGAGCCCAAATCGGGTGACCACAGTTTGATCGAGTTGTCAGGCCAAGGTCGATCGATCGAGGTGGGGCGCTTTGTGCGCCCTGAGTTGCGCCAGGTATTGGCGCGAGAAATCAGAAAGGCATTGCGCTCAGCGTGATGTCTGTTGGTAAACGGGGCGAAACCCGGTTTGCTGGGGTGTGAGTTCAACAGTGTCTTGGAAGTTAGTGAGAAACATGAAGAATATTTCCAACCAATTGGCTTTGCTGCTATCCCGCGCGGGCATCTTTGCTGGCGCTTGGCTGGCTACTGCTGCCTATGCCGTCAACGACTTGCCGGGTGGCCCTGCGGTCAACCAGCTCAATTTGCATCCACCAGTCACCAAGATCGCTGAAGAGCAGCAGTGGCTGCACTGGTTCATGTTGATCGTTTGTACGGTGATTTTCATTGCGGTGTTTGCGGTCATGTTTTATTCCATCTGGAAGCACCGCAAGTCGGTTGGCCACAAACCAGCCGCTTTCACCGAATCCATCACGGTCGAAGTGATTTGGACAGCAGTGCCCTTCCTGATTGTGATTTTGATGGCTTTGCCAGCGACCAAAGTGCTGGTGGCCCAAAAAGACACCACCAACGCTGATCTGACGATCAAGGCCACGGGTTACCAGTGGAAATGGGGTTATGACTACATCAAGGGTGAGGGCGAAGGTCTGAGCTACATCTCCACTTTGGATTCAGGCCACCGCGCCATGTCCAATGCAGGCAAGCCCGAAGGCGACAATTACTTGTTCAAGGTAGACAACCCCTTGGTTGTGCCTGTGGGTCAAAAAGTGCGCGTGATCACCACAGCCAACGACGTGATCCATGCGTTTGCGGTGCCCGCCTTCGGCATCAAGCAAGATGCTATTCCGGGTTTTGTTCGCGATACCTGGTTCCGTGCAGAAAAAACCGGCGACTTTTACGGCCAGTGCCAAGAGTTGTGCGGCAAAGAGCACGCTTACATGCCCATCCATGTGAAGGTGTTGTCTGCACAAGACTACGCGGCATGGGTGGTGGGCGAAAAGAAGAAACAAGCGGCCAAAGCAGACGATCCTGCCAAGGTTTGGGCCTTGGACGACTTGTCCAAGCGTGGTGAAAAGGTGTATGCCGCCAACTGTGCCGCATGCCACCAGGCCACTGGTCAAGCAGCTGGTGCAATCAAAGCGCTTGACGGCTCAGCGCTTGTTTTGAATGCTGACAAATCCAAGCAAATCGCTGTGTTGCTGAACGGTCAAAACAACGGCGCCATGCCTGCATGGAAACAGTTGTCGGACACCGAAATTGCGGCTGTCATCACTTACACCAAAAATAACTGGTCCAATAAGACTGGGCAAATCGTGCAACCGGCTGAAGTTTTGGCCGCTCGCAAATAAGCCGTACCGTTTTCAAATCAAAGGAAATCAAGATGAGTGCCGTTCTAGACCATCACGATCACGCCCATGACGACCACGGACACGCGCCTACGGGCTGGCGTCGCTGGGTTTATGCCACCAACCACAAAGACATCGGTACTTTGTACTTGTTGTTCAGCTTTGCCATGCTCATGGTGGGTGGCGTTTTGGCATTGGGTATCCGTGCCGAGTTGTTCCAGCCAGGCCTGCAAATTGTCAATCCTGAATTGTTCAACCAATTCACCACCATGCACGGCATCATCATGGTGTTTGGCGCGATCATGCCTGCGTTCGTGGGTTTTGCGAACTGGATGATTCCTTTGCAAATTGGCGCGTCAGACATGGCCTTTGCCCGCATGAACAACTTCAGTTTCTGGCTGATGATTCCTGCCGCATTGATGTTGGTGGGCTCGTTTTTCATGCCTGGTGGCGCACCTGCTGCCGGCTGGACCTTGTACGCTCCCCTGACCTTGCAGATGGGCCCTTCTATGGATGCGGCTATTTTTGCCTTGCACATCTTGGGTGCCTCGTCCATCATGGGCTCGATCAACATCATCGTGACGATTTTGAACATGCGCGCACCTGGCATGACCTTGATGAAGATGCCCATGTTCGCTTGGACATGGTTGATCACCGCTTATTTGTTGATTGCCGTGATGCCCGTGTTGGCTGGTGCGATCACCATGACCCTGACTGACCGCCATTTCGGCACCAGCTTCTTCAACCCCGCTGGTGGTGGTGACCCGGTCATGTACCAGCATATTTTCTGGTTCTTCGGTCACCCCGAGGTGTACATCATGATCTTGCCGGCTTTCGGCATCATCAGCCAGATCGTGCCTGCGTTTGCGCGCAAGAAGCTGTTCGGCTACGCCTCGATGGTGTATGCGACTTCGTCTATCGCTATCTTGTCTTTCATCGTGTGGGCGCACCACATGTTCACGACCGGCATGCCGGTGACGGGTCAGCTGTTCTTCATGTACGCCACGATGTTGATCGCCGTGCCGACTGCTGTGAAGATTTTCAACTGGATCGCGACCATGTGGCGTGGCTCCATGACCTTTGAAACCCCGATGTTGTTTGCGATCGGCTTCATCTTCGTGTTCACCATGGGCGGCTTCACAGGCTTGATCTTGGCCATGGCCCCAATCGACATCCAGTTACAGGACACGTATTACGTGGTGGCTCACTTTCACTACGTGTTGGTGGCCGGTTCCTTGTTTGCGATGTTTGCCGGTTTTTATTACTGGGTGCCCAAGTGGACCGGTGTGATGTACAACGAAACACGCGGCAAGATCCACTTCTGGTGGTCGTTGATTTCCTTCAACATTACCTTCTTCCCAATGCACTTCTTGGGTCTGGCCGGTATGCCACGTCGCTACGCCGATTACCCCATGCAGTTCACAGATTTCAACATGATCGCTTCGGTGGGTGGTTTCTTATTCGGTTTTGCACAGGTTTATTTCTTCTTGTTCGTGGTTTTACCAACCATGCGTGGCCAAGGTGAAAAAGCTGCTCAAAAGCCTTGGGAAGCTGCTGAAGGTTTGGAGTGGGAAGTCCCATCGCCCGCACCTTTCCACACCTTTGAGAACCCACCCAAGTTGGACGCCACAGCAACCCGCGTGATTGGTTGATGGACATGGCCATGACACCCGAACAAAGAAAAAGCAACATGCGTCTGGGTCTTATCTTGGTCTCTGTGGCATGCGTTGTATTGGCTGGTTTCGTAGCCAAAATGATGATCTTGGCTGGCTGAAAGACCCAAAATGAACTTGCGCGGCGAAAATCTGAAGATGGTGGGCAAGCTCGCGGTCGTGACCGCAGGCATGTTCTGCTTCGGTTACGCTTTGGTGCCCATCTACAAAGCCATCTGCGAACTGACGGGAATCAACATTTTGTCGATCGCAGAAACGCAAATTCCTGGCAGCGCCAAGGCGGGCAAAGCAGCCGAAGTGCTCCGCAACAGCCAGGTCGACACCAGCCGCACCATCACCGTGGAGTTCGACGCCAATGTGCGTGGCCCCTGGCAGTTCAAGCCAGAGAAACGCTCGATGCAGGTTCACCCTGGAGAGCTCAGCACCGTGATGTACGAATTTCAAAACGTGCAAAACCGCCGCATGGCAGCACAAGCGATTCCCAGTTACGCCCCCCAACAGGCTGCCAGCCATTTCAACAAGCTCGAGTGTTTCTGTTTCAACCAGTACACCTTGGAGCCAGGCGAGAAGAAGTCTTGGCCAGTGGCCTTTGTGATTGACCCCAAGTTGTCCAAAGACGTGACCACCATCACGCTGTCCTACACCTTCTTTGAAGTGGGTGGCAAAACGCCAGCTGCACCGGCGGCGCCCATTGCAGCTGCCGTGCAAACTTTACCGGTCAAGACAGGATGGGGCTCATGAACGGGCCTGCACGCAATACCTCTTGGCTGCGCACCATTCAAGCGGTGTTATGGTCATTTGTTGGGCTTCGCAAGAATTCCGAATACCAGCAAGACATTGAAAAGCTCAATCCCTTCCACATCATTGGTGTGGCCATCGGTGCAGCATTGTTGTTTGTTCTGGGGTTGATCGCCCTGGTCAATTGGGTGGTGGTCCAGCCGACTGGCTTTTAACCCGAAAAGTTTGATTTCGAATAAGAGAGAGCAGGAGTTCCTATGAGTTCAGCAGCACACGGTACCACGCCTTATTACTACGTCCCACACGCTTCGCGCCATCCTGTGATGGCGGCCATCGGCTTGTTTTTCCTGATTTTGGGTGCAAGTCAGTGGGTCAACGGTGCTGATTGGGGCATGTATTGCCTGTTCTTCGGTATGTCATGGTGGTTGATTGTTTTGTACCAGTGGTTTTCCGAGGCGGTGAAAGAGAGTGAAGGTGGCCTGTATGGTCGCAAAATCGATTTGTCTTACCGCTGGAGCATGACCTGGTTCATTTTCTCTGAAGTCATGTTCTTCGGTGCTTTCTTCACCGCACTGTGGTGGGCCCGGGTTCATTCAGTTCCAGCTTTGGGTAGCCTTGAAAACGCATTGCTTTGGCCTGACTTCAAAGCCGCATGGCCCAGCATGGTGGCTGGGGCCACCACCTCACCTGCAGGTTTTGTTGAGCCCTTCCAAACGATGGGCCCTTTCTGGTTGCCCACCATCAATACGGCTTTGCTGTTGACATCGGGCGTGACCTTGACCATCGCTCACCATGCCCTGCAAGTCGGTGACCGCAGCAAGACCATCAAGTTCATGTGGATGACCGTTTTGCTGGGGTTCACGTTTTTGGTTGTTCAGGGTTATGAATACGCCCACGCTTGGAGCGACTTGAACCTCAAGTTGTCGTCCGGCATTTATGGTTCTACTTTTTACATGTTGACCGGTTTCCACGGCTTCCACGTTTTTGTGGGCATGTTGATGTTGTTGTTCATCACTTTGCGTCTGCAAAAAGGCCACTTCACAAAAGACCGTCACTTTGGTTTTGAGGGCGCAGCCTGGTATTGGCACTTTGTGGACGTGGTGTGGT
>NZ_CAMBNZ010000016.1 GCF_945869175.1 Limnohabitans sp. Rim8 | reverse complement strand
TGTCTTACGTGCTCAAGCGCTTTTCGCGTGATTTGGGCAGTTTGATGCAGTTGCTCGACCACTTGGATCAATACGCTTTGCAAACGCAACGCGCCCTGACGATTCCTTTGGTGCGTGCCATGCTGGATAACGAATGAAACTCGCACTGTTTGACTTGGACCATACTTTGCTGCCGCTGGACTCTGACCACAGTTGGGGCGTGTTCACGACCGCGTTGGGCTGGAACGACCCGGTCGTCTTCAGCCAGCGCAACGACGAGTTTTATGCGCATTACCAGGCCGGCACGCTGGACATCTACGATTATGTGCGCTTTGCTACGCGCGCGACCCGCGAACGCGGTGCCACCGAATCTGCCCACGCCCACGCCCGTTTCATGGACGAAGTGATTCGACCGCGGATCACTTCTGAGGCGCTGGCGCTGGTACGATCTCACCAACTGGCAGGTGACGCGGTCGTGATCGTGACCGCCACCAACGAATTTGTGACCCGACCGATTGCCCAGGCCTTCGGTGTGAGCGAGTTGATCGCGGTGGAGCTCGAACGCGATGCCAGAGACTGGATCACAGGCGAGATCCGGGGCACGCCGTCATTTCGCGAAGGTAAAGTGATCCGGGTGGACCAGTGGCTGGGCCAGCAGGGTTGGGGGTGGGCTGATGTGGAGATCACGTTTTATTCCGACTCCATGAACGATCTGCCACTTTTGGAAAAAGCCCACCATCCGGTGGCAACGAACCCTGACGCTCGCTTGCGTCAACTCGCCACAGAGCGTGGCTGGCGCATCCTCGAACTCTTTCAAGAATGATCAAACAATTCATCGACAAGCTGATGGGTAAAACCCCCAAAAGCAACAAACCGCATTTTGGCCGCCGAACAGAGGTGCCCGCCTCCATGCACGGCATCGACCCCAACTTGGTGGACGAGCGTGCCATCCATGTGACTTCCACACTACAGCAAGCCGGTTTTGAGGCCTACATCGTGGGTGGCGCGGTGCGCGACCTGCTGTTGGGACTGCGCCCCAAAGACTTTGATGTGGCCACCGATGCCACGCCCGAGCAGGTCAAAGGGCTGTTTCGCCGGGCCTTCATCATTGGTCGTCGCTTTCGGATCGTGCACGTGGTTTATGGCCGTGGGCGCGACAACGAGGTGATCGAAGTCTCCACGTTTCGGGCCCATTTGGACAACGCGGCGGCTGAGCAAGTCAAAGGCAACGAGCGCACCAGCAAACGCCAGCTCGAGGGCATGCAGCATGCGGTGGACTCATCGGGCCGAGTGCTGAGAGACAACGTCTGGGGCCCGCAAGACGAAGACGCCACGCGCCGCGACTTCACGGTGAATGCCATGTACTACGACCCCGAGTCACAAATCGTGGTGGATTACCACGGAGGCATACAGGATTCAAAAAAGCGGGTGTTGCGAATGATCGGTGATCCGGTCGCGCGCTACCGCGAAGACCCTGTGCGCATCATCCGCGCCGTGCGTTTTGCCGCCAAGCTCAGCCCTTTGGGTTTCAAGATCGAAGCGAAAACCGCCAAGCCGCTGACGCAATCGGCCACTTTATTGGCCGATGTGCCGCAAAGCCGCTTGTTCGATGAAATGCTCAAATTGCTGCAGACGGGGCACTCTCTGGCGTCGATTGCCCAGTTGAAACACTTGGGCTTGGCCACCGGCATTTACCCTCTGCTGGATGTGGTGGTGGAGCGTGCTGACAGTGCCTTTGTGAACGTGGCACTGGCAGACACCGACCGCCGCGTGGGCGAAGGTAAACCCGTGGTCCCCAGCTTTTTGCTCGCATGCGTGTTGTGGGCCGACGTGCGCGAAGGATGGGCCAAGCGGCTAACGCGCAAAGAACACCCCCACCCAGCCCTGCAAGACGCGATCGATGAGGTGTTCTATGCCCGCATTGGTGACGTTTCCGGGCGGGGCAAATTGGCGGCGGACATGCGCGAAATCTGGATGATGCAGCCGCGCTTTGAAAAGCGCGTGGGCAGTACGCCGTTTGGCCTGGTCGAGCAGCCCCGTTTTCGTGCTGGCTTTGACTTTTTGCGACTTCGCGCCGACATCGATGAAGTGGATGTGCGATTGGCCGACTGGTGGCAAGAATTCAGCATGGCCAGTGACGCTGAACGTGAAGATCTGTTGCAGTCTGCCAAGCTCGAGCAACAAGCCCTGCAAGCGGTCAAGCCGCGTGTGCGGCGAGCACCCCGACCAGAAGGCGCTCCCGGCCCCGTAACCCTTGAGGCCAATGCAGCAGCCTCGATCGAAACTGAAAACGGGGAAGCTGGCGCACCGAAAAAACGCCGCCGTCGACGCCGCAAGCCCGGCGAGGGTGGCGATTCGGTGGGTGATTCGGTGGGTGATTCGGGCAACGTTGCCTGAAACGGACTTTGAGCTGGTCTATGGCCCATTTGCAACGCCAAAGTGTGAGGGCTTGTGTGGCTCTTGGGGCCAATTTGGGCGATGCCCGGAACACCGTGCTGAAGGCTTTCGACGCATTGGCGCTGTTGCCCAGTACCGAACTCACCCATCGATCGCTGCTGTACCGAACAGCCCCCCATGAGGCCAAGGGGCCGGATTTCGTCAACGCCGTGGCCCGCATCGATACACGCATGACAGCACCCGATTTGTTGGAGGCTTTACAAGCCATCGAGAACCAAGCCGGGCGTTTGCGGCCTTATGCCCATGCCCCGCGCACCTTGGACTTGGATTTGCTTTTCTATGGCGATGCCCAGATGCACAGCCCGCGCCTGACATTGCCCCATCCGCGCTGGCGAGAGCGGGCCTTTGTGCTCTACCCCTTGGCCGATGTGTGGCCCGAGCGCGTCAAACCCGAAGACCTGAGCCGTGTGGCGGGGCAAGGCGTTGACCGTTTGCCGGAGAATGTGACCAGGGTGGCCTGAACAGTTCGTCCGTTTCTATTCAGGCCAAATCCCTTGGGGCTTTGTCTCGAGGTTGGCCCTCACGCTAACCATCATTGGCTGATCAGCCGTGCTGCTTCAATTTGGTATTCAAAATAACGCTGAAAGCTGAACACCAAGCTGGACATCAGCACAGTGGTCCCCAGCAGCAGTGCGATGGCGACACCAATCACCGTGCCCCAATTTGTGCGACCAGCGGGGTTGAGTTCTTCGCCTTGAGGATTGAATTTGACATTCCATTTTTCAATGGGCGTCAGGCCATAAACAATCGCATTCAGCGCACACCCTGCCAGGGTGAAGCCCAGAAAAGGAATCAGCAACCAGCTGAGCATGTCGTCTTGCCCCAACTTTTGAACACGCTCCAGTCCATAAACACCCAGCGCTGTGGGGATGGGCAACAACCAACCCAGCATGTCGGTCAACCCGTAAAGGTAAAAGCGGTGCAGGCCCAAAGGGCCTGTCCAAAAAGCCAACCAAGTTGCAATTGTTTTGTTTTTCATGAGGCTGATTATTGCGGAGCGCTGCTGTCGCCCGCGCCCAAAGGCTTTTCCATCATCACGACATCGAGCCAACGGTCAAACTTCCAGCCGCAGGACTTGAGAACACCCACATGGCTAAACCCCAATGCGGTATGCACGCCAATCGAGCCTGCGTTGGCAGAGTCGCCAATCACCGCTAAAAATTTGCGCACGCCAACGCGTTCAGCTTGGGCGCACAACTCGGCCAGCAATGCCCGGCCCATGCCTTTGCGCTGCACATCGGGGGCCATGTAAATCGAATCTTCTGCAGAAAAACGGTAAGCTGGACGGGGTTTGAACCAGTTGCAATAGGCAAAGCCCATCACACGACCTTCGTCTTCCACCACCAAGTAAGGCAGTCCTTTGGCCAGCACATCGGCGCGGCGTCTCGCCATCTCGGCCTCGGTTGGTGGATCGATCTCGAAAGTCCCAGTGCCCGTCAGGACATGGTGGCGGTAAATGGGGGTGATGGCGACAAGGTCTTCGTCGCGGCTGGGTCGGATCAGAATCAATGCAAGGCTCCCGTTGTATAATGATGGGCTTTTCAGTGTGTCACTGGCCGGGTGGCCAGTTGCGTGTCTCAAACGCTGAAAGAAAACGGGCTTCCCGGCATTTGTTCCGGAGAGGTCCAACCACCCAAGGATAAATCATGGTTGTTATTCGTCTGAACCGCGGCGGCTCTAAAGCACGTCCTTTTTTCAACATCGTCGTTGCTGACAAGCGCGTGCGTCGCGATGGCCGTTTCCTCGAGCGCATTGGTTTCTACAACCCCACCGCCAAAGGTGGCGAAGAAGGTCTGCGCATTGCACAAGACCGCCTGACCTACTGGAAAAGCGTTGGCGCCCAAGCCTCTCCCACGGTGGATCGCCTGATCCGTCAAGCCGGCAAAGTCGCTGCTTGATCGGCCCACAAAGGTCATGCGCCCCGCTTTGGAAACTGCCGCTTTGCCGGAAGACGCCATCGAAATCGGGCGCATCACCGATGCTTGGGGCATCAAAGGCTGGTTCAAGGTCTTGCCCCACAGCGCCTCGCCCGAGACGCTTTTTTCTTCCAAGCAATGGTTTTTGTTGCCGCCTGACAGGCCGATCAAGCCTAAACGCGCCACAGACTCGGCACAAGCAGCGGTTTCTATGTCAACTTGGACAGCGCCTTTGCTGCTCGCAATTGAAGAAGTCAAAAACCATTCGGACACAGTCGTGGCCTGCGCTCAAGGACTTGGCGATCGCAACGCGGCAGAGTCTTTGAGAGGCGCACGCATTTTCGTGCCCCGTTCCAGCTTTCCGGCTGCGGCCGAAGGCGAATACTATTGGGTCGATCTCTTGGGCTTGCGCGTGGTCAACCGTGAGGGTCTTGACTTGGGCCAAGTGCGTGACCTCATGTCCACGGGCCCACAAACGGTGCTTGTGATCGAGGCTGCGCCTGAAACTGAAGGCGGAAAACCTCTTGAGCGCATGATTCCTTTTGTCTCGGCTTTCGTCGACAGCGTCGACCTGCCTGGGCAACGCATCACCGTTGACTGGCAGCCCGATTACTGATCGCTCTCTCGGCCGTGGAGGGCCATCCATGCGCTTTGACATCATCACGCTGTTTCCCGAGCTGTTTGCTCCGTTGTTGACCAACGGCATCACGCGCCGTGCTTACGAGGGTGGTTTGGTCGATGTTCGGTTGTGGAACCCCCGTGACTACGCCGATGGCAATTACCGCCGAGTGGACGACCGTTCTTTCGGAGGTGGCCCCGGCATGGTCATGCTGGCCGAACCGTTGTTCAAGTGCCTCATGGCCATTCGCGCAGATCGACAAGAAGTTCAGCCTGCGCCCTTGGTGTTGTTTTCTCCAGTTGGACAAATGCTCAACCACGGCGCTGTGGCGCACTGGTCGGACAGCGCGGGTGCGGTCTTGTTATGTGGCCGTTATGAAGGCGTGGACCAGCGCTTCATCGATCAATGGGTCGACCAGCAAATCAGTCTGGGTGACTTTGTGCTGTCGGGTGGTGAAATTGCTGCCATGGCTTTGCTGGATGCGGTGGCACGTTTGCAGCCGGGTGTACTCCATGATGAGGGCAGCCACCAAATGGACAGCTTTAACCCGGCATTGGATGGTTTGTTGGACAGCCCCCATTTCACCCGTCCCGAAGTTTGGCACGGCCACGCTGTACCGCCTGAGTTGATGTCGGGTCACCATGCACACATCGAGCGCTGGCGGCGCGAGCAGAGCTTGCGCTTGACGGCTTTGCACCGACCTGAGTTGATCGAACAAGCCCGTGTGGCGGGCCACCTCAGCTTGCAAGATGAGACCTTTCTCAAGCAATGTTGACTTGTCCGATGCCTAAGTGTTGTATCGGCCGGTGAAAAAGTTATAATCAAAGGCTTTTCGATCCTCTACCCGCCGCGATCTGGCTCAGTCTTGCTTGATGCATGGCCTTTACAGCACAGAACGCCCCTTGTGTAGCGAGGCATGATCGGACGGAGTTCAAAAATGAATTTGATTCAAACTCTTGAGCAGGAAGAAATTGCCCGTTTGGGTAAAGTGATTCCTGAATTTTCCCCCGGCGACACCGTGATCGTCAGCGTCAACGTGGTGGAAGGTGCGCGCAAGCGTGTCCAAGCTTACGAAGGTGTTGTGATCGCCAAGCGCAACCGTGGTCTGAACAGCGGTTTCACTGTGCGCAAGGTTTCGAGTGGCGAAGGCGTGGAACGTACGTTCCAAACCTACAGCCCCGTGATCGCCAGCATTGAAGTCAAGCGTCGCGGTGATGTTCGCCGCGCCAAGCTGTACTACCTGCGTGACCGCAGCGGCAAGTCGGCACGTATCAAAGAAAAGTTGCCTCAACGTAAAGCTGCACCAGCAGTCAAAGCGTAAAGCCTTTTCGGCCTTAACAAAAAACCGCCCGGGTTTGCGCCCATGGCGGTTTTTTTATTGCCGATTGAAACGCGCAAGCCACGAAAAAAGGCCTTGCCGTTGAAGCAAGACCTTGAGAACGGTCAAAGAGTCCAGGGCAAAGCCCTGAAGGGCCATTAACCGCGTGTGACTTTCAGCACGCGCGTGCCTCCGCGTTTTGCAGGACCTTCGCCAGCAGCAGCGTGAGGTTTGAAGTTGCTGGCACCAAACTGCTTGGGACCGCGAGCAAACTTGTCTACAGAACCTGTTGCGCCGCGTGGTGCAGGACGCGCGGCATTGCGGTTGTCACCGCCACGTTCTTCCCAGCGGCCGCCTTGGCGAGCGTCTGCACGAGGCGCAGGGCGGCTGTCGCCGCGGTCCCACGGGTGCGCTGGGGCAGCACGCTGTTCAAAGCGATCGCCACCGCGGTTGTCACCACGGGGTGCGTCAAAACGGCCACCTTCTTTGCGCGTGTCAAAGCGGGGCTGCTCCTCGCGAAAGTTACCACGGGGGGCGCGGTTGTCAAAACCACCGCCATCGCGTTCGCGGTTGCCACCAAAGTCGCGGCCGCCAGCGGCTGGACGACCGCCTCGGAAGCCACCGCCTGCGTTGGCGTAGTTGCGCTCCCCGCCAAAGCGGTCACCACCACGACCGATGGGCTTGCGGGGTTCAGGCATGCGGGCTTTGGGCTCCATGCCTGGAATGACTTCGGCCTTGAAGGGTTGGCGAGTGTAGGACTCGATGTCACCGATCTTGCGACGGTCACGCATTTCGGCAAAAGTAACGGCCAAGCCATCGCGACCCGCGCGGCCTGTACGGCCAATGCGGTGGGTGTAATCTTCGGCCTTCATCGGCAAGCCGAAGTTGAATACATGGGTGATGGTGGGCACGTCGATCCCACGAGCAGCCACATCGGTGGCCACCAAAATCTGGACTTGACCATTGCGTAAAGCCATCAAGCGGCGGTTGCGCATGCCTTGGCTCAAGGCACCATGCAAAGCCACAGCCGAGAAGCCGTCTTGTTGCAGGTCAGCGGCCAGGCCGTCACACTCGATTTGGGTGCTCGAGAAAACGATGGCCTGGTCGATCGTGGCATCGCGCAACCAGTGGTCAAGCATCTGGCGCTTGTGTTGGGCGTTGTCGGCCCAGAACAGCACCTGCTTGATGTTGTTATGCTTTTCTTGGGGGTTGTCAATCTGGATTTTCTGGACCGAAGAACCACCGTCGTGCATCACGCGCATGGCCAGTTGCTGAATGCGCGGTGCAAACGTCGCACTGAACATCATGGTCTGGCGACGCTGGCTGGTCATGTCGTTGATGTCGGCCAGATCGTCCGAAAAGCCCAGGTCGAGCATGCGGTCGGCTTCGTCCACCACCAAAAACTGCACTTGGTCCAGCTTGATTTGCATGGAGCGTTGCAGGTCGAGCAAACGGCCAGGTGTGGCCACCACCAGGTTGGCGTTTTGCAGTTTGGCGATTTGCAATTGGTAAGGAATGCCGCCGACCACGTTGGCCACGCGCAGACCGCGTGTGTGCTTGACCAGCTCGATGGCGTCTTGCGCCACCTGTTGGGCCAATTCACGCGTGGGGCACACGATCAGGGCGCCAGGGGCGGGGGCCTTGAAGTTGCGGGGGTTGGTGGGGTCTTTGCGTTTGGCGCGCTTGGGGGCGGGTTCGCCCTTGGCGGTGGCGTCGGCACAGGCTTGGTCGAATTCGGCGCGCTCAGCGGCTTCTTGCTCGGCCATTTGCTGAATCAGGGTGTGGAGCACGGGCAGCAAGAAAGCGGCGGTTTTCCCACTGCCGGTTTGGCTCGAGACCATCAAGTCGGTGTAGCCATTGGATTTGCCGTCTTTGGAGCCACCGACGGTGGGCAGAGCCAATGGAATGGCGCGCAATTGCACAGCGGTGGGTTGTGTGTAACCCAGATCGGCCACGGCTTGCACCAGTTCAGGGGCCAAGCCCAATTCAACGAAGCCGTTGGGCACGTCGGCGATGGCTTCGACTTCTTCGGCCGCAGTCGTTGTGACTTCAGGTGCTGGCTCAGGGGTAATTTCCGCCGCCGCAGCGACCATGATTTCAGTGGCCAAGTTGGTCGAAGAAGTCTGTGCAGACGATTCGGTAACGAGGGATGTGATTTCGGCAGGCGACAAGTCGTCCTGCACTGTGTTCAAAGTGTCAGTCATGTGTGTATAAAAACTCGCACGGAACAACGGCAGCCAACAAATGGATGTTGGATTGGGCCGCAGGCACCGCAAGGTTGAAAAAACATCAACCATCAAACGGTGCTCGCGAGTGGCGCTTGGCGTGGAGCCTGGCCGCTGTGAGTGACCCTATCTTTGGGTCAAGGCATGAAGGGAGATGTAAGAAATGCTGCACCTGAAATGCAGCAAGCGACAGATTATGACACGCGCAAGGGAAATGCGCTAGGGTTTTCCCTTGTGAATATCACATCCGAATGAAATGTTCTCGGTAATGCGCCAATTCGTCGATGGACTCGTGCACGTCGGCCAGTGCGGTGTGCATTTGTTGCTTCTTGAAACTGGCATACACCTCGGGCTTCCAACGGCGCGACAACTCTTTCAGGGTGCTCACATCCAAGTTACGGTAATGAAAAAATGCTTCCAGATGGGGCATGAACTTGACCAAAAATCGACGATCTTGGCTGATGGTGTTGCCGCAAAGAGGGGATGTGTTTTTGGTCACATACTTTTTCAAGAAAGCCAAAATTTGCGCCTCGGCATCGGCTTCACTGGTCGTGGAGGCTTTGACTTTGTCGATCAGCCCACTTTTGCCGTGGGTGCCCTTGTTCCAGTTGTCCATTTGGTTGAGCAGTTCGTCACTTTGGTGAATGACCAGCACAGGCCCTTCGATGCGCGGCGAGAGGTGCGGCCCTGTCACGATCACGGCAATTTCCAGCAAGCGTTCTTTTTCGGGGTCGAGCCCCGTCATTTCGCAATCGATCCAGACCAGATTCTGGTCGGACTTGGGCAGCTCTGCCGTCTCTTGGGGGGTGATGTTCACTTCAGACATCTGCTAATTGTCGCCGATGCAGACCATCAGCAAGAAGGACGGCTCTGAAGGTGAGCCGCCCCCCGCTCCTACAATATGCCGATGAACTCATCCTTAACTTTGACATGGACGCTGGTGATCGCCTTGCTGGCGCATGTGGCGCTGAAATTTTGGCTCAATGCCCGCCAAGTGCGGCATGTGGCGCACCACCGAAGCGAGGTACCCCCATCCTATGCCGACACCATCAGCCTGGCAGACCACCAAAAAGCAGCCGACTACACCCTGGCCAAAGCCCGTTTGTCGCAAATCGACATCGCTGTGGATGCCGCGGTTTTGCTGGGCTGGACACTGTTGGGTGGCCTGAATGCGCTGAACCAAGTCCTGCTTGGCTGGATGGGCCCAGGCATGGCGCAGCAAATGTTGCTGGTGTTGGCTTTCACGCTTGTGGGCGGCATCATCGGATTGCCCTTGTCGCTCATGCAAACCTTTGGTGTAGAGCAGCGCTTTGGGTTCAATAAGATCACGCCATCCTTGTGGTTGGGGGACATGGTCAAGGGTTTGTTGCTGGGTTTTGCGCTGGGACTGCCGCTGCTGTGGGTGGTCCTCTGGCTCATGCAAGCGGGGGGGCAGTGGTGGTGGCTGTGGGCCTGGGGCGTGTTGGTGGGTTGGCAGCTCTTTTTAATGGCCATCGCACCCAATGTGATCATGCCGCTGTTCAACAAATTCACGCCACTTGATGACGACGCGCTCAAGGCCCGTGTGCAAGGCTTGATGCAACGCGCAGGTTTCACAGCCAAGGGGTTTTTTGTGATGGACGGCAGTCGCCGTTCGGCCCATTCGAATGCATTTTTCACCGGTTTCGGGGCCAGCAAACGCGTGGTGTTTTTCGATACCTTGCTCAAGCAACTGAGCCCGGCCGAAATGGAAGCCGTGCTGGCCCATGAGTTGGGGCACTTCAAGCACAAACACATCGTCAAAATGATGGTGACCAGCTTCGCCATGACGCTGGCGGGCTTGGCCTTGCTGGGTTGGTTGGCACAACAGATCTGGTTTTATACGGGCTTGGGCGTGTCGCCCAATTTGTCGGGCAGCAACGACGCGCTGGCTTTGGTCTTGTTCATGTTGGTAACACCGTTGGTGACCTTGTTCTTTGCACCCGTGTCGTCTTGGCGCTCGCGCCAACAAGAATTCGAAGCCGATGCTTATGCTGTGTCGCAAACACCTGGCGCTGATTTGTCTTCGGCTTTGCTCAAGCTTTACCAAGACAATGCTTCGACCCTCACGCCAGACCCTTGGTATGTGAAGTTTTATTATTCACACCCTCCGGCCAGTGAGCGTTTGCAGAAAATGAAAACCGCATGAATACGCCTGAAGTTCGCGCCCTCAAGCCTACCGAGGTGATCCTGGCGCTCAGCCAGTTGACGGGCTGGCGTTTGTCTGGCGATGGGGAAAACATTGCGATTGAAAAAAGTTTTGAATTTGCCCAGCATTCGCACGCACTGCTGTTCGTCAACAGTGTGGGCTGGTTGTCTGAAAAGCTCAACCACCATCCCGAATTGGTGTTGACCTATCAAAAATGTGTGCTTCGCTGGAACACGCACGATGTGCGAGGTTTGAGTCGTTTGGATTTCGAAGCGGCCACCCAAACCGATGCATTGTTGCCGGCATGACGGCATGAATAAACCCAAAGCGCGTCAGTCGTTGCCTCATGCGGTCAATCTGGCGGTCGATTTAGAGCCTGGCTTGGTCGTGGCCACTTATGGTCGCCATTGCCTGGTGGAGACTCCCGAAGGACGGCGGCTGATTTGCCACCCCCGTGGTAAAAAAAACCAGGTGGTGGTGGGCGATCAAGTCCTTTGGCAAATTACAGGTGACGAGGGCAGCATCGAAAAACTGCAGGAGCGTCGTAACCTTTTTTACCGCCAAGACGAAATCCGCACCAAATCCTTTGCCGCCAACCTGGACCGCGTGTTGATCTTGATTGCTGCGGAACCCGAGTATTCAGAAAGTCAACTCTCGCGCGCCTTGGTGGCCGCCGAAGCCGAGCGTATTCAGCCCATCATCGCGCTCAACAAAAGCGATTTGGCGCAACCTTTCGCGCAAGCGTGGGCGCGTTTGGCCCCCTACCGTGCCATGGGTTACAGCGTGGTGCCCATCAGTTTGAGCCCGCGCAGCCCGGTGGTTGAAGATGGCGTGGCGGATTTGTGTGCTCAATTGCAAGGCCTCACCACGCTGGTTCTGGGGCCTTCAGGCAGTGGTAAAAGCACCTTGATCAACCGCTTGGTGCCCAATGCGCTGGTCGAGACGGGTGAAATTTCATTGGCCCTCAACTCGGGTAAACACACCACCACCAGCACGCGTTGGTATTGGGTCCCCGCGCTAGACAAAATGGCACAGACAGGCCTGGTGCGTGGTGCTCTGATTGACTCTCCGGGCTTTCAAGAGTTTGGCTTGAACCACATTGAGCCGACCCGCCTGGCCGATTGCATGCCCGATTTGCGCCGGCATTTGGGGGGATGCAAGTTCTACAACTGCACGCATTTGCACGAACCCGGTTGTGCCGTGCTGGCGCAGGTGGAAAGCGCGCAAAACCTGGGCACCATCAGTGTCAGGCGTCACCGCATTTATGCGCAGTTGTTTGAGGAACTGGGCCAAAAGCGGTGGTGAGTTCAGGCACAAGTCAGCCCACCAGATTGGCCATGGTCAACAAAGCCACCAACACCAACCACATGATCACCGTTCGCCAGACCAGTCCGACCACTTGTGCAAAGTGAGCCACCTCAGGGATTCGGCCAGGTGTACTGCTGCCACCCGATGTGTCTGGTTTGTCGTCATCGTCCTTTGGCGTTTGCAAAGAAGCGCCGCCCAATCGGATGTTGATGGCGCCCGCGGTGGCGGCCAAGATCACCCCATCGTTGTCCTCTGGAAAGTTCTGTGCATGGTTGCGCCAGCCGTCCATGGCATCCTCAAAACTGCCCACAATGGCAAAACCCAATGCGGTCATGCGCGAAGGCAACCAGTCCAATGCAAGCCAAGCTTGCGAGGCCACTGAGCGCAGAGATTGACTCACCAACGAACCGACCTTTGTGGGTTCTTGCCAGCGGCGTTGCGCCAGTTCAGTGAGGCGGTAAACCACAGCGCCAAAGGGCCCCAAGCCCACGATGGACAAAACGGCGTACCAAAAGAACACCCCAAAAACATGGCGATGGGCTGCAATCATCGAGTATTCAATGACGTGTCGCACAATCTCGCTGTGGGGAATCAACCCGACTTGCACCTGTTGCCATTCGGCCAGCAATTCCCGGGCTAGGGTTTCATCGCCATTTTCAAGGGCTTCGCGGATGGCCGTGAAATGGTGACTGAACTGTCGAAACCCCAAGGTGACGTAGAGCAAGGCCACGTTCCAAATCACTGCAAACAGCCAACCCACACCCCATTCGAGCGTCCAGTGCACCAGCATGGTCACAAGGGCTGGGCCGATCACAGTGATGCCCCAGGTGATCCAAGCTTGGTGTTGAACGCCAGCGTCAAATGTGCGGGCCACCCAGGCCACCCAGCGGTTCATGCTGGTGTAAATCAGATTCACGGCCTTCAGTGGGCGGGCTTGCTCCAGCACCAGGGCCAACAGAATGGCGAAAAAACTCATGGCTTCCTCATGCGGCTGGATTGACCACTAAAAAACGGTAGAAGTTGCGAAGCATAGCGGCTGTCGCTCCCCAAATAAAGCGTTCCACCACATCGCTTTGCCCGTTCGGCCCCAAGCGTGCTTCTTGGTAAGGCATGGAAAACCATTGTCGTTTCGCGCCCTGCCATTCAAAGGCGTGACGGCGGTGGTGTGCCGGATTCATCAAAAAAGACAGTGGCACTTCAAACACATCCTGTACTTCGTTGGCGTTGGGCTTCAGTTCGAATTCTGGCGTCACCAGTGCGATAACAGGAGTGACCCAAAACGCAGTGCCCGTCACATAAACCGGCATTTCGCCAATGATCTGAACATGCTGGGGGGCCAGTCCGACCTCCTCTTGGGCTTCCCGAAGCGCCGCAGCTTGATGGTTGGCATCTTGCGGATCCACCTTGCCGCCCGGAAAAGCAATTTGACCAGAGTGCGTGCTCATGTGGTTGGCTCTTTGCGTGAGCAAGATGGTGGACTGTGCACCTTCTGGCCCACGCATCACGATGGGCACCAACACAGCTGCTTGGGCAGGTTTTCGATTCGAAAAGGAGGTTTCCCGCTCGACCTCTGGTTGCCAAACGGGTGGTGTGGCAAAGCGCGCTTTCAATGCATCGGGCAGCCAGTGGGCCGTCGGGACGGCTGGCATATCGTGATCGATGCGCCAGACCGGAACATTTCGGGGATCAAAAGACAAAGGAGTGGACACAGGGGTGATTTATAACCGACACGGAGGCTGACCGCTTTAGAATACCCGATGCTGCATTTTTTAGCAGCGCTATTTTTATTGATTTAGGTTAACAGCATGAAGCGTGATTACTTTTCTCATAACACCCCGTCCGACCGCCGTTTTGTTGACCATCGCTCTGGCACCTGCATGGCCTTGATCGATGGTCGTTTTTTGATCTGGATGGCCCAACAAGGTGCCGTGGGGGCCACGGGTGAGTCGGTCAATCGCCAGGGTTTGCTCGGCTTGTTGTCGCAAGCGCTGGCCAACGCCGGGCTGGATGTGGATTTGCGTCGAATTTATTGGTACAGCGACCGCTCTGACGGCTTGATCATCGACGACCAGATCGTGCGTTTGGTGCAAACCCACGATGCCGATGGCGGTGCCTCACTGCTTCGCTCCTTGGGCCATGACATGAAGCAACTGGCCGAGCACCATGCGTGCGACCATGTGTTGGTGGCCAGCGACGACGAGCGTTTCTTGGCCACCATAGACGAAGCCCAACTCAGTGGTGTCAGCGTGCATTTGCTGGCCGACGAATCTGCCCGCAACATGCCCCAAATGGTGCGCACCGATCCGGGTTGGGCCCGTTTGTTGGCCCAGGGTGACCGCCGCGTGGTGGTCAATTCGCAAGCGCTGGCCGATATGCTGCAAGGCAAGTTGCCCAGCGGTATGGGCTTGGCTTTGGAAGATGTGGAAGAGTTGCGCAAGTCGATGCACGAAGTCATCACCGCTTGGTGGGCAGACGAACCTGAAGACTTGCGTGAGGACCTGCGCGATGCGCTGCAGGTCAGCCGAGGTATTCCGCAAGAGGTGGATCGTCAGCTCTTGCTGCGCATGCGCCAGCGTTTGGCCCGGGCCTTGAGCTTGCCAGAAAAGAAAATGCTGCGCGAAACTTTGCGTGCTGTGGTTGCAGAGCCCTTGGCGCAGGCCGTTCCCCTTGTGGACGGTATGCCACCTGACGACGAAGAGTGAGTCAACCCACAAATTGGCGGGCTGAGCGCTGCTGATGCCTCAACGCCATGCACTTGCCTGTATTCAAGGCTGGGTGTGGTACTGGGTCAGCCGCTGAACTTCGTTTTTGGAGCCCAGCACCACGCTCACTCGTTCGTGTAACTGTCTGGGTTGCAGGTCGAGAATGCGTTCCTTGCCGTTGGTGGCAGCTCCTCCGGCTTGCTCGATCAGCCAACTCATGGGGTTGGCTTCGTACAGCAGGCGAAGTTTGCCGGGCTTGTGCGGTTCGCGCTTGTCCCAGGGGTACATGAACACACCGCCACGCGTCAAGATGCGGTGCACATCGGCCACCATGCTGGCAATCCAGCGCATGTTGAAGTCTTTGCCGCGTGGGCCATCTTTGCCTTGCAAACATTCGTCGATGTAGCGGCGCACCGGTTGGTCCCAGTGGCGCATATTGCTCATGTTGATGGCGAATTCTTGGGTGTCGGCGGGCACCTGCACGTTTTCTTGTGTCAGCACAAAAGAGCCCTGTTCGCGATCTAACGTGAACATGGCCACACCGTCACCCACGGTGAGCACCAAGGTGGTTTGAGGGCCATAGACACAATAGCCTGCGGCCACTTGCTGTTTGCCAGGTTGCAGGAAGTCTTGTTCGGTCACGCCTTGGTTTTCGCCGGCTTTTTTCAACACGCTGAAGATGGTGCCGATGCTGACGTTGACGTCGATGTTCGACGAACCGTCCAGAGGATCGAACATCAGCAGGTACTCGCCTTGTGGATAGCGGTTGGGAACCAAATAGATGCTGTCCATCTCCTCAGAGGCCATGGCGGCCAGGTGGCCGCCCCATTCGTTGGCTTCGAGCAGCACTTCGTTGGCGATGATGTCGAGCTTCTTTTGCACTTCGCCTTGCACATTTTCGCTGCCAGCACTGCCCAACACACCACCCAATGCGCCTTTGTTCACGGCATGGCTGATGCTTTTGCAAGCACGGGCCACCACTTCCAGCAGCAAACGCAAGTCAGCCGGAATATGGCCTTTGTCGCGTTGTTGCTCCACCAAGTAGCGGGACAGGGAGATTTTGCTGCTCATGTTCTTTCCTTGGATTCTGTTGCCAGCGGAGGGGCTCAGTTGCTGCTCAGAGCGCGTTGGGTCACTTCGCGTACATCGTTGGAGAGGTCGGCTTTTGCCGCAACGCGTTCAATGGCCACGCGTGCTGCACTGCGGTAAGGCTCGGCCAATCGGCTCCAGCGGTCCATGGCGCGTGCCAAGCGCGCAGCCACTTGCGGGTTGATGGCGTCCAGCGCCAAGACCTGCTCACTCCAGTACACATAGCCTGCTGCATCGCCACGGTGAAAACCTGCGGGGTTGGCACTGCAGTAGCTGAAGATCAGGCTGCGGGCGCGGTTGGGGTTGCGCAGGCTGAAGTCGGCATGTTGCATGAGCTGCCGCACGCGTGGCAAAACGTCGCCACCGCGGTCGGGCGCACTGGCTTGAAGGGCAAACCATTTGTCAATGACCAATGGTTCTTGTCGGAACATTTTGTGGAAAAGCGCCAAGGCGTCTTGCGCCAGTGCATGCCCACTGACCACCAACGCTGACAAGGCATTGAAACGGTCGGTCATGTTGCTGGCATCCTTGAACTGCTGGTAGACACGTCCAGGTGTGACGGCGTCACCGCTTTGCACCGCAGCCACGCACAGCATGCCCATGGCCAAACCCGACAGAGCGCGGCGGCCACTGGACTTGGCGTCTGGCACGTAGGATCCATTGTGCTTGTGGGCATCCCAAGCCCATTGCCAATCGGGCTGTAAGGCCATGGCCAGTTGAAGGCGCATGTTTTCGCGCAAACCGTGCACGCGTTGCGGATCCACCACGTCCAGTTGGTCAGCGATGTAGTTCTCTGAAGGCAGGGTGAGTGCCAAGTCTTTGAAAGCCGCATCCAGCTGGGGGTGGCGCAACACATTGCGCAAAGCTGCGACCAGCGCATCCGACAACACGGGCGTGCCGGTCACGTCCTTGTTTTGCTGAATGGCCAACAAGGCGCTTTGCAGCATCAGGCGCTGGCTCGCTTCCCACTGGTTGAACGGGTCGGTGTCATGCGCCAACAAGATGAGCAGGTCATCGGCAGACAAACCGTCTTCCAGCACCACGGGGGCGCTGAAAGCGCGCAGCAGCGAGGGCACAGGATCGCTGTCGATGTTGACAAAGGTGTAGCTGCTGCTGGCCTCGGTCAGCACCAGGGTTTGCTGTGTGGACACCTCCGCGCTGCCTGCCAGCTGCAAAGTCAGTGCTTGGCCATCCCGGTTGAGCAGGCCCAGGGTGACCGGGATCACGAAAGGCGCTTTGCGTTCCTGGTCTGGCGTGGCTGGACAACTTTGGCTGAGCGTGAGTGTGTAAGTGCGTTCTGCCGCATTGAAAACCCCTGTCGCTTGCAGGCGCGGTGTGCCCGCTTGGCTGTACCAATGCTTGAATGTGGCCAGATTCAGCGCCAGCGCCGAGGCCGGGTTGGCGTCGGCAATGGCCTGTGCAAAATCGTCGCAGGTGACCGCTTGGCCATCGTGGCGCTCAAAGTAAAGCTTCATGCCTTGGGCAAAACCATCCCGACCTTGCAAGTCGGTCGGGGTGGCCACCAGGGTTTGCATCATGCGAACGACTTCGGAGCCTTTTTCGTAGATGGTGACGGTGTAAAAGTTGTTGATTTCCACATAGCTGTCAGGGCGCACAGGGTGCGCCATGGGGCCAGCGTCTTCTGCAAATTGCACGGTACGCAAGACGCGCACATCTTCGATGCGCTTGACGGCGCGGGCGCTGACCTCACCGGCCATATCTTGGCTGAATTCCTGATCGCGGAAAACCGTGAGGCCCTCTTTGAGTGACAGCTGGAACCAGTCACGGCAGGTGATGCGGTTGCCGGTCCAGTTGTGAAAGTTCTCATGGCCGACGACCGATTCAATGTTGCCGAAATCCACGTCGGTGGCGGTGGCCGGGTTCGCCAACACGTATTTTGTGTTGAAGATGTTCAGACCCTTGTTCTCCATTGCGCCCATGTTGAAGTCGCTGGTGGCGACAATCATGAAGCGTTCCAGGTCCAGTGGCAGGCCAAAGCGGGCTTCGTCCCAGGCCACACTGGCCATCAGCGAGTTCATGGCGTGTTCGGTTTTGTCCAGGTCGCCGGGACGCACAAACACTTGCAGCAAATGTTCTTTGCCACTGCGGCTGAGGATGCGCTGCTCACGGGCAACCAATTGGCCCGCCACCAAGGCAAACAAGTAGCAAGGCTTTTTGTGCGGGTCGACCCACTTGGCAAAGTGGCGACCGTCTTCCAGAGGGCCTTGCTCGACCAGGTTGCCGTTGGACAGCAGCACCGGGTACTTGGCCTTGTCGGCACGCAGCGTGACGGTGTAGCTGGCCATCACGTCCGGTCGGTCCAGAAAGTAAGTGATGCGGCGGAAACCCTCTGCCTCGCACTGGGTGAAGAAAGAATCGTTGCTGACATACAAACCCATGAGCTGGGTGTTCTTTTCGGGGTTGCAGGTGGTGAAGATTTCCAAATCAAAGGCGTCCAGGCCTTCGGGCAGGTTTTCCAGCACCAACTGCCCGCCATCCATCTTGAAAGAGGTGCCCGCACCGTTGACCAGCACGCGTGCCAGGTTGAGGTCTTCGCCATCCAAGCGCAGCGCTTGTGCCGTAACCTGTGGGTTGCGACGCAGGCGCATCTTGTTGAGCACGCGGGTTTTGCTGGGCTCCAGATCAAAGGTCAAATCGACCGTATCGATACAAAAAGCCGGGGCGGTATAAGCCTCCCGGTGAATCGCAGTGGGTTGTCCTTCACGCATCACTAACTCCGTTTTGGTTGAGGTCTGACCGGGTCAGAGGCCTTGTTTCAGTGAGGCTTCGATGAATGCATCGAGGTCGCCATCGAGCACCTTTTGTGTGGCCGAAATTTCGACATTGGTGCGCAAATCTTTGATGCGGCTGTTGTCCAGCACATAGCTGCGGATCTGGTGACCCCAGCCCACATCGGTTTTGGTGTCTTCCAGCTTTTGCTGCTCTTCCATGCGTTTGCGCATCTCGAAGTCGTAAAGGCGTGAACGCAGACGCTGCCAAGCCACGTCGCGGTTGCTGTGTTGGCTTCGGCCATCCTGACACTGCACCACAATGCCCGTGGGGATGTGCGTCAGGCGCACCGCCGAGTCGGTTTTGTTGATGTGCTGACCGCCTGCGCCACTGGCTCGGAACGTGTCGGTTCGCACGTCGGAGGGGTTGATGTTGATCTCGATCGAGTCATCGATCTCGGGGTAGACAAACAATGACGCAAACGAGGTATGGCGACCGCCCGAGGAGTCAAATGGGCTTTTACGTACCAAGCGGTGCACGCCGGTTTCTGTGCGCAACAGTCCAAAAGCGTACTCGCCTTCGATCTTGATGGTGGCACCCTTGATGCCTGCGGTATCGCCAGGCGTCTCGTCTTCAACGGTGGCTTTGAAACCTTTGCGTTCGGCGTATTTGATGTACTGGCGCAGCAGCATGCTGGCCCAGTCGCAAGCTTCGGTGCCGCCAGCACCTGCTTGGATGTCCACAAAACAATTGAGCGGATCGGCTTCGTGGCGGAACATGCGGCGAAATTCGAGGTCTTCCACCAATTGGGCCAGTTTGACGGCTTCGGCTTCGATGGTCTTGAGGCCATCGTCATCGCCTTCTTCCTTGCTCATCTCGAAGAGCTCCAGGTTGTCGGCCAGCTCGCGGGTGAGATTGGTGATGGTGACCACCACGCTGTCGAGCGCTTTTTTCTCTTTGCCCAGCTCTTGGGCTTTTTTCGGGTCGTTCCAGACCGAGGGATCTTCGAGGGATGCGTTGACGGTTCTCAGTCGTTCAGACTTGGCATCGTAGTCAAAGATACCCCCGTAGCTCGTGGGTACGAGCGGTCAGGTCTGTGAGGGATGCGCCGATTTGGTTGATGTGTTCTGCGTCCATGGGAAAAGTGTCCGGTTCGGTAAACCATGTATTTTCTCATGAGTTGCCACTTCGACCGGGCCCCTAGCGGTACAACGGTGGAGCGGAATTGAAAATCAAGCGCCTTTGCTCGCCAAAAATGGCTCAATTAACTCCGCCAGTATTTGGGGCTGGTCGTGGTGCAGCATGTGACCCGCGTCTTCAATCGTGGCTTTTTCAAGCTGTGGCACCGATTTGAGCCGTTCGTGAAACTCGGCCAAGCTGTATTTGCCTTTCCACCATTGCGAGAGGGAATCGTCTGACGATTCGATGGCCAGCACAGGGGCGCTGATGCGCTGGTACATGGCCAGCGCTTCTTCGACGTGGAACAAATACGGATTGATCACCTTGTGCGCAGAGTCGCCCAAAATGTGCCACTGGCCGTCTGAGCCCGGGCGAGCCCAATGCTGCGCCAGCCAGTCGGCTTGATCCTGGCCCAAGCGTCGGTTGGTTTTCATCAATCGGGCAGCGACACCTGCGGCATCGGCATAGGGCTTGAGCCCTTTCTCGTCTGTGCGTTGGGCTTTGACTTCGTCCAACCACTGGGTCATGCGGCCAGGCGCTTGCGCTGGCCGAGTGGCAGCCAAGCCAAAGCCCTCCAAATTGACCAGTCGGCGGATTCGCTCAGGGCGAGAGCCTGCGTACATCATCACCACGTTGCCGCCCATGCTGTGGCCCACCAAGTCAATGGTTTGGTTCGGGTAGAGCGCATCGAGCAGGGCGTCCAGGTCGGCCAGGTAATCCGGAAACCAGTAACTGTCGGTCGCAGGGGCTTCGGTCAGGCCATACCCCCGCCAGTCCATGGCGATGATGGGGCGTTGGGCGACAAAGGCCTCGCTCAGGGCATCCACCATGAATTGCCAAGAGGCGGCCACGTCCATCCAGCCGTGGGCCAAAACCAGTGGGGTGGCACCCGGCGCGGGTGTGCCCCATTGGCGAATGTGGTATCGGCAGCCGCGCAGCGGCACCCAGAAGCTTTGTGATTCACGTAGGACTTGGTACATACTTTCCATCATAAGGAGACAAACGATGAGCGTCAGTCGCAACCAAGACCGCCCAAACCCCGCCAACCTAGACCGTTATGCGGCCATTCACCAGGGCTTTGGCTGGAAAGTGCCCCAGCGCTTCAACATGGCGCAGGCTTGTTGCGGTCGTTGGGCGTCTCAACCTGCCACGGCCCGGCATGTGGCCATTCGCGAGCATGTGGCGGGGCAGGGCTTGGGCCAGAGCTGGACATTCGGTCAATTGCAAACCGCGGCCAACCGCCTGAGCCGGGTTTTGCAGAGCCTGGGTGTGCAACGCGGCGACCGGGTGGCGATTGTGTTGCCTCAGCGTTTTGAAACGGCGGTGGCCTACATGGCAGTGCTGCAAATGGGCGCGGTGGCCATGCCACTTTCCATGCTGTTTGGCCCCGAGGCGCTGTCTTTTCGCATCAACGACAGCCAGGCCCACGTGGCGGTGTGCGACGAATCGACCGTGCAGGCTTTGCTGCAGGCCCGGCCCGATTGTCCCGGCTTGCAGACCCTGATCGGGGTCGGCTCAGCAGGGGCGCTGGCCGACTTGGACTGCGCGCAAGCGGTGGCCAGCCAGGCCGCGTCGTTCAAAGCCGTGAACACACGGGCGCAAGACCCGGCGGTGCTGATCTACACCAGCGGCACCACGGGCAACCCCAAGGGCGCGCTCATCCCGCACCGGGCGCTGATCGGCAACTTGACGGGCTTTGTGTGCAGCCAAAACTGGTTTGGCTTTGACCCATTCAAAGCCAATCGACCGTCCAAGGCCGTCTTTTGGTCGCCCGCCGATTGGGCTTGGACGGGCGGCTTGATGGACGCCTTGTTGCCCAGCCTGTACTTTGGCAGGCCCATCGTGGCTTTCAATGGGCGTTTTTCACCTGAGGCGGCGTTCGAGATTTTGCAAAGCCACGGCGTGACACACACCTTTTTGTTCCCCACAGCGCTCAAAGCCATGATGAAGGCCGTCCCCGATGTGAAAGTCCGCTATCAATTGAATTTGCAAGCCATGATGAGCGCGGGCGAGGCCGTGGGCGATGCGGTGTTTGGCTACTGCCAAGAGCAGTTGGGTGTGACGGTGAACGAGATGTTCGGCCAAACCGAAATCAATTACGTGGTGGGCAACTGCGCCCGCCTTTGGCCTGCCAAACCTGGCAGCATGGGCAAGGGTTATCCGGGCCACCAGGTCGCGGTCATCGACGACGCGGGGAACTTGTGCCCCACAGGCACACCCGGCGAGGTGGCTGTGAACCGTTTGGATGTGCATGGCCAGCCCGACCCGGTGTTCTTTCTGGGCTACTGGAACAACGACAAAGCCACCCAGGCCAAATACACGGGTGACTGGTGCCGCACAGGCGACATGGCCGTCGCGGACGAGGAGGGCTACCTTTGGTACCAAGGCCGTACCGATGACATGTTCAAAGCGGCCGGCTACCGCATTGGCCCGGGCGAGATTGAGAACTGCCTGGTCAAGCACCCGGCCGTGGCCAACGCCGCCGTGGTGCCCAAGCCCGACGCCGACCGGGGCGCAGTGGTCAAGGCCTATGTGGTCCTGTCACCGGACTGGCAGGCCCGCCGACCTGCCGGACCGGGCGGGGACAGCTTTGACAGCGAGGTGCGCCGCGAACTCCAGGCCCATGTCAAAGGCTTGTTGGCGCCCTATGAATACCCCAAAGAGATCGAATTCATCGACCAGCTGCCCATGACCACCACGGGAAAGGTGCAGCGCCGGGTGCTGCGCTTGCAGGAAGAAGCACGCGCGACAGCGCTGCACGCCCAGGCACGTTGACGCGTGACAAAATCCAACCACCCCCTTGTTTCCCTGCTCAGGGAAATCTGGCTGGCTTGAATTCAACACAGGACACACCATGAAACTCGTTCAATTGGGTCAATCCGACCTGCAAGTGACCCCCATTTGCTTGGGCACCATGACCTTTGGACAGCAGGTCAACGAAGCCGACGCGCACGCCATCTTGGACCGTTCGCTGGAAGCGGGGATCAATTTCATCGACACCGCCGAGATGTACGCCGTGCCCGCTTCGGCCGACACCTGCGGCGCGACAGAAACTTTCATTGGCAACTGGTTCGCTCACAACCCCGGTGCCCGCGAAAAATTGGTATTGGCCACCAAAGTGGCTGGCCCTTCGCGGGGCATGCCTTGGATTCGTGAAGGCTCGGGCATGACGGGGCAAGACATCCTGAACGCCTGCGACGCCAGTCTGCGCCGTCTGAAAACCGATGTGATCGACCTGTACCAAATCCATTGGCCCGAGCGTCACGTGCCAGTGTTTGGCATGACCTACTTTGACCCGGCCAAAGACAAGTCAATCACCTCCATCCATGAACAGCTCGAAGCTTTGTCCAAGCTGGTCAAGGCAGGCAAGGTGCGTTACATCGGTTTGTCCAATGAAACGCCTTATGGCGTGCACGAATTTGTGCGCTTGGCCGAGCAGCACGGCTTGCCCCGAGTGGCCACGGTGCAAAACCCATACGCCCTGGTCAGCCGCACCTATGACAACGGGCTGGACGAAACCTGCTACCGCCTGAACGTGTCCATGCTGGCTTATTCGCCCCTGGCCTTTGGTTTGCTCACTGGCAAGTACGACCACGACGATTTGAAAGGCCCGCTGGTGCCCGACGGCGGCCGCATCGCCCGCTACGACTCGATGCGCAAGCAGCGCTGGGGCCGTACTGAGGCGCTGGTGGCTGCTCGCCGCTACAACCAGTTGGCGCGGGACAACGGCATGACGCCCACGCAGATGGCTTTGGCGTTTTGCTACCACCGCTGGAGCGTGACCAGCACCATCATCGGGGTGACCTCGCTGGCGCAACTGAATGAAGACTTGGCCGCGTGGAGCACACAGCTGACGCCCGAAGTGCTCAAGGCGATTGACGATATCCGTTGGGAATTGCGCGACCCAGCTTTGTGAATTGAGGCAATGGTCAAGAAAGACAAAGTCAGCGAAACCCCGGCCACGGCATTCTTGCGCCAGCACGGGGTGGCGTTCACCGAGCACCCTTACGAGTATTTGGAACATGGCGGAGCACAGCACAGCGCCCAAGTGCTGGGCATGGACCCGTTTGCCGTGGTCAAGACCCTGATCATGCAAGACCAGGATGCCAAGCCGCTGGTGGTGTTGATGCACGGCAACCGCAAGGTGTCCACCAAAAACCTGGCCAGGCAAGTGGGCCTCAAATCCATCGAACCTTGCGCCCCCGATGTGGCCAACCGGCACAGCGGCTACCTGGTGGGCGGGACTTCTCCTTTTGCCACGCGCCGGGCCATGCCGGTCTACATCGAAGAAACGATTCTGACTTTGCCGCGCATTTGCATCAACGGTGGCAGGCGGGGTTATCTGGTGGGCATTGCGCCGCAGGTTTGCATGCAGTTGCTGAATGCGCAAGCTGTGAACTGCGCGCTGGCAGAATGAAGCCCTGAAGAAAACAAGGGAGACGCTGATGGATTGGATGATGCCCGTAGTCGTGGTCGTGGCCAGTTATTTGCTGGGCTCGCTGAGTTTTGCAGTGATCGTCAGCCGCTGGATGGGGCTGAACGACCCGCGCAGCTATGGCAGTAAAAACCCCGGTGCCACCAATGTGCTGCGCTCGGGCAGCAAAAAAGCCGCGATTTTGACCTTGCTGCTGGATGCCGCCAAAGGCTGGTTGCCCGTGGCTTTGGTGTTGACGCTGGGGCCGGACTGGGGTCTGGGTGTTGGCGTGGCTGCTGCCGCAGGCTTGGCCGCATTTTTGGGGCATTTGTTCCCGGTGTTTTTCGGATTTGTGGGCGGCAAGGGCGTGGCCACGGCGGTGGGCGTGGTGGTGGGTGTCAATGGCCCCTTGGCCTTGGCGACTGTTTTGACTTTTGCCATCGTGGTGTACTTCAGCCGCTATGTGTCCTTGGCGTCGATGGTGGCGGCGGTGTTTGCGCCGACCTTCTATTTGTTTGGCAGTGGGGTGGCATGGCAGGCAACGGCCCCTGAAGTTGTGTGTTTGGCCGCCATGGCCTTGCTTTTGGTGTGGCGTCACCGTGACAACATCCACCGCCTGTTGGCGGGCACCGAATCCAAACTGGGCCTCAAAAAGCCATGAACACAGAGTTGAAGCGGCTGCATGTGGCAGCACGTTACAGCGAAGCGGCCATTTTCAATGGTGTGGTGTATTTGGCAGGCATGGTGCCCGAGTGCGAGGCCACCGACATCCGCAGCCAGACCGCCGATGTGCTGCGCCAAATTGAGGAGCGTCTGTTGGAGGCGGGCAGTGACAAAACCCGCATCTTGCGCACCCAGATCTACTTGAAAGACATCGCCGACATCAAGGCCATGAACGAGGTGTGGGACGCCTGGGTGGTGCCAGGCAGCGCCCCACCCCGCGCCACAGTGCAAGCAGCGCTGGCCGATCCGGCCTATTGGATCGAGGTGGTGGTGACGGCGGCGCTGTGCTGACCTGAATTTTCGCTTCAGATCAGTCCCAGGGCATCACATGCGCTCAAAAATCGCCGCAATGCCTTGACCACCGCCGATGCACATGGTCACCAGCGCGTAGCGGCCGTTCACGCGTTGCAGCTCGTACAGGGCTTTCACGGTGATCAAAGCACCCGTGGCCCCAATCGGGTGGCCCAGAGAAATGCCTGAGCCGTTGGGGTTGACCTTGGCCGGGTCCAGGCCCAACTCGCGCGTCACGGCGCAGGCTTGGGCAGCAAAAGCTTCGTTGGCTTCGATCACGTCCAGGTCGTTCACGCTCAGGCCGGTTTTTTTGAGCACCGCGTGTGTGGCCGAGATCGGGCCCACGCCCATGATCTTGGGGTCCAGACCGGTGTGGGCATAACCCACCAAGCGGGCCATCGGCTTGGCACCCCGGGCCTTGGCCGCGCTGGCTTCCATCAGCAGCACAGCGGCGGCGGCGTCGTTGATGCCCGAGGCGTTGCCTGCGGTCACGGTGCCGTTTTCTTTCAAAAACACGGGCTTGAGCTTGGCCATGTCTTCCAATTTGCAGCCGGGGCGGACGTGCTCGTCGGTGACGTAGGCCACATCGCCCTTTTTGCTTTTCAGCATGACCGGCATGATCTGGTCTTTGAAGTAACCGGCTGCCGTAGCGCGTTCGGCGCGGTTGTGGCTTTCAACGGCCAGCGCGTCTTGCATGTCGCGGGTGATGCCATATCGGGCGGCCACGTTTTCAGCCGTCACGCCCATGTGGATCGTGTGGAACGGGTCGTGCAGGGCGCCGAGCACCATGTCAACCATCTTGCTGTCACCCATGCGGGCACCCCAGCGGGCGCTGAGAGATGCGTAGGGGCCGCGGCTCATGTTTTCAGCGCCGCCGCCAATCGCGATGTCGCAGTCACCCAACATAATGGATTGGCTGGCGCTGACGATGGCCTGCAAGCCCGAACCGCACAGGCGGTTGACGTTGAAAGCCGGGGTGCCTTCGGCGCAGCCGCCGTTGATGGCCGCCACGCGGGACAAATACATGTCTTTGGGTTCGGTGTTGACCACATGGCCGAACACCACATGGCCCACGTCTTGGCCTTCGGTGCCCGCACGGGCCAGGGCTTCGCGCACCACTTGTGCGGCCAACTCGGTGGGGGCGATGTCCTTCAGGCTGCCGCCGTAGGTACCAATGGCGGTGCGCACACCGCTGACAACAACAACTTCACGGCTCATGGGAAAGGTCTCCGATTTGAAAAAATGAAATGGCCAACATCACCACAGTGTCGTGCGGGAAGGCTACAGCGGCCTGACAATCAAGCCCGGACGTCGGCCACAGGTTCATGACCGAAGTCTGGCCGGGCCAGAAAACGCAACACCAACCCGGCAGCCTGCTCGGGTGTGCTCAGCTGGCCTTGCGCCTTGAGTTGCAAAAACTTGTTTTGATCGGGGAAAGCTTCACCCGCAGCACCGCGCATTTGCACCTGCATGTCGGTGTCGATCACGCCCGGGGCCAGTGAACAGACTTTGGCCCCATGGCTGCTCAGGGCCTCGTCCAGCGCCATGCAGCGTGTGAAATGGTCCATGCCCGCTTTGGCCGCGCAATAACCCGCTTGTGAGGCCATGGGGTAACGGCCCAAGCCCGATGAAATGTTGAGCACTTTGCGTGGCAGGGTCCAAAGGTGTGTGGCTGCCAAAAAAGCCGCGCACAAAGCCATGGGGGCTTCCAGACCCACCCGCAAGGCCTTGGCCAGATCTGCGGGCTTGGATTGCCGCATGGGCAAGATCGGTGGGATGACGCCTGCATTGTTGATCAAGTGGGCGCTGGCGAAATCTGCTGGATTTTGACCCTGCAACCATGCATGTAAGCGCTCACTGGCACCTTCGCCATCGGCCAGGTCTTGGTGCCATTGGATCAGTGTGACGCCTGCCTTTTGGGCGGCGGCGGTCAAATCAGAACTGCTGTGGCGTGAGAGGCACAGCAGGGTGTTGCCGGGTTTCAACAATTGCTGGGCCATGGCCAGGCCCATGCCGCGCGAGGCGCCCGTGAGGATGTAAAGGTGTTGTGACATGTCCACATGCTAGCGGTGTCATAGGGCCTTCAAGTTGCCGAACATGACAGTTCGCCCCCGCTTTTGTCAGAGCTTGAACAGGGTCACTGACCTTGAGCCGCCCGAATCCGGTTGACCTGCAAAGGCGTGACTTCCCCTGCTTGGTTGCCCCATTGGGTGCGCAGGTGGGTGAGCACCGCAGCAATGTCCCGATCGTCGAGTTCCAAAACAGCAGGCGGCATGCCAAACGGGCGAGGGTGACCTGCCGTGGTGGGGCCGTAGCCACCGTAAAGCACCAGTTGCACCAGGTTGGTCGGGTCTTTCAGCAACACGGCGCGGTTGCCGGCCAAGGCCGGATAAGCGACTTCGCCTGATGCGGTTTTCACACCCGCGCCTTGTTCGCCATGGCATTGCAGGCACTGGCGTTCGTAAACCTTGGCGCCTTGGTTGGCCACCTGCAGCGTGACGCGGGTGGGCTTGGCTTGTGCAGGCAAGGCTTGCGCTGTGTGTTGCGCCCGCGATTGCAAATACACCGCCATGGCCTGCAGGTCTGCCTCAGTCAGGTGTTGCAGACTGTGCTGCACCACCTCTCCCATGGGCCCGTTGGTTTGTGCCGTGCTCGAAGCGCCAGTTCGCAGCAGGCGCACGATCTCTGGCAAAGGCGTGCTGGCCATGCCAGTTTCGGCGTCACGGGTCAGGTCAGGGGCGTACCAGTTGAGCACCGGTATGAGCCCGCCCGACAAGTCGTCCACCGCGCCACTGGCTCCCAAGGCATTGCGCGGGCTGTGGCAGGCAGCGCAGTGGCCCAGGCCTTTGACCAAATAGGCCCCACGGTTCCATTCGGCTGTTTGGGCTTTGTCAGCCTCAAAGGGGCTGGGTTGGAAATACAGGCTGCGCCAAACGGCCAAGGCCGGCTGCGTGCCCAAGGGCCAGGCCAGGGTGTGGGCCGGTTGGGCTTGCGTCACGGGGGGCATGCTGCTGAGCCATGCAAACACCGCGTCGCTGTCTTCACGCGTCACCACACTGGTGTGGTTGTAGGGAAAAGCCGGGGCCAGCAAGCGTCCGTCTTTCGAGCGGCCCAGGTGCATGGCTTGCCAAAAGTCTTGGGCGGTCCATCGGCCCAAACCCGTTTCGGGGTCGGGCGTGAGGTTGCTGCTGTACACGCCACCAAAGGGCGTCTGGATGCGTCGCCCGCCCGCCCAAGGTGTGCCGCCCCGGTTGGTGTGGCAGGCCATGCAGTTACCGGCCAAGGCCAGGTAACGGCCTTGTTCAACTTGGGCTTTTGTGGCTTGCACCCGAGCAGAAGGGGAGGCTTGGGACGGCAGCAACAGGTCGCCCCAGTTGTCCACCACCACGCCAAGGGCCAGCATGATCAGACTCAGCAGGGTGACCCACACCAGTCGTTTGACCGGATGCATAAGCTGGAGCGCTGGCTTCATGGGCGGGCTCCTGCGTTCGCTTGGCGTGCGGCCGAGAGTTCCGGCGCACTGCCGCAGCGCAGGGCTTCGGGCAAGGCGGGACCGGCTGGAGGGCGATCGGCGGGTCGTGCGTCCGCTGGCAGGGGCTGGCGGGCCAGCCAGCTGGACACCGCGATCAGGTCTTGTGCCGGCATGCGCTTGACGATTTCGGCCATGCAGTCTGGGGCGTGCGCGCGGCGTTGCCCGGTTTGCCAGGCGCCCAATTGGGCGTTCAAGTAGTCCAGCGGCAAGCCCAGCAGACCGGGTACGTTCGGCTGAACACCCGTCAGGCGGGTGCCGTGACACTGGGTGCAAGCGGGCAGGCCACGGGTGGCGTCACCTTGCGAGACCAGTTGCTGGCCTTTGGCCAGGCGCTCGGTCGTGATGGCATTGCTCGCGGTGGGGGCGGGGTAGGGCAGTTTCAGGTTGGCAAAGTATTGCGCCATCTCGCCCATGTAGTCATCTGTCAAAGGGTCGACCAAACGGGTCATCAGTTCGTAATGGCGTCGGCCTTGCGCGAAATTGCGCAGCTGGTTGTGCAGGTAACCTGCGGGTTTGCCCGCCAGTCGGGGGTAGTAACCATCCGGCCCGGCGCGGCCTTGGTCACCATGGCAAGCGGTGCATGCGCGGGTGCGCTCGGCCATGTCATCGGCAAATCGGGCGGGTGTTTGTGCGTTGACGGGCCATGCTGTCAGCGCAGCTGAGATGAGCAGCGCAACGATGGCGACACGGTTGAAAGCAGATACGGCGGTCTGGCGGGCGTGTTCAATTCGCTGGGGTGAGCCCAGCCCTGAGTGCAAAAATCGTGCAATGAAAAAGGTCCTCATGGTTTGAAGATAACCGAAGCGGCGACAATGTCGGGCTTTGCGCCAAAACCCCAGGCTTTTGGCCTCTTGTTTTTACTCATCTTTTCAAGCCATGTCCGATATCCAAGTCCGATTCGCCAGCCTCCAAGACGCCCCTGCTGTGGCTGCATTGCATGTGAGCGCCTGCCGCGCCGCCTATGCAGGGCAAGTGCCAGAAGCCCATTGGGATGCCACGCCCATGCCCAAACGCGTGTCGTTCTGGAAAGAAGCGATCGAATACGGTGAGCCGCAAGTCATGGTGGCGGTCGATGGTTCAGAAATTGTGGGTTTTGTGGGTTTTGACCGTTCTCGCGATCCGAAGTCCAAAAACACCACGGGCGAGATCTGGGCCATTTACGCTGCGCCCAACCGCATCGGCCAAGGCGTGGGTTTGGCCCTGTGGGACGCCGCTCGCGAAGGCCTTCAAGACGAAGACTGCACCGATGTCACGGTTTGGCTGCCTTTGCTGCACGAACAAACCTTGCGCTTTCATGACCTGGCTGGCTTCAAGCGCGAGATGAACACCGCCCGCACCGTGCCCTTGGGCGGCGTGAAAGTGGAAGAGGTGCGCCTCAAGCGCAAGCTGGGCGGATGACTTTGGGGGCACGCGTCCTGCTGGCCCCTATGGAAGGGCTGCTCGACCACACCTTGCGCGACATGCTCACACGGGTAGGCGGGGTGGATTTGTGCGTGTCCGAATTCATCCGCGTGACCAACACGGTGCTGCCGCGCCGCGCCTTCATTCGCGTGGCCCCCGAGTTGCTCAACCAAAGCCGCACTGTGGCGGGGGTTCCCGTCAGGGTGCAATTATTGGGGTCTGACCCCGATTATTTGGCGGCGAATGCGGCGGCCTTGGCCCAGCTGGGGCCGGCGGGCATTGATTTGAATTTTGGCTGCCCCGCCAAAACCGTGAACCAGCACCGAGGTGGCGCGGTCTTGTTGGATGAACCCGAGTTGGTGGGCCAAATCGTGGCGGCGGTGCGCCGGGCGGTGCCTGCGCATATCCCGGTTTCGGCCAAGATGCGCTTGGGCTACAACGACGACAGCCGAGCCGAAGCGTGTGCCTTAGCCATCGAAGCCGCCGGGGCCAGCGATTTGGTGGTGCATGCCCGCACCAAGGCCCATGGCTACCGACCACCGGCTTATTGGGACCGGATTGCCGACTTGCGCCAGCATGTGCGCATGCCCATGGTGGCCAATGGCGAAATCTGGACTTTGTCGGACGCTTTGCGTTGCCGTGAGGTGACCGGTTGTGAGCGCTTGATGATCGGGCGAGGCATGGTGGCGGATCCGGGGCTGGCTTTGGCGATCGCGCAGCACGATGCGAGGTCCAGTGGCGCTGTGCCAAGCGCCGTGTCATGGCGTCAGATTGTGGGTTTGATGCGGCTGTTTTGGCAGGGCATTGCTTTGCGCGTGGCGCCTCGACACAGGGCGGGACGGCTCAAGCAATGGCTCAATTACTTGCGCCGGGTCTATCCAGAGGCGCAAGAGGCCTTCGATCAGTTGCGCCTGCTGCACGACCCTTCCAAGATCGACCAGTGGCTGGCCGTTCAGGCCGTCGAGTGAAGACTCAGGTGGTGCGCGACTTCGCTTCGAAGCGTCGCCAGTTGGGGGGCCAGGCGCATGTAAGCGCTAAGGACATCCGAGGGTTCGGCGTGTTTGCTCAGGTGTTCCACACTCACCACCTGTTCCACCAGGCTGTCGACACAAAACACGGGCGTGAAGCCTTTGAGTTGGTGCAATAAGCGGTTGGCGCCGTGCAGATCGCCTTGGTCCAGCATGGCTTGGATGCGCGGCAATTCTTCCCCCAGGGTTTGGTGCAAAGTTTTCAGCAGGGTCAAGACCCCGTTGGCATCACCAATGAATTCCATGGCCCGTTCAACAGACAGGTAAGTGGGCGAAGTGGATGAGCTCATAAAGTCAAGAGGGGTCATGTCCAATAAGGTTACAAATTGTAACCTCCAAGTCGGTCAATCCAACAAACCGGCCAGACCTGTGACGGGCTCGAAACGTTTGTTTTTGAACATCAAGCGCGTCGGGCCCGGGAAAGCCGCTTTGGGGATCGAGTGCCTGGGGTCTCCGGGGTAGCAAATGGTGCGGACCCCATCTTGGTCATAGGGTTCGGGCTCTACCACCGGTGGCTGGCGGCTTTGCGCTTCCGACAGGGCACTGTGGGTGTTTGGGTGCTTTGCCAAATGGACCAAGCCCATGATTTGGGGTGGTGCCAGCTCAATGTCGTGGTCCCAATAGCGCAGCAGTGCTTCTCGGGGGGTGGTCCACAGCGTTTCGGTGGTCTCGTGGTTGTCGTGCGCAGCAGTTTGGCCTTCAGGCACACGCGCCATGAAAAAGCGGGTGTCAAAGCGCTTGTTCGCCACCGAGGCTTGCCGAGGCGTGATCCACCGGGTCCAAGGCACCAAGGCATCGGTGGCCAGCCGAAGCGACAAAGTTTGAAACGCCTGTGACCAGTTTTGCCCGCTGGCCAAAGCCTTTTGCAGGGCTTGCAAGTCAGTCGACACGCCGGTGTGGGCATCCTCGGTCAAAGCCTGACCCAACAAGATGCCGCACTCCTCAAACGCTTCCCGAATGGCCGCGACGAACAAGCCTGCGGCCCGATCTGGCTTCAATTCCGGCTCGCCCAGACGTCGGTGCAAGGTGTTGGTGTCTTGACTCAGGCGAGACAGCACCTCGGGGCTTTGGTCGGCAAGGTCGAGTTTGCCGCCGGGAAACACACAAGCCCCGCCGAACACGCTGGACGCTTGGTGACGCCTGAGCAGCAGCACTTGCAGACCTTGTGCGCTGTCTCGCAGCAAAACCACCGAGGCAGAGTCCAGCGGCGGTGTGGTGATGGTTTGGGTGTTCAGTTCCATGGGCAATCTGTCAATCGTGCAACACAGCCCAAGGGCTGCTTGATTTAAAGTGGGTGTTGATCGGGGTACGAAGTCAGGTTATCAGACGCTTGGCCCAAGACCTGTCACCTGTTCACACCCATTCAAAGCAAGGAAAACGCATGAGCATCGATTTCAAAGGCCGCGTGGCCATCGTCACCGGTGCAGGTGGCGGCTTGGGCAAGCAGCACGCGCTGGCGTTGGCGGCACGCGGGGCCAAAGTGCTGGTGAATGACCTGGGGGGCGATGTGCACGGCGTGGGCGGCTCGGTGTCGGCGGCGCAGGCCGTTGTGGACGAGATCCGCGCTGCGGGGGGTGAAGCCATGGCCAACGGTGCATCGGTCACCGACTTGGAGGCGGTCAAAGCCATGGTGCAGCAAGCGGTGGACGCTTGGGGCCGGGTGGACATTTTGGTCAACAACGCGGGCATCTTGCGCGACAAGAGCTTTGCCAAGATGGCCTTGGCCGACTTCAGGTTGGTGATGGATGTGCATGTGATGGGGGCGGTGCACTGCACCCAGGCCGTGTGGCCCCTCATGCAAGCGCAAAACTATGGCCGCGTGGTGATGACCACCTCGTCCAGTGGTTTGTATGGCAACTTTGGCCAAGCCAACTATGGCGCCGCCAAAATGGCCTTGGCGGGCTTGATGCAAACCTTGTCCATTGAGGGCGAAAAAAACAACATCCGGGTGAACTGCCTGGCCCCGACGGCCGCCACCCGCATGACCGAAGGCCTGATGCCCGAACAAGTGTTGCAGGCGCTGGAGCCCAGCGCTGTGGTGCCGGCCATGCTGGTCATGGCCAGCATTGACGCGCCCAATCGCACCATCATTTGCGCGGGTGCTGGCAGCTTTGAGGTGGCACACATCACCCTGACCCAAGGCGTGTACCTGGGCACCGGCCCCGATACCGCAGAGCGCCTGGCTGCCGCTATGGCGCAGGTGACCGATCGCCAAGGCGAGACGGTGCCGCTTTCGGGCTCAGCCCAAGGCGCACTGGAAGTGGGCAAGGCGCTGGCGGCGCACAGCGGTCACACACCGTCATGAGCACCCGCAAACGAGTGCTGCTTGTGGCATCGCATCTGGCATTCGCGGGCGCAGGCTTTGCGGGGGGCATCTACGCAAGTGAACTCAAGTTTGGGGTGTGAAACCGCAGGTCAATTGATCACGGCGGCAAGATACCGATAGACCCCTTAAAGGGGCAGTGCGTCCTGTTACCCATGGGGGCTGTATGGGTTCATTGACCTGTTGGAAGCCCGTTTGACGAGCAACCCAGCACAAGGGCATGCCGCACAAGGCCGCGTCTGCTGCTATCGTGGGACACCTTCAGGCCTGACCTCTTTGCCTTGGGCCTTGGGCCCGCATTTCTTGGATATCACCCCTCTTTGTTGAAAGGGCTTGTCGCTCAGACCCATCATGCAAGCATGCTCACTTTTCAAACCTGCGCGACCGATCGCCACACCACCTCATGAATCCACACCATTCTCTAGATGTTGGTCGCGTTACGCAGGAGGGCGTCACTGAAGTTCGACGAGAAGAAGCGGTCATCAAAGCAGGGGCGTTGCAAAACGCCATTTTCAACAGCGCCAACTTCTCCAGCATCGCCACCGATGCCAAGGGCGTGATCCAGATTTTCAATGTGGGCGCTGAGCGCATGTTGGGGTATTTGGCAGCCGAGGTGATGAACACCATCACCCCGGCCGAGATCTCAGACCCCCAAGAGCTGATCACCCGCGCAGGTGCCTTGAGTGCAGAGTTTCACACGCCCATCACGCCGGGATTTGAGGCGCTGGTTTTCAAAGCATCGCGGGGCATCGAAGACATTTACGAGCTGACCTACATCCGCAAAGACGGCAGCCGTTTTCCGGCGGTGGTCTCGGTCACGGCCTTGCGTGACATCGACAAGGTGATCATTGGGTATTTGTTGATTGGCACCGATAACACCGCCCGCAAACAGGTGGAGGCCGAGCAGCAGAAGCTGGACCAGCGCTTGCGGGACCAACAGTTCTACACGCGCTCGCTGATCGAGTCCAACATCGATGCCTTGATGACGACCGATCCGGCCGGCATCATCACCGACGTCAACAAGCAAATGGAAGCGCTCACTGGCTGCACCCGTGACGAACTCATTGGCGCGCCATTCAAAAGTTATTTCACCGATCCAGCGCGGGCGGAGGCGGGCATCAAGCTGGTGCTGAGCGACAAAAAAGTCACCGATTACGAGCTCACAGCCTGTGCCCGTGATGGCAAGAAAACGGTGGTTTCATACAACGCCACCACCTTTTATGACCGAGACCGCACTTTGCAAGGCGTTTTTGCTGCCGCTCGGGATGTCACCGAGCGCAAGCGCTTTGAACAAGCTTTGCAAGAAACCAATGTGGAAATGGAGAGTGCCAAATCTGCCGCAGAAAAGGCCAACTTGGCGAAATCTGATTTCTTATCGGGCATGAGCCACGAGCTGAGGTCGCCACTGAATGCCATTTTGGGGTTCGCGCAGCTGATGGCCACGGCCACGCCTGCGCCTTCCGATTCCCAAAAAGAAAGCATCACCCAAATTCTCCAGGCAGGTTGGCACCTTTTGAAGTTGATCAACGAGATTCTGGACCTCTCCGTGGTCGAGTCCGGGAAAGTGTCTTTGTCGCTGGAACCCGTGGCCTTGTCAGAGGTGTTGTCCGAATGCCAAGCCATGATGGAAGCGCAGGCACAAGAGCGGGGCATCCTCATGACTTTTCCGCAGTTTGAGCAGTCCAGCTTCGTGTGGGCGGATCAGACAAGGCTCAAGCAAATCGTCATCAATTTGCTGTCGAACGCCATCAAATACAACGAAAGCAAGGGTCAAGTGAATGTGACATACGCCTTGGGGTCATCGGACCGCGTTCGCATCAGTTTCCAAGACACAGGTGCGGGTTTGCCACCCGACAAACTGGCGCAACTGTTTCAACCGTTCAACCGCTTAGGACAAGAGGCAGGCAGTGTGGCCGGTACCGGTATTGGTTTGGTGGTCACCAAGCAATTGGTCGAACTGATGGGGGGTGTTTTGGGGGTGGACAGCACAGTAGGCAAGGGGAGTGTGTTTTGGGTGGAGTTGCGCAGCACGCCGGCCCCAGAACTCAAGGCCATCACGCGGGAGGAGGTGGTGCCCAAGCTGGCCAGTGAACCGGTGGACGCCCCTGTGAAAACGCTTTTGTACATCGAAGACAACCCGGCCAATATGAAGTTGGTCGAACGCTTGATCGATCGGCGTACAGACATGGCGCTGCTGAAGGCCGTCGATGGCTCAGCCGGCATCGCGCTGGCACGCTCGGCCTTGCCAGACTTGATTTTGATGGACATCAACTTGCCTGGCATCAGCGGTATCGATGCCTTGAAGGCGCTCAGGGAAGACGTGGCGACAGCGCATATCCCTGTGGTGGCCTTGAGCGCCAATGCCATGGCGCGGGACATTGAAGTGGGCCGGCAACTGGGTTTCTTTCGGTACCTGACCAAGCCCATCGTGGTGGAAGAGTTGATGAGCACCTTGGACTTGGCGCTCGATTGGGCCCAAAAAAATCCCGGCTCGCCCAAGCCAACCGACGGGTCCCAGACCTGAAGCCTTTGTCGCACTGTTGGAGTCTTACCCCCCCCTCATTCATTCACCGACGGAATCAAGCGTGATCCACACCTCCAACATCCTGAAAGCCAAACTGCTCATCGTGGACGACCAAGCCGCCAACGTGCTCTTGCTCGAGCGCTTGCTGCGCAGCGCAGGCTACAGCGTTATCACTTCGACGCAAAACCCGACCGAGGTCAGTGATTTGCACCGACAAAACCGGTACGACCTGATCCTTTTGGACCTCAACATGCCGCAGATGGATGGTTTCCAAGTGATGGAGGGTCTGCAGGCGATAGAGACAGACGGCACCCTGCCGGTTCTGGTCATCACCGCCCAGCCCAATGAAAAACTCAGGGCCTTGAAGGTCGGTGCTTTGGACTTTGTCAGCAAACCGTTTGACATTGCCGAGGTTTTGGCACGGGTGAAAAACCTGCTGCAAGTGCGTTTGTTGAACCTGGAGACTCAAAAACTGTACGAACAAGTTTTGGTGGAGCAAGAGCTGTCGGAGATGCTGCTGCACAACGTCTTGCCCCAAGCCATTGCTGAGCGTCTGAAAGGGCGATCCAGACTCACGGCCGATCACCTGAACCAAGCGATTGTGGACAGCTATGCCAACGTGACCGTCTTGTTTGCCGACATTGTGGGTTTTACAACTTTTTCTCAAGGCGTGAGCCCCGAGGTGTTGGTGGGCGTGTTGAACGATCTCTTCACGCGTTTTGACCACATCGCCGAGCACCGCGGTCTTGAGAAAATCAAAACCATTGGCGATTGCTACATGGCGGCGGCGGGCTTGCCCGTGGTGGTGACCGACCATGCCGATCGCGCTGCGCACATGTCGCTGGACATGCTGGATGCCATTGAAGACTTCAATGCAAAGAGTCCGTACCCGCTGAACATCCGCATTGGCATCAGCACGGGTGCGGCAGTTGCTGGGGTCATTGGCAAGAGCAAATTTTTGTATGACCTCTGGGGTGACGTGGTGAACACCGCCAGCCGCATGGAGTCGCATGGCTTGGCGGGCCGGATCCAAATGAGTGGCGCGACCCATCAAGCCTTGACGCAGTCGTTTGAATTGGAGCATCGCGGTGTCATTGACGTCAAAGGCAAGGGCGAGATGAGCACTTGGTTCTTGAACAAGGCGGGCCACTGATGGGCGCTCGTCCATTTGTTGAAAAGCCAGTTTTCCAAGCAAAATAGACAACTTACTACAGGAGACCCCATGAAAATCGGTATCGCAGGCATTGGCAAAATGGGCGCAGCCATTGGCACACGCTTGTTGGCGCAGGGCTATGACCTGACGGTCTGGAACCGCAGTGCGCCCAAAGCGCAAGGCTTGCGAGATGCTGGGGCCAAGTGGGCGCAAAGCCCCCAAGCGCTCACCGCAGCGGTTGACGTGGTGTTGACCTTGCTCACGGACGAGGCGGCCTTGAACGAGGTCTATGCGGGCCCGAACGGCTTGCTGGCCGAATTGACTGCCATGGACGGCACATCCAACGCCAGCGATCTGGCGCCCTCAGACAAGCGCAAAATCTTCATCGACATGAGCACCGTTCAACCGGCCAAAGCGCAAGACATGGCCGCCCAAATTGCTGCGTTGGGCGCGGTCTTTTTGGAGTGCCCCGTGGGCGGCAGTGTGGGGCCGGCCAAAGAAGGCAAGCTGTTGGGGTTTGTGGGCGGCGATGCGCTCGATTTGGACAAGGTGTTGCCCTTGCTGCAAACCCTGTGCAAAAGGGTTGAGCATGTGGGCCCGCATGGCGCGGGCGCCACCATGAAGCTGGCGGTCAACCTGCCGCTGATGGTGTACTGGCAAACGCTGAGCGAAGCGCTCTCTCTGGTCGAGCCCTTGGGCTTGGACCCGCAGCGGGTGATCGACATTTTGTCGGACAGCTCCGGAGGGCCCAACATGCTCAAGGTTCGCGGCACCATGATCGCCCAAACCTTGAGGCAAAAAAAGAGCGATCAGGTGACTGTGAATGTGGCCACCATGCGCAAAGACCTGAGGACGATGGTGGCGCAAGGTCATCGCACACACAGGGAGTTGCCGCTCACGTCGTTGGCTTTGGAAAAATTCAACCAAGCCGCGCAAAGTGGCTTGGACGATAAAGACTGCACCGAGTTGCCTGTTTGGTGGTTGAACCAAGGTGGCGTCGGCCATTGAGGTGAAGGTGGGCCAGCCATGCGCTGGCCCAGGGCGGACTCAGTCGATCTTCATTTCGCGGATGGTGCCGCGGAACTGGTCCATTTGTTTGCGCAAAATGGCGTCCTGTGCTGCAGGGCTGGAGCCCACCGCTTCGGCGCCAAGATCGGCCAGTCGCTTGGCCACATCGGGGTGACGCACAGCCGCCACCACCTCTTTGTTGAGGCGGTCAATGATGTCTTTGGGGGTTTTGGCCGGTGCAAAAACGCCGTTCCAACCCTCTAACTCCAAGTTGGGAAAGCCCAGCTCTTTGACCGTGGGGATGTCGGGCAAGCCCGCGATGCGTTTGGAGGCGGTGGTGGCCAAGGCCTTCAGGGTGCCTGCTTTGAGTTCGGCCAAGGAAGAAGACAGCTGATCCCCCCCCACCTGCAAGCGACCGGCCAACATCTCTTGTTTCAAGGGGGCTGCGCCTTTGAATGGAATGTGCGTCATGTTGACGTTCGCATCTTTTTTATAGGCCTCGCCCAAAACGTGCATGGTCGAGCCTGGGCCTGTTGATCCGTAGTTGTATTGCAAATTGGGGTTGTTTTTCAGCAAGGTGGCCAACTCGCGCAGGTCTTTCGCCGGTACTGAAGGGCTGGCCGTCCAGATGAAGGGAACGTAGATGGCAATCGACACGCCCGCAAAGTCGGTATCGACGTTGAAGGGCAAACGGTTGGCCAAACCCTGAGCCACTGCGGCCAAAGGGAAAGACAGGTTGTGCATCATGATGGTGTAGCCATCGGCCGGTGACTTGGCCAGCAGGTCTGCACCAATGTTGCCTCCAGCGCCGCCCCGGTTGTCGACCGTGACAGCTTGCCCCATGGACTCGCTCATTTTTTGCGCAACCAAACGGGCCACAATGTCCGTTGTGCCCCCTGCTGGGAAAGGCACGATCATTTTGATCGGCTTGGAGGGGTACGATTGTGCGAGCGCGCTGAGCGGCAACAGTGTGGCCATGATCGTCACAGCCAGAACGCGTTTCAAGGGGTGTTTCAAATGCATCTTGTCTCCTTGTTATGGGGTGCGACCGTCGAGGGTGGCGGCATCAGTATCACACAAATGAACCGACGATTGGTGCTCGGTATCCCTGCCATGATGGACCCGATGGTGAGGGTGCAAAGAGCTTTGTGACAGGATGATCGCGTCATCCAACGCCCTTTCGTCACACCATGAAATCACAACCCTCAAGACTGAACTACGGCGGCCGACCCGACACCTCCGGTGCCGCCGCCAAGCTTTACCCTTCAGGCAATGATGCGGCCATCATGTGGGCGAATACAGCTGGAACGGAGCCTATGGGATAGGCTTTTTTGCCGACCCACAAGCCCCACAAAGCTGCCTGCTTGCAACCATTGGATCAGCAGTGACCAAGCCTTGGTAAGCCGGTCCCTGCTTGTTCACTTGGCGGCAATCAGACCGGCCAGAACGTTGTAATCAAGCAATAAACTCAAGGTCACTCGCGTTCAGGGTGGATGTGTTGATGCCCGTCAGCGTGGCAATCAGCACCGCGTTGCCTGAGTTTGAGCTGAATGATCCTTCGTTGATTGTGTAGTAAACCTGGACGCCTGCGCTGCCAGAGGTTGCGCCAACAAACACGATGGCTCCGGTGTTTGAGGTGTTGCTGCCATTGAGGTCTACAGGCAAGGATGAGGGTGCAGCAGTAACGATGTAGAAGTTGCCATCAGACGAAGTTGTTCCTAGCGATGCTCTGCCAGTGATTGCAAAATCTGCAGCAGAGAACTGCAACTTATCCACTGGGCTTGTGTTTGTACCCAAGTCGATTCCTGTGATGGTATCCACGCCCAGAGAACTGACTCGCGCAGTATGTCCAGCAGTTCCGCTTCCGCCTGCAAAAATGACCACGTCTAGGGCTGAGGCTAACGTCGTTTCCGTGAGTATCAGGGTGTCATTGCCTTGCCCGCCTGTCAGAGTGTCTGCCCCATTACCACCAGTTAATGTGTCGTTGCCAGCTCCGCCAGTGAGTAAGTTGTTGCCTGAGTTGCCCACCAAGCGGTTGGGCAGGGTGTTGCCCGTCGCATTGATGGCAGCCGTACCGGTCAGGGTCAGGTTCTCCACAAACTGGCCAAGAGCGTAGCTGATGGAGGACTGCACCGTGTCGGTGCCTTCTGTATCTAACTCTGAGACCAAGTCGCCTGCGTTGTCCACCACGTAGGTGTCGTTGCCTTTGCCACCATACAAAGAGTCATTGCCAGTCCCGCCGTCCAGGCTGTCATTGCCAGCCCCACCACTGAGTGTGTCGTTGCCGGCAGCTCCAGACATCGTGTCATTGCCTGAAGTACCTGTGAAGTTATCGTTGCCCGGCGTTCCTGTGAACACCTGGCCTGTGCCCGACGCAATGGTGGTGAAATCGTAGGTTGAAGTGCCTGCGAAGTTGTTGCCAGCGGTGTCCTTGATGGACCCTAAGGCAAAGGTCACGAAGTACCGGGTGTTGTTGCTCAGGTTGTTGGTCGGATCGATGGTCAGGGT
>NZ_CAMBNZ010000015.1 GCF_945869175.1 Limnohabitans sp. Rim8 | reverse complement strand
ATTGGCACTTTGTGGACGTGGTGTGGTTGGGCCTGTACATCTTGGTTTATTGGATGTAAGCCGGCTACGGCCCTGTAAAAAAAGCGCCCCAGGGCGCTTTTTTAATGTCATAACTGCCCGATTCAGTAGGTGCTTCGTCGCTCGCAGCGATGCTCAGCGAGGAGCTTTAAGGCCCCTGATCATGCTCATGCACCCGGTGGAATGCCTGTAGGCTGAATCCAGCCCATCTTCCAGGACACCAGAACGCAGATGAAGAGGACAATCGAGAAACCGACCCGAAAGGCGAGGGCAGTGGCCATATTGCCTTTAGGGCGGGCTTGACCCTCCGCAGGTGGGGCACTGCCCCGCATCATGTAAAACAAAGCCGAGCCTAAGCTCAACACAATGCCAATGAAGGCGATAGCAACCAGTATTTTCATGATCGCATTATCCAATGACTGACAAAAACCCAAGTTGGCACAGATGGCTTGTTCTGGGCGTGGCGGCTTTGGGTGTGGCCATCACTTTTTCGCTGGGACTGTGGCAGGTGGGGCGCGCTGCCGAAAAAACAGCCTTGCAAAATGCCAAGCAACAGCAAGCAGACCAATTGGTTCTGGATGGCCGCAGCCTGGGCACGGAACTGAATGAGGCGCCACAGCGGCGAGCCTTGATTTACCGGCGCATGACGCTGAAAGGCCACTGGTTGCCTGAACACACGGTGTTTCTGGACAACCGGCAAATGAACGCGAAACCGGGCTTTTTTGTACTGACCCCAATCAAGCTAGAGGGCACGGGTGCGGTGGTGTTGGTGCAGCGCGGCTGGGCACAAAGGTCATTCACCGACCGAACGGCCTTGCCTGTGTTGCAAACACCCGAGGGCTTGGTGGAGGTGCAGGGTCATTTGGCCCCATGGCCATCAAGGCTCTATGACTTTGGTGGGGCCGAGACAGGCCCAATACGGCAAAATCTTGACTTGACGGCTTATCGGGAAGCGACGGGTTTGCAGTTGCTCGAAGTCACCTTGTTGCAGTCCGGCACAGCCTCCGAGGGCTTGTTGCGTGAATGGCCTCTGGTGGCCAGCGGTGTCGAAAAGCACCACGGATACGCTTTTCAATGGTTTGGCCTGAGTGGTCTGATCGCATTACTTTATGTCTGGTTTCAAATTGTCCAACCCCGTCGAAAAAAACAATCTGCCTAACAGCCCACTGGCCATGACGGTGCACGAGATGCCCCGTCCAGGCGATGTGGTCCAGGCCGATGCGCAACGCACACGCGCGGGGCGCTGGAAAATGATTGCCCTGATGCTGGTCTGCGCCTCCCCCGTCATTGCCTCATATTTCACCTATTACGTCGTGCGGCCTGAAGGACGTCGCAATTACGGTGAACTCATCCAGCCGCAAAAAGACTTGCCAGGGGTCAGTGCCACAAATCTGCAGGGCGAAACGGTGCCTTTGGTCGGCCTGAAAGGCCAGTGGTTGTTGGTGAGTGTGAGCTCGGGGGCCTGCGCCGAGCGTTGCCAGCAAAACCTTTACTTTCAGCGCCAGTTGCGAGAAATTCTGGGTCGTGAAAAAGACCGAGTTGACCGTGTCTGGTTGATCACCGACAACGCGCCAGTGCCCGAAGCCTTGATACCCTTACTCGACACGGCGCAAGTTTTGCGCATGGATGCGAAGGCCGTGCAAAGCTGGATAAGTCCTGCGAAAGACCAGCAACTCCAAGACCATTTGTATGTGATCGATCCCATGGGGAACTTCATGATGCGCTTTCCCGCCCACATGGATGTGCCCGGTGCTTCCAAAGCCAAGCGCGATCTGGAGCGTTTGCTCAGGGCCTCGTCGTCTTGGGACCGGGCGGGGCGCTGAAGCATGACCGAAGTGGACCTTTACAACTTGGCACCTGTTTTCCAATTGATGGCGGTGGGCTTGGCCGTAGCGGCTTTGCCGCTGGCCTGGTGGTTTTGGCGCCAACGCAAGGCCACACCTGCCAGCCGTTTGAAGGCCTTGACCCTGATCACCTTGTTCCTGACCTTTGACTTGGTGTTGTTCGGTGCTTTCACCCGTTTGACCGATTCTGGCTTGGGCTGCCCGGATTGGCCGGGCTGCTACGGCAGTGCCACGCCCATTGGGGCCAAAGTCGAAATCACCGCAGCCCAGACCGCCATGCCTACCGGACCGGTCACGCACGGCAAGGCCTGGATCGAGATGGTGCACCGCTATCTGGCCACCGGAGTGGGTGTCTTGATCCTGACGCTTGCCGCCATGACTTGGTGGTTGCGCCGCCAAAGCCGAGAGGTCAGACCTTGGCTGCCCACGTTGACGCTGGTTTGGGTGTGTATGCAAGGTGCGTTCGGGGCGCTCACGGTCACCATGAAGTTGTTCCCGGCCATCGTGACCTTGCATCTGATGTTTGGCATTGGCTTGCTGGCTTTGTTGATGGCGCAGGCCGTGCGTTACGACGGGGCGGGCACACGGCCTTTGCCTTTGGCATTGCGACTCGGTTTGTGGGCGGGCTTTGCCTTGTTGTGGTTCCAAATCGCTTTGGGCGGTTGGGTCAGCACCAACTACGCTGTGCTGGCCTGCCCGGATTTTCCGACTTGCCATGGCCAATGGGTACCCGAGATGAACTGGCAAGGCTTCAGCGTCTGGCGCGAGCTGGGTTATACGCCTGAGGGCCAGTTACTGCCTTTTACAGCACTCTCATCCATCCACTTTGTGCACCGATCGGCCGCTTGGCTGGTGCTGGGTGTCTTGGTCTGGTTGGGCTGGCGCTTGCGTCAACAACCGGGCTGGGTGGTTGTTGGTCAATGGTTGTTGGGTTTGTCCGCCCTTCAATTCATCACGGGTTTGAGCAATGTGGTGCTGGGCTGGCCCTTGTTGGCCGCCGTGATGCACACGGGCGGAGCTGCTGCCATGGTCCTCACCTTGACCTGGGCCTTGAGCATGGGTCGCGCCGATAATTCACGTTCACCCTCCCTTTTGAAAAAGTCTCTCACATGACTGCCGTCACAGCCCCGATGCCTCACTCCACTTGGCGTCAATATTACGCATTGACCAAGCCGCGTGTGGTGCAGTTGATTGTTTTTTGTGCGCTGATCGGCATGGTGCTGGCCGTGCCCGGCGTGCCGAGTCTGGCCGAGTTGAAGCTGGGTTTGTGGTCATGCATCGGTATCTGGCTGGTGTCTGGTGCAGCGGCGGCCTTCAACTGCTTGGTTGAAAAAACCATCGATTCCAAAATGAAACGCACCGCTTGGCGACCCACCGCCAAAGGCGAGCTGAGCGACCGCCAGGCCTTGGTGTTTTCTGCTGCCTTGTGTGCCTTGGGATCGTTCGTGCTTTATGTGTTTGTCAATCCCCTCACGATGTGGCTCACCTTTGCCACCTTTGTGGGTTATGCCATCGTCTACACCGTGATTTTGAAGCCGCTCACGCCTCAAAACATCGTGATTGGCGGCGCCAGTGGCGCCATGCCGCCGGTGTTGGGCTGGGCGGCCATGACAGGACAAGTCGGCCCCGAGGCGCTGATCTTGTTCTTGATCATCTTCTTGTGGACCCCACCGCACTTTTGGGCGCTGGCCTTGTACCGGGTGGAGGATTACCGCAAGTCGGGCCTGCCCATGTTGCCTGTGACGCACGGCAACGAATTCACCCGTCTGCAGATCTTGCTTTACACCATCGTGCTGATGGCGTCTTGTTTGATGCCGTTTGTCTATGGCATGAGTTCGTGGCTTTACCTGGTGGTGGCGGTGCTGCTGAGCATCGGCTTCATCGGCTATGCGGTGGCGCTTTACCGCGCTTACTCTGACGAGTTGGCCCGCAAGACCTTCCGTTTTTCCTTGATCCACCTGAGCGCCTTGTTTGCCGCTTTGCTGCTGGACCACTACATTTTCTGAGGCCCCAGGCATGTTGCAACGCAGACTATTGACAAGAGCCGCCCTGGTCTTGGGTTTGGCCAGCGTGGTGTGGGGCTTGAGCGGCTGCGGCGAGGACAAGCCTTCATTTCGCGGCGTGGACATCACCGGAGCCGACTATGCCCAAGGCTGGGAACTGAGCGACCAAAACGGGCAAGTGCGCACGCTCAAGGATTTTGCGGGCAAGGCGGTGGTGGTGTTTTTTGGTTTCACCCAGTGCCCCGATGTGTGCCCCACGGCTTTGCAGGAAATGGCCCAGGCTCAACAGCTCTTGGGTGCCGACGGGGCCAAACTCCAGAGCGTCTTCATCACCGTCGACCCCGAGCGTGACACGCCCGAATTGCTCAAAGCCTATATGGCCAATTTCGGTCCGGATTTTGTGGCCTTGCGACCCACAGCGGAGCAACTGCCCAAAGTGACCAAAGACTTCAAGATTTACTACAAAAAGGTAGAGGGCAAAACGCCCACCAGCTACACCATGGACCACTCGGCGGGCAGCTTCACTTTCGACCCGCAAGGCCGAATCCGCTTGTACAACCGCCATGCCAGCGGCGCGGAAGCTTTGGCGGCGGATGTGAAAATTTTGTTGAGTGGGAAATAAATCCTGGCATGGCCAAGATGTACCCACACCGCGTCAAAGCCTCAGTTTTGTTCGATTTTCTGGCTGCGGATGATGTCGCCCAGCGCTTGGGTGTCGGACAAGACCCGATTGCGCAAGCCCTCGGGCGAAGAGCCCACAACCTGCCAGCCTTGCTGGAATAAACGCGCGCGCATCTCCGGCGATCGCACGATCTCGCTCACCACCGCAGACAAGCGACTGGCCACGGATGCTGGCATCGTCACAGGGGCAGCCACCGCGTTCCAGATTTCGAGTTGGTAATCTTTCACGCCGATCTCTGACAGACTGGGCACCTCAGGGGCTACAGGGCTGCGGCCTGTGCTGGACGCACCGATGGCCCGCAGCTTGCCGCCGCGCACCTGTGCGGCCGACAGGGCCGGTGGCAGCAAAGCCAGTTGCACCTGACCACCCAGCATGGCGGTGATGATTTGCGGGTTCCCGGGGTAAGGCACATGCACGGGCGCAATGCCCGCTTTGGTCTTGAGCAGTTCCATGCCCAAATGCGCCACGGTGCCTACACCGGGCGAGGCATAGCTCAGTTGGTCGCCCGCTGTTTGGGCCAAGCTCAGCCACTCAGCTGCGGTTTGGCCGGGGGCATTGGCGGGTACGGTGAGCACCAGTGGTGCTTTGCCGATCAAGCTGATGGGTGCAAGGTCTTTGAGGGGGTCATAAGGCACCTTCGGGTTCAAAATCCGGGCAATGGTCATGTTGCCGTTGATCATCAGACCCAGGGTGTGGCCGTCGGTGGATTTGGCCACGAAGTCTGCCGCGATGTTGCCGCCCGCGCCGACTTTGTTCTCGACGATCACGTTTTGGCCCAAGGCTTTAGACAATGGCTCGGCCAGGGCGCGGGCCGTCAGGTCGGGGCTGGAGCCTGCCGGAAAACCCACCACCAAGCGCACAGTTTGTGTGGGCCATTGAGCGGCCGATGAGACGCCCCAAGAGGGCGTCAGTCCCACAGCCAAAGCAGCGCCAAGGGCTTGGGCCAAACGGCGGCGAGAAAAACCTGGGGATGTGCGGGCAGCCATGGTGGTGTCTTTCAAAAAACAGACCTGACTTTAGCGCACTGTGGACGAAAAAACACCCGGACCAAGCCGGGTATCAGAACCAGAGGTCAAACACTTGGCTGTATTCAAGCAAACTCGACCAACGCCTTCTTCATTTTCTTCATGGCCGCCACCTCGATCTGGCGGATGCGTTCGGCGCTCACGCCATACTCATCGGCCAAATCGTGCAGGGTCATGCCGCCCGAGCCGTTGTCGTTCACCTTGAGCCAGCGCTCTTCCACAATGCGTCGGCTGCGTTCGTCCAACACGTTCAGAGCGTTGGCCAAGCCGTCACTGGCCATCACATCCCGCTGGTGTGCTTCGATCATTGCGGTGGGCTCGTGGTTCACGTCGGCCAAGTAAGCGATGGGGCCAAAGGCTTTTTCGCCATCGTCAGAGGGTGCCGGGTCCAACAGCACGTCACCGCCGGACATGCGCATTTCCATCTCCAACACTTCTTCGCGCTTGACGTTCAGGCTGTGCGCCATCGAGGCCACTTGCTCGGGCGTCAAGGTGTCACGGTGTGTGCCATCGGCCGCATCGGCCTTGAAGCCCTGCTTCATGGAGCGCAGATTGAAAAACAGTTTGCGTTGGGCCTTGGTGGTCGCCACTTTGACCATGCGCCAGTTTTTCAGGATGTACTCGTGGATTTCGGCCTTGATCCAGTGCAAGGCATAGCTGACCAGGCGCACGCCTTGGTCGGGGTCGAAACGCTTGACGGCCTTCATCAGGCCCACATTGCCTTCCTGGATCAGGTCGCCTTGCGGCAGGCCGTAGCCCAGGTATTGGCGTGAAACCGACACCACCAAGCGAAGGTGCGAGAGCACGAGTTTGCGAGCGGCTTCCAAGTCATCATTGGCTTTGAGTTGGCGGGCGGCTTCCTGCTCTTCCTCGAGGGTGAGCATGGGCATGCGGTTGACCGCAGAAATGTAGGCATCGAGGTGGCCAAGCGAGGGCACCACCGCCCATGGGTTGCTCAGCGTGATCGCAGAGGTGGGCGAACCAGTTTGAATGTTCATACCAGAACTCCTTTCAGAATACTCCAATATTAGCACTCTCTGGTGAGGAGTGCTAAAGACCCGCATCGGAGGGCCGACAGGTCTAGGGGTTTCACTGATTTTGAAGGAGAGTGGTTGGCGCGTCTGTGCGCTGGGAAACGGCGCAGGCTGGCGTTCAATTCAACAGGGCTTGGGCAAATTCGCGGGCATTGAAGGTCTCCAAATCTTCAAGTTTTTCGCCCACGCCAATGAAATACACCGGAATCGGCTTTTCCCGTGCAATGGCGCACAGCACACCGCCCTTGGCCGTGCCGTCCAGTTTGGTCACAATCAGACCGGTGAGGCCCAGTGTGTCGTCAAAAGCTTTGACCTGGGCCAAGGCGTTTTGGCCTGTATTGCCGTCGATCACCAACAACACCTCGTGCGGGGCGCTGCTGTCGGCCTTTTGCACCACGCGCTTGATTTTTTTCAGCTCTTCCATCAGGTGCGTTTGTGTGGGCAGGCGGCCTGCCGTGTCCACCAGCACCACATCGCGGCCCCGGGCACGGCCAGCGCTCACCGCATCAAAGCTCACGGCGGCCGGGTCACCGCCTTGTTGGCTGATGATTTCGACCGTGTTGCGGTCGGCCCAGACGGCCAACTGCTCTTTGGCGGCGGCGCGGAAAGTGTCGGCGGCGGCCAACAGCACGCTCAGGCCTTCGTCGGCCAGGTGTTTGGTCAGCTTGCCAATGGAGGTGGTTTTGCCCGCACCGTTGACCCCTGCCACCATGATCACCGTCGGGTGGTGGTCGCCAATGGCCAAGGGCTTTTGCAGGGGTTGCAACAAGTCGGTGATGGCATCGGCCAGCAGGGCTTTGACCTGAGAGGGGTCTGTGGCCTTGCTCTCTTTGACGCGGCGTTTGAGGTCTTGCAGCAAATGCTCGGTGGCTTTGACCCCGGTATCGGCCACCAGCAAAGCGGTTTCCAGCTCTTCATACAGTTCGTCGTCGATGCGCGTCCCGGTGAAAACCGTGGTGATGCTGGAGCCGGTCTTGCGCAAGCCCGCCTTCAGGCGGTCCATCCAGCCTTGGCGCGCCTCAGGTGCGGCAGGCATTGTTTCACGGGGTGCGCTGGCGGCTTGAGGGGCTGTTGAAACTGCAGGTGCTGGCTTCGTTGAAGCCACAGCCAAGGCCGTTGGCGCTGGCTGGGCCGCAGAAGTGCCCTCGGTGGTGGGGGATTTTTTTTTGAAGAAACTGAACATGGTGAGGATTTCAAGGATCATGCATTCTATGAAACCGAACTTTCTTTTGGCGCTTTGTTGGACAGCGGCCTTGTTGGCCACCCCCTGGACCGCTTGGGCGCAGCCTTCAACAAGCCCGCAAAACACCCAGGCTTCGCCCGTTCTCACCTATACCTTGGCCAACGGCATGGCGCTGTGGGTGAAACCGGACCGCCGAGCCCCCACGGCGGTGCACATGGTTTGGTTGCGTGTGGGTTCGATGGACGAAGTCGATGGCACCAGTGGGGTGGCCCATGTGCTGGAGCACATGCTCTTCAAAGGCACCCCCACACTGGCGGTGGGCGAATTTTCAAGGCGGGTGGCGGCCTTGGGTGGGCGCGACAACGCCTTCACGGCCAAAGACTACACCGGCTATTACCAACAAATCCCGTCCAGCCAACTTGAAGCGGTCATGCGACTGGAGTCGGACCGCTTTGCCAACAACCAGTGGCCCGATGCTGAATTTGTCAAGGAACTGGAAGTGGTGAAAGAAGAGCGCCGCCTGCGCACCGAGGACAACCCCCGCGCCCAGTTACACGAAATGCTTTCGGCCACCGCCTTGTCGGCCTCGCCCTACCGCCGCCCCATCGTGGGCTGGATGAGCGATCTGGACGCCATGACCCCCCAAGACGCCCGCGACTTTTACCGCAAGTGGTACACCCCCGCCAACGCGGTCGTGGTGGTGGCGGGCGATGTCGACCCGCTGCAAGTCAAGGCGCTGGCCGACAGGTATTACGGCAGCATCCCCACGCGCGCTGTCCCTGAGCGCAAGCCCCGGGAAGAGCCCGCACAACAAGGTCTGCGCCGCTTTGAATTCAAAGCTGCGGCTGAGCAGTCGTACGTGGCGCTGGCCTTCAAAGTGCCACGTCTGGCCAGCTTGGCGGCTACACCTGAGCACGAAGATGCCCTGGCTTTGACGGTGCTGGCTGCCGTGCTCGACGGCTACAGCGGTGCCCGCCTCGACCGCGCCCTGACGCAGGGTGACAACCGCTTGGCCGACAGCGCGGGGGCCTACAACGGGCTGATGGGCCGCGGCCCGCAATTTTTTTACCTCGAAGGCGTGCCTGCCAAAGGCCAAACCCCCGAGGCGCTTGAATCCGCCTTGCGTGCCCAGGTCCAGCGCGTGGCCACCGAAGGCGTGGACGAGGCCGAGCTGCAGCGTGTCAAAACCCAGTGGGTGGCCAGCGAAATTTACAAGCTGGACTCGGTCTTCAACCAAGCCCGTGAATTGGGTGTGGCCTGGACGCTGGGCTTGCCGCCGGACCACGGTTCGCAGTTGATCGCTCGCTTGCGTCAAGTGACCCCAGCCCAAGTGCAAGCCGTCGCCCAAAAATACTTTGGCGACGACAGTTTGACCGTTGCCACCTTGCGGCCTCAGCCTTTGTCGGGCCAGTCCCGGCCTCGCCGTGCACCCGCGGCTGCGCGGCATTGAACCCGGTGAATGCCATGCCAAACCACAGCATCTTGCGATTGACTTCTTCTTTGTCCCAAGCTGGGAAAACCTGCTTCAAGTTCAGCTGGGCGCTGGCCTGCTGGAGTGTCTGCACCTGGGCGCAAGCCGCGTTGCCCATCCAGCACTGGACCTTGCCCAGTGGTGCACGCGTGTACCTGGTTGAAAGCCATGCCATCCCCATGGTCGATGTACAGATTGACATCGACGCAGGCAGCCGCCGTGACCCTGCTGCACAAGCGGGCCTGGCCTCGGTCATGGCTGGGCAAATGGCCAACGGCACGCGGGCCGAGCCAGATGGCCAAGGTCCTTACCCGAAAGCCATGGACGAAAACCAGATCGGTGAGGCTTGGGCCGACTTGGGGGCGAGCTTTGGGGCGAGTGCGGGGGGCGACCGCATGAGCTTTGCCCTGCGCAGCCTGAGCTACCCCGACTTGCTGGACAAAGCCGTGGCCTTGGCCGCACGCCAAATGGCCCACCCGGCGTTTCCTGAGGCTTTGTGGCTGCGAGACCGCGAACGCATCAGCGCTTCCATCCGTGAGTCCTTGACCAAGCCGGGTACCTTGGTGCAGCAACGCTTTGCACAGGCCGTTTATGGCACGCACCCTTATGGCTTTCGCATGACGCCTGAAAGCTTGTCGCGCATTGGGGTCCAAGGTCTCCAAAGCCTGCACGCCCAAGCCCTGCGGGCTTGTCGTGCCACCGTCAGCGTGGTGGGTGCTTTGACCCGCAACCAAACCGACGCCTTGGTGCAGCGCCTGCTGGCGCAGTGGCCGCGCGAATCCGGCTGCCAGAGCTTGCCGCCCGTGCCCGAAGTGGCCCCTTTGGCCGCAGCGCAAAGCCTGAGTGTGCCGTTTGAATCGGCCCAAGCCCATGTGCTGATCGGCCAGCCCGGGTACAAACGCACCGACCCTGACTTTTTTGCACTGCTCTTGGGCAACCACATTTTGGGCGGTGGCGGCTTTGTCTCTCGCTTGACCGAGCAGGTGCGCGAAAAACGCGGACTGAGCTACAGCGTGTACAGCTATTTCTCTCCGGGCCTGCACGCGGGGGCCTTTGCTGTGGGCTTGCAAACACGGCCCGATCAAGCCGCGCAAGCGGTGGGGGTGGCCAAAGAAGTGGTGCAAGCGTTTGTGCGCGATGGCCCCACCGAGGCCGAATTGCTGGCCGCCAAATCCAATTTGGTGGGTGGCTTTGCGCTGCGCATCGACAGCAACCGCAAGTTGCTGGACAACGTGGCCAACATCGCCTGGAACCGTTTGCCCTTGGATTACTTGGACACTTGGACCCAGCAGATCGAGCGCGTGACTGCAGCCCACATTCAAAGGGCCATGGTTCGTGTGCTGCAACCTGACCGCATGGTCACCGTGGTGGTGGGCGGTCAACCCTGAAAGGCCTGGAGGTTTGGGGCCTTTACACTCGCAAGCTATGTCTTCAGCTTCCACCCAACGCCCCCCCCTCAGCGGTGCAGCCCGCCATGCGGCGGCCAAAAAGCCCAAAAATCCGGTGCCCAAAGGTCCGTCCTCGCACGAAGTGCGCATCATCGGTGGGCAGTGGCGGCGCACGCGCCTGAAGGTGTTGGACAAGCCGGGCCTGCGCCCTACACCTGACCGCGTGCGCGAAACACTGTTCAACTGGCTGGGCCAGGACCTGAGCGGCTGGCGCTGTGTGGATGCGTTTGCGGGCACGGGCGTGCTCGGCCTTGAGGCCGCCTCGCGCGGCGCGGGCCATGTGTTGATGGTCGAGCAAGACGCTGTGCTGGTGCGCGATTTGCAAGGCAACGCCGCCCGCCTCCAAGCCAGCATGGTCAGCGTGCAACGCGGCGATGGTGTGGCCGCCTTGCTGCGTTTGCCCTCGGGCAGTGTGGACTTGGTTTTCATCGACCCGCCCTTTGACGGCCCTTTGTTTGAGCCTGCACTGAAAGCTGCTGCCCGTGCGGTGCCTGAGGGCGGCTGGATTTACCTGGAAGCCCCCGTGGCTTGGCCCACTGAGGCGCTCGGCGCTTTGGGCTTGCACTGCGAGCGCCACCTCAAAGCGGGCGCAGTGCATGCGCATTTGCTGCAACATGTCAGTCTGGACGCCTTGCCCAGTTCACCGCCGCTGGCCACCGACACCACCCAGACCCGCGCCACCATGAACCCCTCCAAGGAAGGAGACGCTGCATGAACCCACCTGCCAAAGAAGGCGTGACCGTTGTTTATTCCGGCACGTTTGACCCGCTGACGCTGGGCCACGAAGACGCCATCCGCCGTGCGGCCCAGATGTTTGACCTGGTCATCATCGCCGTGGCCCGGGCGCACCACAAAAACACGATGTTCACCTTGGACGAGCGCTTGGCGCTGGCCCAAGCTGCGATGGCCGACTGCCCCAATGTGAAAGCGTTGCCATTTGAAGGCTTGATCGTGGAGTTTGTGCGTGCGCAACATGCCCAGGTGATCGTGCGCGGCCTGCGCTCGGTGACCGATTACGACTACGAAACGCAAATGGCCGGCATGAACCGCCATTTGGCCCCTGAGCTGGACACCGTGTTTTTGCACACCAGCGCGGGCGTGCAGCACATCAGCAGCACACTGGTGCGCGAAATCTCCAAACTCGGTGGTGATGTGTCGGGTTTGGTTTCGACGCCCGTGCTCAACGCCTTGCAAGCCAAGGTCGCGACCCAGCACTGAAACTCAAAACTCTGCGCCTTCCACCAAAAAGCGCACGCGCTTTTGGCCTTGCCATTCGTCGGCGTCCAGTCGGTAAGCCAGTTTCACCTTGGCAGGCAATGGCTCGGTGCGGCCAAACCAGATCCCGTCGACTGGCTGGCCCTGGTGCTTCATCTTGAGCGACAGGTGTTTTTCGCCCACCAAGCGCTGCGACAAAACCTCGATCTCCTCGCAAAACACGGGCGGTGCAAAGCCTTGACCCCAGACTTCGTGGTGCAGCATCTCCACCAGGTCGACCCGGCGGTACTCCGCAGGCAATGGGCCATCGGTTTCCAGGCGGCGTTGCAGCGTGGCCGCGTCGAGCCACTCCAAGGCCACCTGGTTCAGGGTTTCTTCGAACACCTCCAGGTGTTCTTCGGCAATGGTGCAACCTGCTGCCATGGCGTGGCCGCCAAAGCGCAGCAACACGCCCGGGGCGCGTTTGGCCACCAAATCGAGCGCGTCGCGCAAATGAAAACCTGCAATCGAGCGACCTGAGCCCTTGAGTTCGTGCTCTTTGCCCGGGGCGCTGCTGGCTGCAAACACAAAGGTGGGGCGGTGCAGTTTGTCCTTGATGCGCGAGGCTACGATGCCCACCACGCCTTCGTGAAAATCCGGGTCGAACACACAAATCGCGGGGGGCGGTTCGTCGCCTTCGTCAAACAGCGATTCGGCCATGTCCATGGCCATCTCGCGCATGTCGCCTTCGATCACGCGGCGCTCGCGGTTGATCGCGTCCAGTTGCCTGGCCAACTCGTCGGCGCGGCCCGCGTCGTCGGTCAGCAGGCATTCGATGCCCAGCGTCATGTCGGCAAGCCGTCCTGCGGCGTTGATGCGTGGCCCCAAGGCGAAGCCAAAATCAAACGTGCTGGCTTTGGCCGTTTCGCGGCCCGCTGCCCGCATGAGCGCAGACATTCCGGGTGGCAAAGCCCCGGCCCGTACGCGGCGCAGGCCCTGGGCCACCAGGCGGCGGTTGTTGGCGTCGAGCTTGACCACGTCGGCCACCGTGCCCAAAGCGACCAAGGGCAGCAGGGCGTCTAATCGGGGCTGGTTGCTGGCGTCAAAAATGCCACGCTGGCGCAGCTCGGCCCGCAGGGCCAGCAGCACGTAAAACATGACGCCCACGCCGGCGATGGATTTGCTGGTGAAGCTACAACCGGGCTGGTTGGGGTTGACAATGACTTCGGCACTGGGCAATTCGTTGCCGGGCAAATGGTGGTCGGTCACCAGCACCTGCAGACCCAAGGCTTGCGCCTTTTGCACGCCCGCTACGCTGGCGATGCCGTTGTCCACCGTGATCAGGACATCGGCACCTTGCTGGTGCACACGCTCGGCAATCGGAGGTGTGAGGCCATAGCCATCGACTACGCGGTCGGGCACCAGGTAGCTCACGTTGCGTGCCCCCAGCATGCGCAGGCCGCGCACGCCCACGGCGCAGGCGGTCGCACCGTCGCAGTCGTAATCGGCCACGATGCACAGGCGCTTGTTTTGCGCCATGGCGTCGGCCAGGAGCTTGGCCGCCTCTGAAGTGCCCAACATGCTGGCTGGCAGCAGCAGCAGGTTCAGGGCATCGTCGAGTTCGTCTTTGGACTGCACGCCACGGGCGGCGTAAATGCGGGCCAGCAGCGGGTGGATGCCCGCTTGTTCCAGCGCCCAGGCGCTGCGGGGGGGCACATCTCGGGTGAGCAAATTCATGGGTGGATCAGGCGGTGATGAGGGCTTGGAGTGCCGCTGCAGGGGATGGGGGTTTGAACAGCCGGGAGAGCCGCTGGTGCCAGGCGACAGGCGCAGCGTTGTAGGTGTGGGCGGTGTGCTCGCTGCACAGGCTGAGTGTGCCTTGGCCCGTGGTTTTGATGTGTTGCAACAGGTCGGCCACGGCCGTGGCATCGAGCTGCTGCCAAGCTTGGCACCAGACCTGAGCGCGCCCATGCAAGGCACTGGAGCGCAAGGCGGTGGTCAGGCTCACGGGCTGCGCCATGGCAGGAGTGCCCTCTTGCAGCTGACCCGCGCCATGCAGCCAAAACGCGTTCACGGTGTGCTGCCTGCGGGCATCGCGGGCGTCGTTCACCGGGTGGTTGTACAGCAACATCTGCATCTCGCTTTGCAGGCGTTGCAGGTGCCGGGCCGGGGGGTTATGGGGTATCCAGTCTTTCACGTTTTGGCCAATCACCCGGTCGAGCGAGGCGCTGGGCAGGTCGGCCAACATGGTGCCTTGCGCATGCCAGAGCAAAGCGCTGTGCCAAGTCACTTGCAAGCCGTCTTCTTGTAAAAACGGTTGCATGGCCTGCAGCAGTTGCTGCGACTCTGGGTCTGACAGTTGCAAATGCTCTGGGTCGGCCATCACCACCTGGTCCATGCCGACTTGCCAGTGGCAGGGCGTCATCCAGGCTTGGGCTTGGGTGCTGTGCAGGCCTTGTTGCGCCGAGTTCCATGCGGCCCAGGGGAGGGCGGGTGCCTCAAGGGGCCAGCCCAAGGCTTGGGCTTGCAGCCGTTCGTGCGGCAGGTGCAGTGCGGGATTTTCAGGCGTTTGCAGCACCTGCTGGCGCTGCATCAAGCCCAGCAGGGCTTGCAAATGGGGCAGTTGCAAACTGGCCCAGACCTCAGGGCCGTTGAGGTTGTGACTGGCTGCATAGGGAATGATCAGGTGCATGGGCTGTGATTGTCGCAGGCCCCCCATGACCTTTCAGGTTTGAATGGGGAGCGCTTCAAGCCGCGTTCATGGCGTAGATCACCGCCAGCGCGATGGCAAAAATGACCGCCCATATGGCCCGGTTGTTCTTTTCAATGAATTTGAGCACCACGTCTTCGAGGCTTTTGGAGGTGTGCGGGGGGCGATCGGGTTCCATGGGTGGCTTTCAGGGCGTGGCGGGTTTTTAGTACTTGGGATCAAGCCCAGTCTTCGCCGGTGTCCCAAGAGGCGTCGCCCGCATCGTCTGCCGAAGCCTGTGGCGTGTCCAGACCGTGCAATGTTTCATTTTGGGTGTCGCTCAGGGGTGATGCGGCCTGTGACTCGGGCGAGGGTTTGTGGCTCCCCATCAGGTTTTGCATGCCCTGAAACAACAAGCCGCCGGCCACCACGCCCGCTGCGGTGGTGGCCATTTGGGCCATCATGCCGCCACCCCAGGCGCTGGCGGGGGCAGCCGCTGGGGCAGGCATGGCCGCTGCGCGTGCACCCACAGGGGCGCTGTTCGAGAAACGGGTTGCGGGGGTTGGCGAGGACTGCGAGGGTGTTTCACTCCCACGGCCCCAGGCCTGTGCACCGGACATCCAAGACCCGTTGGCGGCCGGTGCAGACGATTGTCCTGCTGGGCTTTTTTGCATTTGGGCCAGTTGTTCCAAGTGCTGAGCGCATTGCGTCTCCAGTTGCTGAATTCGGCCCTGAGCCGCCTCCAGCGCAAAGCCCAAACCCATGGCCCGTTGCACCAGCAAATAGGGGGCGTCGGCTTGCGAACCGACCGCTTCTCGGATGAGGCTGTCTGCCGTAGGGTCTTTCGGGTCAGCACGGGTCTGGCGCAAAGCGCTCAAAAATTGCTGCAGCTGGTCACGTTCTGTGGTGTTCATCGGGGGCCTTTTTGGCAATGGATGCTTCATTATGGGCAAACCCAGGGGGCAAGGTGCACTCTGGATTGGAATCCTCTGATTCAAGAGGGCATGCCTAGGGGTCAAGGACAAGATCCCCGGCCGAGATAGGTCTGTCACCCAACCGGTCCATGCGCAGGGCTTCAAAGGCACAATGGCTTGCACCTCGAAAGAACCGGAGACAAGATGAAAGAAACCCCCTACGCCTGGGTGATGGTTTGGGCCACCTTTGTGTGCCTGGCGCTGATCTTTGGGGTGTCGTACTCGTTTGCGGCATTTTTTGAGTCGTTCGCCGCCGAGTTCTCGGCGAAGCGGGCCGATGTGTCCTGGATTTTTGGTCTGTCGGGCTTTGTCTACTTTGTGTTCGGTGCGGGCGGCGGCATGTTGGCCGACCGTTTTGGCCCACGCATCGTGTGCTCGGCAGGCATGATCTTGATGGCGGTGGGCCTGCTGGCCACCAGCTGGGCAACTTCTTTGTGGGCGGTGTATCTCAGTTACGGCTTGTTGGTGGGCCTGGGCATTGCGCTGGTCTACACCCCCTCGATTGCCAGCGTGCAACCTTGGTTCACCACCCGCAGGGGACTGGCGGGGGGCATTGCCAGCTCGGGCGTTGGCGCAGGCACTTTGCTGGTCCCCGTGCTGGTGGCCATGGCGATTGGACCCATACCCTGGCGCGAAGCCATGCAACTGCTGGCCTTGGTGGTGTTGCTGCTGGGGCTTTTGGCAGCAGGGTTGCTGCGTCGCGCCCCAGGGGTACAGGCCACCTCGGGTGCGGGCGGCGGCTCCTCCTCAGGCTTGAGTTTGCGCGAAACGCTGCGAACCCCGACCTTCCGCTGGCTGTACCTGGCCACCGTGCTGGCCTCCCCCGTGATGTTCATTCCTTTTGCCCATGTATCGGCTTCGGCGCGTGATTTGGGTTTGGGCGAAGCCTTTGCGGTGGGGCTGGTGGGTTTGATTGGCGTGGGCAGTTTGGTCGGGCGCTTTGCCATTGGTTGGCTGGCCGATCGGCTGGGCCGCGCGCAGACCCTGGTGCTGATGCAGTTGTCCATGGGTGCGTCGTATCTGTTGTGGGGTGCGGCGGGTGGGCAGGGCCTGTTGGTGGTGTTTGCACTGTGGTTTGGGCTGAGCTATGGCAGCATCGTGTCGCTTTTGCCGGCCATTTGCATGGATTACTTTGGCGGCAAGTCGGTGGCCAGCGTGGTGGGAACGCTTTACAGCGGTGCGGCCTTTGGCAATTTGCTGGGACCGGTGCTGGCCGGTGCCGTCTTCGACGTGAGCGGTCATTATCTGGGTGTGATGGCCGTTTGCGGCGTGTTGTCCTTGAGCGCCACTTGGGCGTCACGCCAAATGCAGCGCAGCGGGCTAGCCAGGTACTGAGCGACCCAGGCCCCTGCGAGTGCTGCGGACCCGTCTATTTTTGGGGGCACGGTTGATTGGTCACAATAGCGGCTTATGGCTTTTTTCAAAAACATTCCTTACGAGCTGGTGCTGGGTTGGCGCTACACGCGCGCAGGCCGTGCCACTCGGCGCAACGGCTTCATTTCCTTTATTTCGGGCGTGTCCATGTTGGGCATCGGCTTGGGTGTGGCAGCCCTGGTCATCGTGCTGAGCGTCATGAATGGGTTTCAAAAAGAAGTCCGCGACCGCATGCTCGGTGTGGTCTCGCACATTGAGGTGTATGCCACAGACGGTGCAGCCGTGACCGATATGCCAGCACTGTTGGCCCGAATGAAAGCGCATCCGCAGGTGCTGGGCGCTGCGCCTTTCATCACCGCCCAAGCTTTGCTGGCACGGGGGGAAGACATGAAAGGTGTGCTGGTTCGCGGCATTGACCCGGTGCTGGAACCCGAGGTCAGTGATCTGTCAAGCGACACCCAAGCGTGGGTGTTGATGGGGCTCAAACCCGGCGAGTTCAGCCTGGTGCTGGGCCGTGACCTGGCCAACAACTTGGGCCTGCAAAGCGGAGACCCGGTGACGCTGGTGTCTCCATCGGGCCAAGTCACCCCGGCCGGGGTCATGCCGCGCATGAAGCAAATGGGTGTGGTGGGCACTTTTTCTTCCGGACATTACGAGTACGACTCGGCCCTGGCGCTCATGCATGTCGCGGATGCTGCACGCATGTTCCGGCTGGAGGGCCCCAGTGGGGTGCGCCTGAAATTGCGCGATTTGCATCTGGCCCGCGAGGTGGCGCGTGATCTGCAGCGGGACCTGGGGCCACAGTTTTTTGTGCGCGACTGGACCCAGCAAAACAAGACCTGGTTTGCTGCTGTGCAGGTTGAAAAACGCATGATGTTCATCATCCTCACGCTCATCGTGGCGGTGGCGGCTTTCAACTTGGTGAGCACCTTGGTGATGACGGTGACCGACAAGCGCGCCGACATCGCGATCTTGCGCACGCTGGGGGCCAGCCCGCTCAGCATCATGGGTATTTTTGTGGTTCAAGGGGCGACAGTGGGGGTGATCGGCACCATGGGTGGTTTGGGGCTGGGCCTGTTGGTGGCTTTTAACATCGATGTCATCGTGCCCGCCCTGGAAACGCTGTTCAACGCCAGCTTCTTGCCGCGCGACATCTATCTGATCAGTCGCATGCCCAGCGAGCCGCTGGCCAGTGACATTGGGCCGGTGGCGATCATCGCTTTGGTGTTGGCTTTTGTGGCCACGCTCTACCCCAGCTGGCGCGCCAGCCAAGTCAACCCGGCAGAGGCGCTGCGCTATGAATGACATGACAAGCCCGGTGGTGCTGAGCGCCCAAGGCCTGACCAAGCGCTTCACCGAAGGACGGCTGGACGTGACCGTCCTGCAAGGCGTCGACCTGGCTGTGCACGCGGGCGAAACCCTCGCTATCGTGGGCGCTTCGGGCTCGGGCAAAAGCACCTTGCTGCATTTGCTGGGCGGTCTGGATGCGCCGACTCGGGGCAGCGTGCAGCTGCAGGGGCAAGGGCTCTCGGACTTGAGTGCTGCCGAGCAAGGCCAGTGGCGCAACCGCTGTTTGGGGTTTGTGTACCAGTTTCACCATTTGCTGCCCGAGTTCAGCGCCATGGACAACGTGGCCATGCCCTTGTGGATTCGCCGCCAAGACCGCAGCGAAGCTGCAGCCGTGGCCACGGCTTGGCTGCAGCGTGTGGGCTTGGGTGAACGACTTCAGCACAGGCCTTCTGAATTGTCGGGTGGCGAACGTCAGCGTGTCGCGCTGGCCCGAGCTTTGGTGAATGACCCGGCCTGTGTGCTGGCCGACGAGCCCACTGGCAATCTGGACCGTGAAACCGCCGACGGTGTGTTCGCGATGATGTTGCAACTGGCCCGTGAGCGCGGCACCGCTTTTGTGGTGGTCACGCACGACCAAGCCCTGGCCGCGCGCTGCGACCGGCAGCTGCACCTGGTCAAAGGTGTGCTGCAAGCGCCTGTTTGAGCCAGCGTGAGAATGGACCTGCGGCATGTGGATTGACACGCACTGCCACCTGGACGCAGCCGAGTTTGACGCCGACCGCGATGCGGTGCGTCAAGCTGCCCGCCAGGAAGGGGTGACGCGCTGCGTGATTCCTGCGGTTCAGGCGGCGCACTGGCCTCAAGTGGCACAACTGGCCGAACGCCATGGAGACGCCTACGCTTTGGGCATTCACCCTTTGTATGTGCCGCATGCGCATGTGGCAGATTTGTTGGCGCTGGACTTGGCCTTGACCGATCGGCGCGATGACCCGCGCCTGGTGGCGGTGGGCGAGATCGGTTTGGACTTTTTTGTGCCGCAACTGTGCACACCCGACATGCGCAAGCGCCAATGGTTTTTTTACACCGCGCAACTGAAGTTGGCCCAAAAGCACAGCTTGCCCGTCGTCTTGCATGTGCGGCGCTCGGCCGATTTGTTGCTCAAAGGCTTGCGCCAGTGCCGCATCGCTTCAGGCATCGCGCACGCTTTCAATGGCAGCGCACAGCAAGCACTGGCTTTTGTGGACATGGGTTTTGCGTTGGGCTTTGGCGGCACCCTGAGTTACGAGCGTTCTTTGCGGTTGCGACGCCTGGCCTGCGATCTGCCACTGAGCGCTTTGGTGCTGGAAACCGATGCGCCCGACATCCCGCCGCAATGGCTTTACCAAACCGCCGAGCAACGCGCGAAAGGTGCAGTTCAAGGGCGCAACAGCCCGGCACAATTGCCGCGCATTGCGCAGGTGTTGGCCGAGTTGCGGGGGCTGTCGCTGGCCGATCTGGCCCAAGCCACCTGCGCCAATGCCTGCCGCGTGCTGCCCAAGTTGGCCCATGGGCCTCTGTACCATCTGCCCCCATGACCCGAAAAAAAGCCGCTGTTTCCAGCCTTGAGTTGCCCGAAGTCAATTTCTCCGAAGACGGCGAGATCCGTTACCTGCATCTGGGCACCGAGTGGATTCAGGGCTCGATGTTCCTGGACCGCCCCTTCGACATTGAGCTGGAATATGTGCAGCGCATGTTTGCCTGGCTCTTGTTCTTCCCGCCTGGCGAGGTCAAGGGCGCACACGCCATGCAGCTGGGTTTGGGCGCAGGCACCATCACCAAGTTTTGCTACAAAAAACTCAAGATGACCTGCACCGCTGTGGAACTGAACCCCGGTGTGCTGCACGCTTGCCGGGGCTGGTTCCGCCTGCCACTCGACGACGAACGCTTACGCGTGGTGCTGGCCGATGCGTCGCTGGAAATCCAAAAAGACGAATGGCGCGGCACGGTCGACGCCCTGCAAGTGGATTTGTACGATGAACAAGCGGCAGCGCCGGTGCTGGACACCCCCGATTTCTACCGCCACTGCCGTGAGCTGTTGGCGCCTCAAGGCTGCATGACGGTCAACCTGTTTGGTCGCTCTTCGAGCTATGACGAGAGCGTGGAAAAAATATGCGCCGCCTTTGGCGAAGACGCCGTCTGGGCCTTCAAACCCACCCGAGAGGGCAACGCCATTGTGTTGGCGCAACGCACGGCCAGCCGACCTTCGCGCGAAGACATGGCCCAGACAGCCGCCGCTTTACAAGCCCAATGGGGGTGGCCCGCTTCTTTGTGGCTCAAGGTGTTCAAGCCCTTGGTCAAATGAGTGGCGCCCACCTCAAAGTCCTTTGAGGTGGGCCAGAAACTCAGGGTAAACCATGTGTTTTTAGTCGCCAAAACATAGGTGTAACCCACATCCACAAAACCGGATTGTTCACGCAGAATCTCGTCAACTCAAACCAGAGGAGATTTCTCGTGAACATCAAGAGTCAGAAAGACTTTTTTGCCGGGCTGTTTTACACCGTTGCAGGTGCAGCCTTTGCCTATGGCGCCACCAACTACTCCGTGGGCACTGGGGCTCGCATGGGCCCCGGTTACTTTCCCTTGTTGCTGGGCTCATTGCTGGCACTGATCGGTGCGTTCGTCATGTTCAAGGCGCTGACGGTCGAGACCTCAGACGGTGACAAAATCGGTTCATGGGCCTGGAAGCCCCTTGTCTTCATCATTGCCGGCAACGTGTTGTTCGGTATCTTGCTGGCGGGTTTGCCCAGTATGGGCTTGCCCGCCATGGGTTTGATCGTTGCGATCTTTGGGACCACCTTGGTGGTCAGCTTGGCGGGTGACACTTACAAGCTCAAAGAAGTCTTGATTTTGGCCACGATCCTGTCGATCGGCTGCTACTGTGCTTTTGTGCTTTTGCTCAAGTTGCAGTTCCCCGTCTGGCCTACCTTCATCACCGGTTGAGGAGAAATAATTCATGGAACTGTTTGACAACCTTGCGCTCGGTTTTGGGGTGGCGTTCACCTTGCAAAACCTGCTTTACGCTTTCCTTGGCTGTTTGCTCGGCACTTTGATCGGTGTGTTGCCTGGTGTGGGCCCTGTGGCCACCATCGCCATGCTCTTGCCCGCCACCTATGCGCTGCCCCCTGTGGCTGCGCTGATCATGTTGGCCGGTATTTACTACGGTGCCCAATACGGCGGGTCGACCACCGCGATTTTGGTCAACTTACCCGGGGAAGCCTCATCGGTCGTGACCATGATCGACGGTTACCAAATGGCCCGCAAAGGCCGTGCCGGCCCCGCTTTGGCGGCAGCTGGATTGGGGTCGTTTTTCGCCGGTTGTGTCGGCACTTTGATCCTGGCGGCATTCGCAGCCCCCTTGACCGAAGTGGCTTTCAAGTTCGGCCCCGCCGAATACTTCTCCTTGATGGTCTTGGGCCTCATCGGCGCGGTGGTGTTGGCCTCGGGCTCGCTCATCAAGGCGGTGGGCATGATCGTGTTGGGCTTGCTGATGGGCTTGATCGGCACCGACGTGAACTCGGGTGTGGCACGTTTCAGCTTCGATATTCCTGAGTTGACCGACGGCGTGGGCTTCATCGTGATCGCCATGGGCGTGTTCGGTTATGGCGAAATCATCTCCAACCTGTCCAAGCCTGAGGAAGACCGCGAAGTTTTCACGGCCAAAGTCACGGGTTTGTTGCCCACTGGCGAAGACTTCAAGCGCATGGTGCCTGCTGTCTTGCGCGGTACTTTCTTAGGTTCCGCTTTGGGCATCTTGCCCGGTGGCGGCGCTTTGCTGGCGGCCTTTGCGGCCTACACCATCGAGAAGAAAACCAAGCTGTCTGCAGGTGAAGTGCCTTTTGGTCAAGGCAACATCCGCGGTGTGGCAGCCCCTGAATCGGCCAACAATGCCGCTTCGCAAACCTCTTTCATTCCTTTGTTGACGTTGGGCATTCCACCCAATGCGGTGATGGCTTTGATGGTGGGTGCGATGACGATCCACAACATCCAGCCTGGCCCTCAGGTGATGACGAGCAACCCCGAGTTGTTCTGGGGCCTGATCGCCTCGATGTGGATTGGCAACGCCATGCTCATCATCTTGAACCTGCCTTTGATTGGCATCTGGATCAAGTTGTTGTCGGTGCCTTACCGTTGGTTGTTCCCGGCCATCGTGTTGTTCTGTGCGATCGGTGTGTATTCCACCAACAACAACACCTTCGACATCTGGATGGTGGCGATGTTTGGTGTGATTGGCTACGGTTTCATCAAACTGGGCATGGAGCCTGCACCCTTGCTGCTGGGCTTCATTTTGGGCCCGATGATGGAAGAAAACCTGCGCCGCGCCATGTTGCTCTCGCGTGGTGACTGGAGCGTGTTTGTGACGCGTCCTTTGTCGGCCAGCTTGTTGGCCGCGGCGGTGCTTCTTTTGATCATTGTGGCTTTGCCATCGATCAAGTCCAAACGCCAAGAGGCTTTCGTCGAAGAGTGAGTTCGGATTGTCCTCTCGCTCAAAACGGCCTCCTTGGAGGCCGTTTTTGCTTGAGGCGGCCTCGCCTGCGTTGCCCATGGTCTTGTCACTTGGGCGCAGCCAAAACAGCGCAGCTCTGTGAGAATTCGAAGAGCAATCAAGTGGATGGATCCCCGACAGGAGTGTTGAAATGCAAAAAAGAAATTGGCTTCGTGGCGCGTGCGCGCTCACGCTGGCTCTGGCAGGGCTGGGCCTGGTTCAGGCGCAGTCTTATCCCACCAAACCTGTGCGGCTGATCGTGCCCTTTCCGGCCGGTGGCGCAACCGACTTGTTTGCCCGCACGCTGTCGCAAAAGCTCAGCGAGAAAATGGGCACCTCTTTGGTGGTCGAAAACCGCCCCGGTGCAGGCGGCACCTTGGGCTCAGACCTGGTGGCAAAGGCCCAGCCTGATGGCTACATCTTGTTGCTGGCCACATCGAGCACGCACTCGATTGGTCCCAACCTCAACCCCCGGATGCCCTATGACGCGGTGAAAGACTTCACCCCCATCAGCCAGGTGGGCAATGCGCCGAGCATCATGTTGGTGCCCAACAGTTCACCCGCAAAAACCGTCAAGGAATGGATCGACTACGCCAAAAAGAATCCGGGACGCCTGAATTACGCATCGAGTGGCAATGGCACCATCGTTCAATTGACGGCCGAACTGTTCAAGGCGCAAGCCGAGTTGTTTGTCGTTCATATCCCTTACAAGGGCACGGCCCTGGCCATTCCCGATCTGGTCAGTGGCAAGGTGGATGTGCTGTTTGACAGCTTGCCCACAGGCTTGCCCCACGTGCGCGACGGCCGTTTGCGCGCGCTGGGCGTGACCTCGCTCAAAGCCACGCCCTTGGCCCCTGGGGTCCCGCCGATCGCCGATGTGCTGCCCGGTTACGAATCCAACACCTGGTTTGGTCTGTTTGGTCCCAAAGGCTTGCCGGCCGATGTGGTGAGCCGGGTCAACACCGCCGCCAACCAGGTGCTGCAAGACCCTGAGGTTCTCGATAAGCTTCAGCGTTTCGGCATTGAACCGGTGGGCGGCACACCTGCGCAATTCACCACCATGCTGGCGAAGGAATCGGCCAAATGGAAAAAGACCATCACTGAACGCAAGATCACATTGGACTGACATGAACTTCGATTACCAGTTCCCCTACACCAGCACCCGCTTGCCGCTGTTTGCGCGCAACGTGGTGTCCACCTCCCATCCTCTGGCCGCCCAAGCGGGCTTGCGCATGATGCTCAAGGGCGGCAACGCGGTCGATGCCGCCATCGCTGCTGCTGCCGTCCTCACCTTGACCGAGCCGGTGAGCTGCGGATTGGGTTCGGACGCGTTCGCGATTTTGTGGGACGGCAAAGAACTGCACGGCCTCAATTCATCCGGCCCAGCCCCTGCCACCTGGACGCCCGAGTACTTTCACCGCAAGTACGGTCAAGATGCCAAGACACCCCCCAAGCGCGGGTTTGACTCGGTCACCGTGCCCGGTGCAGTGGCCTGTTGGGTGGCCTTGAATGAGCGTTTTGGCAAACTGCCTTTCGCCGATTTGTTGGAGCCCGCCATTGAGGTGGCCGAACGCGGTTATTTGATCCCGGTGGTGGTGCAGCAAAAATGGGCCGCTGCCACGCCCGAGCTGCAGTCGCAACCGGGCTTTGCACAAAGCTTTTTGCCCTGGGGCCGTGCACCCCAAGTGGGTGAGTTGTTCCAGTTCAAAAACGCAGCGCGGGGCCTCAAAGCCATTGCCGCGACCAAGGGCCAAGCGCTTTACGGCGGTGAGATTGCCGAAGCGATCGAGCGCTTTGCCAAAGACAACGGCGGCAGCATCACCGCCAAAGACCTGGCCGACTTCAAGCCCGAATGGGTCAAGCCCATGGCGCAGGACTACCGGGGCTACACCCTGCACGAGATTCCGCCCAACGGCCAAGGCATCGCCGCGCTGATCGCTCTGGGCATCTTGTCTCACTTCGACCTGGCCAGCCACAAGGTGGACAGCGCCGACTCGCAGCACTTGCAGATCGAGGCCATGAAGCTGGCCTTTGCCGACGTGTACCGCTACGTGGCCGATCCGCGCTTCATGGAATTGCCGCCTGAGCAAATGCTGGACCCGGCTTATTTGGCCGGCCGCGCCAAGTTGATTGACATGAAAAAGGCGCAAGACTTCAAGGCCGGCAACCCGGTCAAAGGCGGCACGATTTACCTGACGGCGGCCGATGAAAGCGGCATGATGATCAGCTTCATCCAGAGCAACTTCATGGGCTTTGGTTCCGGCGTGGTGGAGCCCACTTACGGCATCAGCTTGCAAAACCGGGGCCACGGTTTCAGCACCGATGTGCAAGGCCCCAACCCCGCCAATTTGGTCTTGCCTGGCAAGCGGCCTTTCCAAACCATCATCCCTGCCTTTTTGACCCAAGACGGCCAGCCGGTGATGAGCTTCGGCGTGATGGGCGGCAACATGCAGCCTCAAGGCCACATGCAAACCCTGGTGCGCATGCTCGACTACGGCCAAAACCCCCAAGCCGCATGCGATGCACCCCGTTGGCGCTTCAACACAGGCCTGAACATCAACGTTGAAGCCGCCATGAACGGGGCCACTGTGCAAGAGTTGATCGCCCGTGGCCACCAGCTGGACGTCATCAACGACTCCTATCAGGACTTTGGCGCGGGCCAGTTCATCTGGCGCATGGGCGATCCGTCTGTCGAGGGATACCAAGCCGCCAGCGACCCGCGCCGCGATGGGCAGGCCGTCGGCTTTTGATGCAGGTCAGCCACCCGTCGAAGATGACCTCGGGCCTGCTGCTGGCGGCGGCAGGCTCGATCGCCTTCAGCGGCAAGGCCATCATCGTCAAACTGGCTTACCGCCATGGCGTGGACGCGGTCACCCTCCTGATGTACCGCATGCTGTTTGCGCTGCCCTTGTTCTTGCTCATGGCTTGGTGGGCGGGGCGGGGCAAGGACCCGCTCACACGGCGTGACTGGCTGGGTGTGATTGGTTTGGGCTTTTGCGGCTACTACCTGTCGAGTTTTCTGGATTTTTGGGGCTTGGAGTTTGTCAGTGCCTCGTTGGAGCGGCTGATCTTGTACCTCAACCCCACGCTGGTGCTGGTGCTGGGTTGGGTGCTGTTCAAAAAGCGCATCACCACTCGCCAAGCGGTGGCCATGGCCATCAGCTACGCCGGTGTCTTGCTGGTGTTCGGGCACGAGGTCACTCTGGCGGGCGCGAATGTCGCCTTGGGCGCCTTGCTGGTGTTCACCAGCGCCTTCACCTATGCGCTGTACATGACTTACAGCGGCCAGTTGGTGCAGCGCCTGGGTTCCTTGCGGCTGGCGGGTTTGGCCACCACGGTGGCGTGCTTTTTTTGCCTGCTGCAGTTTGCCCTGCTCAGGCCCTGGGAAGCCGCCTTGGTGCCCGAGCCGGTACTCTGGTTGTCGGTGCTCAACGCCACGGCTTGCACAGCGTTGCCGGTGTTGCTGGTCATGATGGCGATTGAGCGCATCGGTCCGGGGCTGACGGCGCAGACGGGCATGATCGGTCCCATGTCCACCATTTCGATGGGGGTGTTGATTTTGGACGAGCCGTTCAACGCGTGGATCGTTGCTGGCACTGGCCTGGTGGTCAGTGGTGTGTTTTGGGTGACGCGGCCAGCGGGCCGCACAAATTAACTTTCGGGAGATTGACATGGATTTGGGCATTGCAGGCAAATGGGCTTTGGTGGGTGGCGCGAGCAAAGGCTTGGGCTGGGGTTGTGCGCGCGCCTTGGCGCTCGAAGGCGTGAACGTGGTCATGGTAGCCCGTGGTGCCGAGGTGCTGAACAAGGCGGTGGATGACCTGCGACTTGAGACCGGTGGCCAAGTCCAATTGATTGCGGTGGCACAAGACATCACCACCGAAGCCGGGCGCGAAGCCATTTGGAACGTGGCAGGTGGCCCCGGCCAAGACTACGACATCGTGGTCACCAACGCGGGTGGCCCGCCCCCCGGCGATTTCCGCGACTGGGACCGTGAGGCCTGGATCAAGGCGATTGACGCCAACATGCTCACGCCCATCGAGCTGATCAAAGCCACGGTGGACGGCATGGCCGCTCGCGGCTTTGGCCGCATTGTGAACATCACCTCCAGCTCGGTGAAATCGCCCATCGATGTGCTGGGCTTGTCCAATGGCGCCCGCAGTGGCTTGACGGGTTTTGTGGCCGGCACCTCGCGCAGCAAGATCGCGGGCCAAGGCGTGACCATCAACAACCTGCTGCCCGGCAAGTTCGACACCGACCGCATCCGTTCGACTTTGCCCGCCATGGCGCAAAAGCAGGGCAAAACCGTGGAAGAAATGCGCGCCATTCAGCAAGCGCAAATCCCGGCCGGGCGCTACGGCAACCCGCAAGAGTTTGGTTCGATTTGCGCCTTCTTGTGCAGCCAGCACGCGGCTTACATGACGGGGCAGAACGTGTTGGCCGATGGTGGGGCTTATCCAGGGACTTATTGAACTTCAGAGGGTGTCATGGCCGCGATGACACCCAAATCCCGCCCCCAATCAGCGCAAAGGCCACAGCATGGTAGAGATGCGGCAGCTCGCCCAAAAAGGCGGCCGAGAAGATGGCCGCAAAGAGCGGCGTGAGGTTGGCAAAAAAGCCGGCCACCGCTGGCCCTGCCTGCTGGATACCCAGGCCCCAGCAGCGGTAGGCCAGCACGGCCGGACCCACCGCCACAAAGGCCAAGGCACTCACCAGAGGCCATCCCCAGGTGATCTGGGCATCGGTCAGGCCCCATTCCAGACCGGCGAACAGCCCAGACCAAGCCAGCCCGAAAACCACTTGCGCCAGCAAAAAGGCGGCCCAGTCGTTGCGGATGGTTTCGGGCTCGTCTTTGCGGCTGAGCAGCCAGCTGTACCAAGACCACGAAGCCACCGCCAGCAAAATGAACAAATCGCCGGTGACCAGACGAACCGCCATGAGTTGCGCCCAATCGCCCCGGGACATGACCACCAAGACCCCAAAAATGGACAGTACGGCGCCTTGAACTTGAGCGCGGCGAACGGGGGCCTGGAAGAAAAGTGCCCCGATGGCCAGCATCCAAAACGGCCCACTGGCGGCGACCAGCGTCACGTTCAGAGGCGTGGAGGTTTGCAACGCCAAGTACTGTAGCGCGTTGTAGCAACCTACGCCCAACAAACTGAGCAAAGCGAAACGCCGCCAATGCGACCACAGGCCACTGCCCGGGCGCAGCACCTTCCAGGCCAGCGGCAGCAAGATGAACAGCGCCACGAACCAGCGAAGAAAGTTGAGCGTGATGGGCGGGACCAGGTCGGTGACCAGGCGACCGATCACCGCATTGCCCGCCCACATGAGCGGCGGCACGGTCAGCAGCAAGGCCGTGGCGAGAGACAGTTTTTGGGGCATGGGGCACTGTAGCGGCGTTCGGGTTTTCCCGCTGTCGCCAAACTGTCCCCGACGCACACCTTGGCATGAGTTTCGTGGCAAAGTCAGGCATCTATTGTTTTTACCTCTTACGGAGAAACCCATGAGCCTTGCAGTCCAGATCGACCAAAACGGTGGTCCCGAAGTCATGAAACTGGTCGATGTGACCGTGGGCGAGCCCGGCCCCGGCGAGATCCGCATCCGCCACAAGGCCATCGGCCTGAACTTCATCGACGTTTACCAGCGCAGCGGCCTGTACCAGTTGCCCATGCCCCTCAAATTGGGCATGGAAGCTTCGGGTGTGGTTGAAGCCGTGGGCGAGGGCGTCATGCACCTGAAAGTGGGCGACCGCGCCGCCTATGCCAGCCAGCCCCCCGGCAGTTACTGTGAAGTTCGCGTCATGCCCGCCAAGTGCGTGTGCAAGCTGCCCGATGCCATCTCCTTCGAGACCGGTGCGGCCATGATGCTCAAGGGCTTGACCGCTCAGTACCTCCTCAAGCGCACCTTGCCCCAAGGCGGCATCCAAGCCGGTGACTTTGTGCTCTTCCACGCCGCAGCGGGTGGTGTGGGCCTGATTGCTTGCCAGTGGGCCAAGGCGCTGGGCCTGCGCCTGATCGGCACCGCGGGCAGCGACGCCAAGTGCGCATTGGCCTTGGCCAATGGTGCCGAGTTTTGCATCAACTATTCGACCGACGACTTCCAGGCCAAAGTCAAAGAGATCACCGGTGGCAAGGGCGTCAAAGTGGTTTACGACTCGGTGGGCAAAGACACCTGGGACAAGTCGCTTGATTGCTTGGCCCCGTTTGGCTTGATGGCCAGCTTTGGCAATGCATCTGGCCCAGTGGCTCCGTTCGCACCCGGCATCCTTGGTCCCAAGGGTTCGATCTACGTGACGCGCCAGACCCTGTTTAGCCACATCACCACCCGCGAAAGCACGCAAGAGATGGCCGACGATTTGTTCGAAGCGGTGACCAGCGGCAAGGTCAACATCCACATCGACCAAACCTTCCCGCTGGCGAACATTCAAGATGCGCACACTGCACTGGAAGCCCGCAAAACCACGGGTTGCACCATCATCACGTTGTGATCGGGATCGCTGGCCTTGTCCAGCGCAGGCCCAAATGAAAAACCGCTGCCCAGAAGGGCAGCGGTTTTTTTGTGGGGCGTTGGGTCCGAATCAGGCCGCCAACTTGGCCTTGGGTGCGAGGGTCTCCAAGGCATCGCTCAGTTGTTGCAGCGTGCGCGGGACTTGGTGCCATTTGTCCAAGCCGAACAGGCCCATGCGGAAGGTCCGGAAATCGGCAGGCTCATCGCACTGCAGGGGCACACCTGCGGCGGTTTGCAGGCCCAGCGCCAGGAATTTCTTGCTGCTCTGAATCTCGGGGTCGGTGGTGTAACTGACCACCACGCCGGGGGCTTCAAAGCCGGGCGCGGCCACGCTGGGGAAGCCGTGCTCCAAGAGCAAGGAGCGCACTTGACGACCCAGTGCCATTTGCTCTTCGCGTACTTTGGCAAAGCCGTAGGCTTCGGTTTCCAACATGGTTTCTTGCAGACGCTGCAGTGCGTCTGTGGGCAAGGTGGTGTGGTACATGTGGGCACCACTCTCGTAGGTTTCCATGACCTGGAGCCACTTTTTCAGGTCCATCGCAAAGGTGGTGCTGGTGGTGCTGTCGATCGCTTGGCGCGCGCGCTCACTCAGCATGACCATGGCACAGCAAGGTGAGCTGCTCCAGCCTTTTTGGGGGGCGCTGATCAGCACATCCACGCCCGTGGCTTGCATGTCCACCCACATGGCGCCTGAGGCAATGCAATCGAGCACAAACAGGCCGCCTACCGCGTGCACCGCATCGGACACGGCTTTCAAGTAATCGTCGGGCAGGATCATGCCGGCCGAGGTTTCGACGTGCGGGGCAAACACCAGCGCGGGTTTTTCAGCAGCAATCGCGGCTTTGACTTCCTCGATCGGGACAGGTGCCCAAGCAGCCTGTGAGCCCGTGGCAATGCGGCGGGCCTTGAGCACGCTGTGGCTTTTGGGAATCTGGCCCATGTCAAAAATTTGCGTCCAGCGGTAGCTGAACCAGCCATTGCGGATCACCATGACATGTTGGTTGGTGGCGAACTGGCGTGCCACCGACTCCATGCCAAATGTGCCGCTGCCGGGGACCAAGGCGACCGAATGTGCACCGTAAACGGTTTTGAGCATGCGCGAGATGTCGGTCATCACGCCGCCAAAGCGCTTGGACATGTGGTTCAGTGCGCGGTCGGTGTAGACCACCGAAAACTCGAGCAGACCATCGGGGTCAATGTGAGGTAACAAGCCGGGCATGGAGTGTCTCCGTGTTTTTGAGTCAGGGCGTGAGCATAACCGAGATCACCAAAGGTGGTGGCAATGGGCCTGAGGCGCATCCCGCAGAATCGGGACTCAGCGTCCGCGCCGCACCCGCAATATTTCGTCCAGGATCAGCAAGGCCGCGCCCACGCTGATGCCCGCATCGGCCACGTTGAAGGCCGGGAAATGCCAGGTGCCCCAGTAAAAGTCCAAAAAGTCGACCACGTAGCCATGCAGCAGGCGGTCCACCACGTTGCCAATCGCCCCGCCCAAAATCAGGGCAATCGCCAAGCTGAAGAGTTTTTGGCCCGCGTGCGAACGCAGCATCCAGACCATGAAGATGGCCGCGAAAACGCCGATGCCTGTGAAGAACCAGCGCTGCCAACCACCCGCACCGGCCAAAAACGAAAAAGCCGCGCCGTGGTTGTGGACCCGCACCAAGTTGAAAAATGAGGTGATTGGCGTGCTGTCACCCAGCTGAAATGCCCCCAACACCAGCACCTTGGTGAACTGGTCGAGCAGCAGCACCAGCAGGGCAATGCCCAACCAGATGGCCAAGTTGGCGGAACCACTTTTGCCGAATTTTTTGGAGCTGGCCATGGGTTTGCCTTGTTCTTGCCTGATTGGGGGGTCAGGCGATGTGACGGGTTTCGCCCGTGCCGTGCAGGTTGCTCACGCAACGGCCGCAAATGGCAGGGTGAGCGGTATCGTGGCCCACATCGTCGGCATAGTGCCAGCAGCGCTCGCATTTCACAGCCTGGCTGGCGGCCACTCGCACCACCAGTGCATCCCCCGCTTGCAAAGTCACTTTGGAGGTAATGAACACGAACTTGATGTCTGCGCCCAGGCTCGCCAGCAAGGCGTGGTCTGCGGCAGGCGCAGTCAAGGTGATTTCAGCTTGCAGCGATGCACCCACCTGGCCTGTAGTCCGCAGGTTTTCGATGTCCTTGTTCACCAGATCGCGGATTTCGCGGATGCGGGTCCACTTGGTCAGCAGCGCGCTGTCCGCTGTGCCGAAATTGGTGAAGGTTTCCATGAAGATGGACTCGGAGTGGCCGAAGGTGCTCCAGGCCTCCTCGGCCGTGAAGGACAGGAAAGGCGCCATCCAGCGCAACATGCCGTGGGTGATGCGGTACAGCGCAGTTTGTGCACTGCGGCGGGCCAGGCTCTTGGGGGCGGTGGTGTACAGGCGGTCTTTCAGCACGTCCAGGTAAAACGCGCCCAGGTCTTCCGAGCAGTAGATTTGCAGTTTGGAGACCACCGGGTGGAACTCATAAGCGTCAAAGTGGGCGCGGATATCGGCCTGCAGTTGTGCGGCGCGCGCCAGTGCAAAGCGGTCAATCTCCAACATGTGCTCGTCGGGCACGGTGTCGGTGGCCGGGTCAAAGTCGCTCACGTTGGCCAGCAAGAAGCGCAAGGTGTTGCGGATGCGGCGGTACGCGTCGACCACACGGGCCAGGATTTTGTCGTCGATGTTCAGGTCACCTGAATAGTCGGTCGAGGCCACCCACAGGCGCACGATTTCTGCGCCCAGCTTGCTGGTCACGGATTGGGGGTCTACCGTGTTGCCCAGCGATTTGCTCATCTTGCGGCCCTGGCCATCGGTGGCAAAACCGTGGGTCAGCAAACCCTTGTAAGGGGCGCGCCCATACAAGGCGCAGCCCAGCAGCAGCGAGCTGTGGAACCAGCCGCGGTGCTGGTCGTGGCCTTCGAGGTAGAGGTCAGCCTCGGGGACTTCGTTGTGGGGTGAAGCGTGGAAGGGTGCGCGGTGGTTCACGCCAAAGTTGTAAGCGTCTTTGTGGCTGCCGCGCAGCACATGTTGGAAGGTGGAGCCGGAGTCGAACCAAACTTCCAGGATGTCGGTGCTCTTGGTGTAGTGGGGTGCATCGGCTGCGCCCAAAATCTCTTCCACCGTCACGCGGCTCCAGGCTTCGATGCCGCCTTTTTCCACAATGTCAGCGGCCTGGTCCAGGATGGCCATGGTGCGCGGGTGCAGCTCGCCGCTGTCCTTGTGCAAGAAAAAGGGCACTGGCACGCCCCATGAACGCTGGCGCGAGATGCACCAGTCGGGTCGGTTGGCGATCATGTCGCGCAGCCGGGATTGGCCGTTTTCGGGGTAGAACTGGGTTTGCTCAATGGCATCCAAGGCCAGCTGGCGCAAGGTTTTGGAGGCTTTGTCTGTCGTGAACACACCCTCGCCCTCGTCCATGCGCACAAACCATTGGGCGGCTGCGCGGTAGATCACGGGCGTCTTGTGGCGCCAGCAGTGCGGGTAGCTGTGGGTGATTTCCACCGTGGCCATCAGGCGGTCGCTTTGGCCCAGCACCTCGATCACGCGGGCACAGGCTTTCCAGATGTGCTGGCCACCGAAAAAAGGCAACTCGGGGGCGTAAACGCCATTGCCCTGCACCGGGTTCAGGATGTCGTCGTATTTCAGGCCGTGGGCCACGCAGGCGTTGAAGTCATCCACGCCGTAGGCGGGGGACGAATGCACGATGCCGGTGCCGTCGGTGGCGGTCACGTAGTCGGCCAAGTACAGCGGCGATGTGCGGCGGTAGCTGTATTCACCACCTTGACCTTCGCCACCTTGACCTTCGCCACCTTCGCCTTCGCCACCTTCGCCTTCGGCCACAGTGTCGTACAGCGGGTGGCGGAACACCAGGCCGCGCAGTTTTTCGCCCACAGCGGTGGCGATCACAGCGCCTTGCAGCTTGTAGCGCTCCAGGCATTTCTCGACCAGGCTGGCGGCCAAAATCAGCACGCCTCGGGGGGTGTCCACCAGGGCGTATTCCAGCTCGGGGTGGGCATTCAGGGCCTGGTTGGCCGGGATGGTCCAGGCGGTGGTCGTCCAAATGACGGCAAAGGCTTTTTTTGCACCGTCGCCAGGCAGCTGAGGCAGGCCAAATGCAGCGGCCAGGGCGCCCGCGTTGTCGGTTTCAAAGGCCACGTCCAGCGTGTCGCTCTTCTTGTCGGCGTATTCGATCTCGAACTCGGCCAGCGACGAGCCGCAGTCAAAGCACCAGTAAACAGGTTTCAGGCCCCGGTAGACAAAGCCGCGCTCGATCACGCGCTTGAAGGCGCGGATTTCACCTGCTTCGTTGGCGAAGTCCATGGTGCGGTAGGGGCGTTCCCAGTCGCCCAGCACGCCCAGGCGTTTGAAGTCTTCCCGCTGCTGGCCGATCTGCTCAGTGGCAAAAGCGCGGCTTTTGGCCTGCATCTCGTCGCGGCTCAGGTTGCGGCCATGCAGTTTTTCGATGGCGTTTTCGATCGGGAGGCCGTGGCAGTCCCAGCCGGGGATGTATTGCGCGTCAAAGCCCGCCAATTGCTTGGATTTGACGATGGTGTCCTTGAGCACTTTGTTCAGGGCATGGCCGATGTGCAGTTTGCCGTTGGCGTAGGGTGGGCCATCGTGCAGCACAAACAGCGGGGCATCCTGACGGGCAGCACGCAGTTTTTTGTACAGCCCGCCTTCGTTCCAGTCATTCACCCAATTCGGCTCGCGCTTGGGCAAGTCGCCGCGCATGGGAAAGGGGGTGTCCGGCAGGTTCAGCGTGGCGCGGTAGTCGGTGCTGGCAGCAGTCTTGGCGGGTTGGTTGTGTTCAGACATGAGAGGAATCCGGGGGCGCAGCCTTCAAAGCCGCTGGGAGAAAAAGGTGGGCTGTGCACATCGCCCGAGGGGGTGGGGCAAAAGCATGGCCAGGTGGGGTGCCGGGACGCGTGAGCGTCAAATTCGGTCGCGGGTGGTTTGGCGGCTGGTTTCACCGTGGCGGGATGCAAACCACGCCAGCGCGTCCTCACAGTCTTTGGCGATGCCCTTTGTCAGGGCCTCTAGACCGTCGTATTTGAGCTCGTCGTGTAGTTTGTGCAGCAGATCCACGCGGACGATTTTACCGTAGCCCCCCTCGGCACCCAGATCGGCCGGCCAGTCAAAGGCATGGGTCTCCAGCAGCACGCGACCGCCGTTGACATCGCTGGGGTCCAGCGAGGGACGGATGCCCAAATTGGCCACACCCCGCAAAGGCTGTGGCGACAGGCCATGGACCTGGACCACAAAGATGCCACTCGCGGCAGGTTTCCAGTGCGAAAAACGCAAATTGAGGGTGCGAAAGCCGTCACCTTTACCTTTAGAAGTGGCGGCCAACTCGCGCCCCAGCTTGCGCCCGTGCACCACATGGCCACTGATGCTGTAAGGGCGGCCCAGCAAGGCCGAGACGTCGGACATGCGCCCTAGGTTCAATGCCTCACGCACGGCTGAACTGGACACACGCAGGCCATGCACTTCATAACTGTTCATGCGGGCCACATCAAAGCCCAGGCGTTGACCCGCCGCGTCCAGCATGGCGTAGTCGCCCGCCCGTTTGGCCCCAAAGCGGAAATCATCTCCCACCAAGACATAGCGCACACCCAAACCCTGCAGCAGCACCTGCTGGATAAAGTCTTCGGGCAACTGTCTGGCCAGACGGGCGTCAAAGGGCAGCACCACGACCTGGTCGACCCCACAGCGCGCCAACTCCTGCAATTTGTCGCGCAAGGTGGCGATGCGGGCTGGCGCCAAATCGGGCTGGCTCAGGCTCTTGGCAAAGTAGTCGCGCGGGTGGGGCTCGAAGGTCATGACACAGCAGGGCACGCCCCGGTGCGCCGCTTCGCTGCGCAGCAGCGCCAGCATGGCTTGGTGACCGCGGTGCACACCGTCAAAATTGCCGATGGTCAAGGCGCAGGCGGGGGCCAGCTCTGGGTGAAGAAAACTGCGAAAAACCTTCATGTTGCGTCTGGGCGTTGGGTCTTGGACAGAAGGCTTTGGACCTGTGTCATGGTGTTGAACAATCTAGAGGTTATATTGTGACCGAGCCCGATCCTCTTCAGCCGCGGCCAAATGCCCAGCTGGCCTGGACCGAGACAGTCCCTTCCTTTTCAGTGCTTGCATCTGTTGTCAGGAGTCGCGTGTGAAGGTCTTGAAACTCTCTGCCCAAGGGCTGCCTCAGTCGTGGATCACACTGGAGCAAGCGGTCACACATTACGCCGCCAACGAGGTGCGATGGGAGGCGGGTTGCCAAGTGGCCGTTTTCCACGGCGGGCACAACGCGGTCACGGGAGAACAGTCGGTGATTGCCGTCAACAGCATCATCGGCACCCAAGGCGTGCCCCGCATCAACCCCTTCGATTTGTGCTCGGGTTTGACCAATCCCAAATTGTTTGCGCGAGACCGCAGTGTGTGCGCTTATTGTGGATGCACTTTCCATGAGTCGGTCTTGACGCGTGAACACATTGTTCCTGTGAGCCAGAAGGGACCGGACCACTGGATGAATGTCGTGACCGCTTGCCGCTCCTGCAACCACCGCAAAAGCAGCCGCACGCCCGAACAAGCCAACATGCCCTTGCTGTACGCGCCTTATGTGCCCAGCCTGTGGGAAGACTTCATCCTGCGCAACCGCCGCATCCTGAGTGACCAGATGGAGTTTTTGATGGCCCATGTGCCCAAAACCTCCCGCTTGCTGGTGTGACAAGACCCTCTGGCGCAACAAAACAGGGCCCCGCAGGGCCCTGTTTCTTTGGTGGGTGAACCTTGTCAGGCAAAAACGCCTGCCGTCTCCTGCATGCGGGCTGACACCTCGCCCAGCTGGTGCAAGGTGTCGCCAAAACTCATGTCCAGTTGCGTCAATTTCTTGAAGTAGTGGCTCACGATGTACTCATCGGTGACGGCAATGCCGCCGTGCAGTTGCACCGCTTGCTGGCCGATGAAGCGCATGGACACCCCCAGCTGGTACTTGGCGCGGGCCAAAGCGCGGCGGCGTTCGTCAGCAGGTGCGTGCAGTTTGAGGCTGGCGTAATAGCTCATGGAGCGGCCCAGCTCCAGCTGCATTTTCATGTCGGCCACGCGGTGGCGCAGGGCCTGAAAGCTGGCGATGTTCACGCCAAACTGCTTGCGGGTGTTCATATAGTCAACGGTGATGGCCAAGGTCTTGTCCATCACGCCCACCGCTTCGGCGCAGGCGCAGGCGATGCCGATGTCGACAGCTTCTTCCAATGCGGTCAAGCCGTCCAGGGTGATCAGCTGGGCTGGGGCTTGTTTCAGCACCACTTCGGCAGCGCGAGAGCCGTCTTGCGTGCCATAGGCCTGGGTGCTCACACCGATGGCGTTGCGCTCCACCAAAAACAAAGCCATCTGCCCGTTCACGTTGGCAGGCACCACAAAGGCATCGGCCTGGTCGCCCACGGCCACCACGCTCTTGGTGCCTGTGACGGACCATACACCACCCGATTCGGTGGCCTGTGCGCCGCAACGGCTCAGTTGGTAGCGTGCAACACGCTCTTGCTGCGCCAGCACGACGATGGCTTCGCCTGCAGCCATGCGCGGCAGCCAAGCGGCTTGCAGGGCGGTTGGTGCGTGGGTTTGCAGCGTGGCACTGCAAATCAAGGTTTGCGTCAGGGGTTCGAGCACGATGCCGCGCCCGAGCTCTTCCATGGTGACCATGGCTTCGGTGGGGCCCATGCCCATCCCGCCGTGGTTTTCGCTCACATACAGGCCCGTCAGGCCCAGTTCGGCCATTTCGCCGTAGGCGGCGCGGTCAAATCCCCCAGCGGCGACGATGGCGCGGCGGCGGTCAAAGTCGTAGCCCTTGTCCACCCATTTGCGTACCGCGTCGCGCAGTTGTTCTTGGTCGTCAGAAAAATCGAAATCCATGTGTCTCTCCTTAACCCAGAACTGTCTGGGCGACGATGTTGCGTTGCACTTCGTTGCTGCCGCCGTAAATGGTGGTCTTGCGCATGTTGAAGTAGTTGGCTGCCAGTGGCGCGTTGGCCACCACACCGCCGGGGAAGTGGCCTTGCCAACCTGCGTCCATGGCTTCGAAGATGAAGGGCAGGGCAAAGGGGCCGGCGGCTTGCATCATCAGCTCCGAGTAGCGCTGCTGGATTTCGCTGCCCTTGATCTTCAAGAGGCCGGCGATATCGAGTGAATTTTTACCGGACTTTTCGGCCGACAGGACGCGCAGCACCAGCATCTCCAGCGCCACGATGTCCACTTCGAGCTTGGCGATCTCGTCACGGAAACGCAGATCGTCGTAAACGCCTTCGGCTTTGGCGATGCGCTTCAAGCGCTCCAGTTCGCGCTTGGCGCGGTTCACATCGGCGATGTTGGTGCGCTCGTGGGCCAACAGGTGCTTGGCGTAGTTCCAACCCTTGTTTTCTTCACCGACCAGGTTTTCGGCGGGCACTTCGACGTTGTCAAACCAGACTTCGTTGACCTCGCACTCGCCGTCGAGCAACTTGATGGGGCGCACAGTGATGCCGGGCGACTTCATGTCGATCAGCAAAAAGGAAATGCCCGTTTGCGGCTTGCCTTCGGTGCTGGTGCGCACCAAGCAGAAGATCCATTCGCCGTACTGGCCCAAGGTGGTCCAGGTTTTTTGGCCATTGACGATGTATTTGTCGCCCACGCGTTCAGCGCGGGTTTTGAGCGAGGCCAGGTCCGAGCCAGAGCCCGGCTCGCTGTAGCCCTGGCTCCACCAGACTTCGCCGCTGGCGATGCCGGGCAAAAAGCGCTGCTGCTGCTCAGCGTTGCCAAAAGCCATGATCACCGGGGCCACCATCACCGGACCGAATGGCACGACGCGGGGGGCACCGGCCAAGGCGCACTCTTCTTCGAACAAATGCTTTTGCACGGCGCTCCAGCCCGGTCCGCCAAACTGCGTGGGCCAGCCCCAGCCCAGCCAGCCTTTTTGGCCCAAAATTTTGGCCCAACGTTGCATGTCTTCACGCGTCAGGCGCATGGCGCTGTGTACTTTTTGTGAAATGTCAGCGGGCAAGTTGTCCTTGACCCAAGTGCGGATCTCGTCGCGGAAAGCGAGTTCGTCGGGGGTGAATGCCAAGTCCATGAGGTGTTCTCTCAAAATCAAACGGTCGTGCTTTTTATCATGCCCAGCCTGCTCAAGCTTGTCTTTGGTGCGACAAACGCAGGAATACTGCGGCCAGCAGGGATAATCCATCCCCTCATGAGAAACATTGTCATTTTGATTTCGGGCTCGGGCTCCAACATGGCCGCCATCGTGCGTGCGGCAGAGCAAGGTCGATGGTCAGAACGCCTGAGCGTCCGGGTGGCGGCTGTGCTGAGCAACCGGGCCGATGCCCAAGGTTTGGACTTTGCCAAGGCGCATGGGATTTCTACGGCGGTGCTTGACCACAAGGCTTTTGCCAGCCGGGAAGAATTTGATGCCGCTTTGATGGCCGAAATCGATCGGTATGAGGCCGATTTGCTGGTTTTGGCGGGCTTCATGCGCATCCTCACGCCGGGTTTCGTGGCCCATTACGCTGGGCGCTTGCTCAACATCCACCCTTCGTTGCTGCCCGCTTTCCCGGGCCTGAACACGCACCAGCGGGCCTTGGATGCGGGTTGCCGCTTTGCCGGCGCCACGGTGCACCAGGTGACCGCCGAGTTGGACCATGGCGAGATCTTGACGCAAGCGGTGGTGCCGGTGCTCGTCCATGACACCGCCGACACGCTGGCGGCGCGCGTGCTCACGCAAGAGCACTTGATTTATCCGCAGGCGGTCGCTCAGTTTTTGGCTCAGTCGCCCACGCGTGTGAAGCGTGGCTGAACCTGCCCATTGAACTCGCCAACTTCGGCAAACATGGCTGCAGGTCTGACCCAAAGCCCTTGATCGCCATACAAGGCTTGGTACAGCGTCATGGGCTGCAGGTCTTCGCTGTGGCGCACAGTGCCCAGCACGCGGTACTGCCCTCCTTTGTAATGGCGGTAAAGGCCTTGGGGCGTTTCAATCAGGGGGGGCAAATCTTCGGTCATGGATTTTTGTCAGAGGGTTGATGCGGGGCAAGGGTGGGACAATACACCTCTATGCATCCAAAAGCCCTTTTAGACGCCTGTGCCGATTTGGTCAGGCTGGTTCTGCAATTCGAACATCCCGCCGACGCTGTCGTCTCCCGCTATTTTCGTGAACACCGATCATTGGGCCCGCGTGAACGGGCCACCCTGGCCGAAACCGCCTTTGCCGTCTTGCGCAAGAAACTCTTGTTTGAACAGTTGGCCCGATCAGGCTCTGGCCCCAAAGAGCGCAAGTTGGCGATTTTGGGCTTTTTCGGTCCACGCGATTTTCTGGCCTCTGCTCTCAACGACACCGAGAAAAAATGGCTGGCGACTTGCGACGCCATTCCAGACGACGCCTTGATGGCCCCGCACCGGCACAACCTGCCTGATTGGATGGCGCAGGCGCTGCAAGCGCAATTGGGTGACGATTTTTGGGCCTTGGCAGAGCATCTGCAGCAGCCCGGTACGCTGGACCTGCGCGTGAACATGTTCCAGGCCAAGCGCCATGAGGTCCAAAAAGAATTGGCGCAAGCGGGCATTGCCTCTGAGCTGACACCTTATTCCCCTTGGGGCTTGCGGCTGCAAGGCAAGCCCGCGTTGCAGAAAACCGATGCCTTTACCCGCGGCGCGATCGAGGTTCAAGACGAAGGCTCGCAACTGCTGGCCTTGCTGGTCGACGCGCACCGGGGCGAAATGGTGGTGGACTTTTGTGCTGGCGCAGGGGGTAAAACACTGGCACTGGGCGCGGCCATGCGCAGCACTGGTCGCTTGTATGCGTTTGACGTCTCTGGCCACAGACTGGATGCGCTGAAACCTCGCATGGCCCGAAGCGGCTTGTCCAATGTGCATCCAGCGGCCATTGCGCACGAGCGTGATGACCGCGTCAAGCGTTTGGCGGGCAAGATCGACCGGGTGTTGGTCGATGCCCCTTGCTCGGGGTTGGGCACCTTGCGCCGCAACCCTGACCTGAAATGGCGTCAAAAGCCCCAAGCAGTTCAGGAGTTGACCGACAAGCAGTTGGCGATCTTGCAAAGTGCTTCCCGCATGGTCAAGTCGGGCGGGCGGTTGGTGTATGCCACTTGCAGCGTCTTGCCCGAAGAAAACGAGCTGATCGCGCAAGTCTTCAGTGCCGCCAACCCCGATTTCGGGGTCTTGAATGTGGCTCAGGAGTTCGAGCGCTTGAAAGTGCCTGACGCCGTGAGTCTGTGTTCGCCTGCCCCATCTGACATGGCGAATCCCGAGGCCGTGCCGAGCGGCACATTCTTGCGCTTATGGCCCCATCGCCATGCCACGGATGGGTTTTTTGCAGCCGCTTGGGTCAGGAAATAATTGTTTCTAATTCATGTTTTGAGGTTTTGCTCGAAACATCTGTCCTTTTGAGGACGAAAAACTTAAAATTGATAAATTGCCTGAAATCAGGCGTCAGTTGAAAGACAAACTCATGTTGTTGCCGGATTGGGCTTTTTTGGATGCGGTGGTTCATTGGATGGGCCACGGCTTGTTGGACCTTTCTTGGTGGCAGATGGTTTTGATCACCCTCGGGCTGACCCACATCACGATCGCCAGCGTCACAATTTTTTTGCACCGCCATCAAGCGCACAGGGCTTTGGACCTGCATGCCATTCCCTCGCACTTCTTTCGTTTTTGGCTGTGGTTGACCACCGGTCAGGTGACCAAGGAGTGGGCGGCCATTCACCGCAAGCACCACGCCAAGTGTGAGCAAGCCGAAGACCCGCACAGCCCGCACGTGCATGGCATCAAAACCGTGTTGTTCACGGGTGCAGAGCTGTACCGCAAAGAATCAAAGAACCTGGAGACGATCAAGCGGTTCGGCCACGGCACGCCCGACGACTGGATCGAGCGCAACCTGTACTCCCGCTTTTCATGGCAAGGCGTGGCGCTCATGTTGATCATCGATGTGGCTTTGTTCGGCTTCATTGGCCTGACGGTCTGGGCTGTGCAAATGGCCTGGATCCCAATCACGGCTGCAGGCATCATCAACGGTGCTGCCCACTACTGGGGCTACCGCAACTTTGAGGCGCACGACGCCAGCACCAACATTTCGCCCTGGGGCATTCTGATCGGTGGCGAAGAGTTGCACAACAACCACCACACCTACCCCACATCGGCCAAGTTGTCGGTCAAGCCTTACGAATTCGACATCGGCTGGTTGTACATCCGAACCCTTGAAACTTTGGGTCTGGCGACGGTGAAAAAAACACCCCCGCGTTTGGCTTATGGCGATATTCGCCCGGTGGCTGACGAGAAAACGCTGGAAGCCCTGATTGCCAACCGCTACGAAGTCATGGCCGGTTATGCCCGCAATGTGCGTGCAGTGATGCACGAAGAAGCCAGCAAACTCAAACTCGATGCCGATGCCATGCAAACCGCCAAACGCTGGTTGCACCGCGACGCTGCGAAAGTGCCAATGGCGGCCCAAGCACAACTCAAACTCGCCCGTGCGGCCAGCCCAGTGCTCGACAAAATGGTGCAAATGCGCGAAGAGTTGAGTCAAATTTGGCTCAACACCTCCCATTCACGTGAGCAGTTGGCAGATGACTTGCAGGCTTGGTGCCGCCGAGCCGAAGAAAGCGGCATCGCCGCCTTGCGTGACTTCTCTGTGAAGCTGCGGGCTGTTCGACAAGCGACATGATCGTTGCTGGCGCTCAAAACAAAAGGGCCTTCGGGCCCTTTTGTTTTGGGCAACAAAAAACCCGCCAAAGGCGGGTTTTGTGAGAAGGCTCAGGCCGAATTACTTCAGCTTGATTTCCTTGTATGTAACGTGCTTGCGAGCTTTGGGGTCGAACTTCATGATCGACATTTTCTCGGGCATGGTTTTCTTGTTTTTGCTGGTCGTGTAGAAGTGACCAGTGCCAGCTGTGGATTCCAGCTTGATTTTTTCGCGTCCGCCTTTGGTTGCCATGGT
>NZ_CAMBNZ010000014.1 GCF_945869175.1 Limnohabitans sp. Rim8 | reverse complement strand
ATCGCCCCCCCGGCTTTGCCCGCACCCAGCACCAAGGTGCGGCCTTTCGGCGGTGGGGGCAAATGGGCCACCGTGTTGTGCAGGGGCAATGCTCGCTTCACCGCCACGTTGTACAGGTGGCGCAACAAGGTTTGTGGATCTGTCATGGGCTAAAGGTCTTGGTCTGAAAAGGCTTCAAGGATAAAGGCACTGCAGACCAACACCCGAAAAAACCAAAAGGGTGCACCAGCCCCGAAGCCGATGCACCCTTTTTCGTTTGCAAGCTGGGGTCAATCAGCGTAAACGCCGCCGGCCTTGATGACAGGCGCCCATTTGGCCACTTCAGACAGCACAAAATTTTTGTGACCAGCCGGGTCATTGCGTGCATCGGTGATCACGGTGGCGCCACCGCCTTCTTGTTTGCGGATGAAATCGGGGTCTTTGACCGCCACCTTGAGGGCATCATTGAGTTTCTTCAAGACCGGGGCAGGCGTGCCTTTGGGGGCGTACAGGCCTTGCCAGATGGTGACCGAGAAGTCTTTGAGTCCGACCTCTTGCATGGTGGGCATGTCTTTGAGGGCCGCTGCCGTCAATCGGGTGGGGGTTGTCACGGCAAACGACTTGACCTTCTTGCCTTCAATCTGCGGGATCGTGGTGGTGGTCTGGTCGCACATCAAATCCACCTGGCCACCAATCAGGTCGGTCATGGCGGGTGCCGTGCCTTTGTAGGGCACCGAGGTCATGTCCACCTTGAGGGTGGACTGGAACAACATGCCGCACAGGTGCGAGGCCGAGCCCGGGCCGGCGTTGGCGATGTTGATCTTGCCCTTGTTGGCGTTGATCCAGGTGACCAACTCAGTCATGTTGTTGGCTGGCAGATTGGGGCGAGAGATCAAGTTCATCGGGTTCTCGCTGACCAGGCCGATGTACTCAAAGTCTTTCTCGACGTTGTAAGGCAAATTGCGGAAAAAACTGGGCAAGGTGGCCTGGGCGATGTGCGTGAACAACAGGGTGTAGCCATCGGCACTGGCCTTGGCCACTTTGTTGGCACCGATGGAGCCAGAGGCTCCTGCCGAGTTGTCGATCACGATGCTGTGTCCGCCCATGGCCTTGCTCATGGACTGGGCCAAGTCTCGCGCCGCTTTGTCGGTCGGGCCGCCTGCTGCATAAGGCAACACGAAGGTGATGGTTTTGTTGGCTGCGGGGTAGTCTTGTGCAAAGGCATTCGCTGACAAGAGCCAAGCACAAGCGAGGGAAACCGGCAGAAATGGGAAACGCATGTTCAAACCTTTCAAAGATTAGGGGATCAAAAATTCATTCGCCAGGACATGGACAGACTGCATCATCGCCTCAAGCCAAGGCCTTGCATACCGCCTGGGTGACATCGACTGTTAGGGCTTTCCCGCCCAAGTCACCGGTGTGCAGTGCCGGGTTGGCCGTCACAGCCTCTACCGCCTGCATCAAACGCTGTGCAGCGGCGTGCTCGCCCAGATGCTCCAGCAGCATGACCACCGACCAGAAGGTGCCCACTGGGTTGGCCAGGCCCTTGCCCATGATGTCAAAGGCTGAACCATGAATGGGTTCAAACATGCTGGGGTAGCGGCGCTCGGGATCAATGTTGCCGGTGGGTGCAATGCCCAAACTGCCCGCCAATGCCGCGGCCAAATCGCTCAAGATGTCGGCATGCAAGTTGGTGGCAACGAGGGTGTCCAGGCTTGCTGGACGGTTGACCATGCGGGCAGTGGCCGCATCGACCAGTTCTTTGTCCCACTTCACATCAGGGAATTCTTTGGAGATCTGTAACGCGATCTCGTCCCACATCACCATCGCGTGGCGCTGGGCATTGCTCTTGGTCACCACCGTGAGCAGCTTGCGTGGGCGCGACTGCGCCAGTTTGAAGGCGTAACGCAAGATGCGCTCCACGCCTGCGCGGGTCATGATGGACACATCGGTGGCCGCCTCGATCGGGTGGCCTTGGTGCACACGGCCACCCACGCCGGAATATTCGCCTTCGGAGTTCTCACGCACGATGACCCAGTCCAGGTCTTTGGGTGTGCAGCGCTTGAGGGGCGCGTCGATGCCGGGCAGGATGCGCGTAGGGCGCACATTGGCATACTGGTCAAAGCCTTGACAAATCTTCAGGCGCAGGCCCCACAGCGTGATGTGGTCCGGGCTGTGGGGGTCACCCGCTGAGCCGAAAAGAATCGCGTCCTTGTTGCGCAGCGCGTCCAGGCCATCGGCCGGCATCATCAGGCCGTGCTCACGGTAATAGTCTCCGCCCCAGCCAAAGTTTTCAAATTCAAAAGCAAAGTTGCCACAAGCTTTGGCCAGCACCTCCATGACTTGCTGGCCAGCGGGAATGACTTCTTTGCCGATGCCGTCTCCGGGAATGGTGGCGATGCGGTAGGTTTTCATGGGCTTGGTGCTTTTGGTTAAAAATGGATGGCTACATTCTGCGGTGCAGCCATCTCAATAAACACCCTAAAATTCAATTCACTGTTAACTTGAGATCAACAATGGAACCTCGCTTGCAAGCCGCCGATTTGGGCTTTTTTGCAGCTTTGGCCATGGCCGGCAGCTTGAGCGGGGCAGCCCGCGAGCTGCGCATCACCACGGCTGCCGTCAGCAAACGCCTGTCGCAAATGGAGACTCGGCTGGGCTTGCCCTTGGTCAACCGCACCACACGGCGCATGAGCCTGACGGTGGAAGGCGAAACCGTGCTGCGCCACGCGCGAAGCATCCTGGCCGAAATGGCCGACCTGGAGCAGCAACTCGGCACCAGCCGCTCCACGCCCAGCGGCCTGCTGCGGGTGAATGCGACCTTGGGTTTTGGGCGCAGTCACATCGGCCCGCTGATCAGCCGCTTTGCGCAGCAGTACCCGCAGGTCGATGTGCAATTGCAACTCTCGGTCGACCCGCCCTCGCTGAGTGACGATGCCTTCGATGTGTGCATACGCTTTGGCCCGCCACCCGACGCCCGGGTGATTGCCCGCAAGATCGCAAGCAACCAGCGCCTGCTTTGCGCATCGCCCGCCTACATCGCGCGCCACGGCGAACCCAAAACCACGGCCGATCTGGCCCGGCACAACTTCATCAGCATCCGCCAAGGCGGCGAGGCTTATGGGGTGATCAAGCTCATTCGCGGACGCCATGGCAAAACTGAAACCATCAAAACCCGTGGCAACCTGACCACCAACGACGGCAGCATCGCCGTGCAATGGGCGCTGGACGGGCACGGCATCTTGATGCGCGCCGAGTGGGACATTCGCAACCCGCTGCGGCAAGGCCAGCTGGTGCATCTGCTGCCGCAGCACCACACACCTGATGCGGACATTTATGCGGTCTATCCGGCCCAGCACAAATCAGCCGCACGGGTGCGGGCTTTTGTGGACTTTGTGGCGGAGGTCTTCAGGCCAGCCAAGCCTTGATGCGGCTGTTCATCTTTTCAGCCGAAATGCCGTAGCGGTCATGCAAGGTGGGCAAAGCGCCTGCATCCAAGAAAGCATCGGGCAGCGCCAACATGCGGAACTTGGTGGGCATCACCCCTTCGCGCATGAGTAGGCTCGCCACCGCCTCGCCCAGACCGCCCACGATGGAATGGTTCTCGGCCACCACCACCAGACGACCCGGCTTACGCACCTCGGCCAAGAGGGTGGATTCGTCCAGCGGTTTGATGGTCGGACAGTGCAGCACGGCCACACTCACCCTGTCTGCTTCAAGTTGCTTGGCCACCTCTAAGGTGCGCATGGTCATGAAACCACTGGAGATCACCAGCACATCCGCGCCCTCGCGCAGCATCTTGGCTTTGCCCAATTCAAACTTGTAGTCGTATTCGTCCAGCACCAAGGGCACATTACCGCGCAACAGGCGCATGTAAACCGGGCCTTGGTGTTCGGCGATTTGCGGCACAGCCTGTTCAATGTCCAGTGCGTCGCAAGGGTCAACGATGGTCAGACCGGGAATAGCGCGCATCATGGCCAAGTCTTCCGTGGCCTGATGGCTGGGGCCATAACCGGTGGTCAGACCGGGCAAGGCGCAGCAGATCTTGACATTCAGGTTTTCTTCGGCGATCACCTGGTGAATGAAGTCATAAGCGCGGCGCGTGCCAAACACCGCATAGGTGGTGGCAAACGGAATCAGGCCCTCCTTGGCCATGCCACCGGCTGCAGCCATGAGCAATTGCTCGGCCATGCCCATCTGAAAAAAGCGTTCAGGGAAAGCCTGCTCAAACAGGTGCAGATCAGTGTACTTGCCCAAGTCGGCGGTCATGCCCACGATGTCGGGGCGGTTTGCAGCGAATTCGACCAAGGCCTTGCCAAAAGGAGCGGCCTGCACACGTTGACCATCGGACGCAATCGAAGCGATCATGGCCGAGGTGGTCAGGCGGAGTTTCTTTTCTATGACGGCGTTCATGATGGATGCCTTTAGTTTTGGGATTCGTCCAGCACACGCAGGGCTTCTTGCCACTCGGGTGGATCGACGCGGATGAAGTGGTTCTTCTCGCGGGTTTCAAGGAAGGGCACACCCTTGCCCATCAGCGTATCGCACAGGATCACACGGGGTTTGGCGTCAGTCAACTGGCGAGCAGTGTCGAACGCGCGCAACACAGCGGGCAAATGGTTGCCATCCACGCGCTGCACGTGCCAGCCAAAGGAGGCCCACTTGTCGGCCAGCGGCTCAAAGCCCAACACTTTGGAAGACGCCCCATCGGCTTGTTGGTTGTTGATATCGACGATGCAAATCAAGTTGCCCAGCCCATGGTGAGCGGCAGCCATGGCGCCTTCCCAAGTCGAGCCCTCGTCCAACTCACCGTCCGACATGGAGTTGTAGACAAAAGCCGGATTTTTTTTGTGACGCAGGGCCAGCGCCATGCCCACGGCAATGGGCAAGCCCTGCCCCAGAGAGCCCCCCGACATTTCCATGCCCGGCGTGTAGCTGGCCATGCCCGACATGGGCAAGCGGCTGTCGTCGCTGCCATAGGTTTCGAGCTCCTCTTCGCCAATGATTCGGGCTTCGATCAGAGCGGCGTAAAACGCGATGGCGTAATGGCCATGTGACAACAAGAAGCGGTCCCGGCCGTCCCATCCCGATTCTCCGGGGCGAAATTTCAGCGCGTGGCCATAGGCCACAGCCAATACATCGGCATAACCCAAAGCCTGACCGATATAACCCTGACCTTGAACCTCGCCCATGCGCAAGGCGTATCGGCGAATACGGTAAGCGCAGCGCGCCACTTCTGACAAACGGTCATTGGTCACTGACATGAGATCTCCGGAGGGTCAATGCGGTCATTTCAAAATGACTGCGGGAACATATGAAACCAGCATCAAGACACCGAAGGCCACCACATAAAACGGCACCATGGCACGCACGGTTTCGCCCACTTTGACCCTGGCCAGCGAACTGGCGATGAACAAGGTGGTGCCCACAGGTGGGGTGTAAAGTCCAATGGCCAAGTTGACCACCATCATGATGCCCAGTTGCACCGTGTCCATGCCAATCGCTTGCGCTAAGGGCAGGAATACGGGGGTCAGCAGCAGCACGGCAGCGGGCAGGTCAATGAACATACCCAGGAACAGCATCATGGCGTTCATCAGCGCGATGACGACCCACTTTTCGTTCACGTTTTGCTGCACCCACTGCACGATGAGTTGCGGCATCTGGTCAAAGGTCAGCAACCAGCCAATGGCCGCTGAGGCCATGATCACCATCAGCACCACACCCGTTGCCAAACCGGCCTCGAGGATGGCGTGGTGCAGACGCCGAATCGTTAAGTCGCGATAAATCACCAGCGACACCAAGCCGGCAAAGAGAGTGGACAACACGGCCACCTCGGTTGGCGTGGCGATGCCGAAACGCAAAAATACGATGATCAATATCGGCAATGCAATGGCTGGAATCGAATACACCAAGTTGCGCCGAAACTCTGCACGGTCAGTCGGCCCAGTCTCGCGCGGTAAGTTATCGCGCTTGCCCACATACCAGCAAGCCGCCATGAAGCCGCCGCATAAAATAAGACCAGGCAAGATACCCGCATAAAACAAGGCCCCGATCGACGCGTTCGCACTCATGGCGTACAAAATCATGGGAATCGAGGGTGGGATGATGATGTCGATGGTGGCCGCAGACGCCAGCGAGGCCGCCGAAAAAGGCATGGGATAACCCAGCCTGCGGTGCCAGGGCATGACCAAGGAACCAATGGCCGATGCATCGGCCACCGCTGAACCCGACACACCACCAAACAAAGTTGACGACAACACGCTGACCTGAGCAGGCCCACCGTGCCAACGACCGACCAAAACCGTCAAAGTGCCCACGATGGCCTGGCCGAGTTTGCCCCCCATCATGAGCGAACCCGTGAGCATGAAAAACGGAATGGCGATCAATGGAAAGCTTTGCACCTGTGCCACCATTTGCTGGACCAGCAGGTCAAACGGAACCCGGTCGCTGCTGACCGCAGCGGCCAGTGCCGCCAACAAAATGGCGTGTGCAATGGGCATGGCCAATGTTGCCGCACCCAAAAATACGATCAAAATCAATAAAGTCATGGTGCTTATCCTTGCGCGGCTTGCGCACCTGGCTCTGAACTGTCCCGCACCACGCGCACACCACGCCAAGCCCTGGAGGCGGATTGGAGTGCCAGCAGCACCAGCATCCCCATGCCTACCATTAGACAACCGTAAGTCACCGATGTCGGGATGAGCAAAATGGGCGTTTTCTCGTCGTGCACGATTTCAAGCATGTTCCAAGTTGCGCGAACCAGCACCGCGTACAACACCGCGACTGCGCTCCAGGACACGATAGCAATCACACGTTTTACCGCAGGCCTGACCGACTCCACCAGGAACACCGTCGCGATGTGCGAGCCTTTTTCGGCGGCCAGTACGACACCGGACATGACCAACCATGGGAACAACAACTCGGGAACCTCGTTGGCCCATTGCAAACTGGTGCCAAATGCATACCGAAGCAGGGTGTTGGCGGCCAAGATCAAGAAAATCGAAACCATCGTCACCCACAGCACGAAGCTGCAGATGACCACGATCGCCCGTTCAAGCGCGTTGCGCTCGACTATGACTGCGGTCATGAATGAATCTCCAAAATGACCCGCCTCGCTGGCCAGCAACGATGCGGGTCGTGAACAGGGCAATAGCGCGTTGAAGTCAGCCGTTTATCCTGCACTTGTGGTCAGCGCATTTTTACAATGCCGACTATTTTTATGCTGCTTATTTGGCGCGCGCAGCGGCCACGACTTTCTTCACAAACGGGCCGATAGGGCTGGCTTCCCACTTGGCCAACACAGGCGCAGTGGCCTTTTCAAATGGGGCTTGGTCCACTTTGTCGATTTGCACGCCTTTGGCTTTGAGTTCGACAAACATCTTGTCATCGGCTTCTTGTGCCAATTTACGTTGCAGCGCAGTCGACTCATTGGCGGCTTCCTGAACGATCTTTTTATCGCCATCAGACAACTTGTCCCAAGCACGCTTGCCAATCAAGAAGGGCGTCATCTCGTACTTGTGCCCGGTCAGTGAGATGTACTTTTGCACTTCGTACAACTTGCCTGCTTGCACGTTGACCAGCGGGTTTTCCTGCCCGTCGACGACCCCTTGCTGCAGTGCCACGTAGAGCTCAGAAAACTTGATCTGTTGTGCCTCGGCACCCACGCTTTGCATGATGTCCACAGTCACAGAATCCGGTGGCGTGCGCATTTTCAGACCCTTCAAATCCTCGGGCTTGAGCAGTGGGCGCTTGTTGTTGCTCATGTGGCGGATACCGTTGTCCCAGTAACCCAAAACAATCAGGCCTTTTTCGGCCGATTTTTGGGCCAACTCTTTTCCTGTGGGTCCATCCATCACCTTCCAGGCCTGAGCTTGGCTAGAAAACAGGAAGGGCATACCGAATGCCGCGTACTCGGGCACGGCATTGGCCAATGCACCCTGTGAGTTGGCCGACATGTCGAGCGCACCAGTGCGCAAGGCCGTCACCATGGCGGCGTCGTCACCCAACTGGGCGGCCGGGGCCACAGTCACTTCGATGCGGCCATTGCTTTTGGCCTTGGCCACCTCAGCAAACTTCAATGAGGCCACATGTCGAGGGTTATCGATCGCGGTGCCATGTCCCAGCGTGAGTTTGACCGCCTGAGCCTGGACTGCCGAGGTAGCCAAAAGCAAAGACGCCACCAACAGGCTGCGACGGAAGGTATTTGAATTTTTCATGATGTCTCCTTGGTTGAAATGAACCACGGCGCTGCCGTGGTGGTGGGTGAAATCGAAATCAGTGAATCAGCATTCCGCCGTTAACATCCAACGTCACGCCGGTGCAATACTTGGACAAGTCGCTTGCTAAAAAAACCACGCAACCGGCCACGTCGTTCGGCTCGCCAATTCGGGCCAATGGGATGCCATCCAAAATGCCTTGGCGCTTGTCTTCAGGAATCTTGCCTTTGTTGATGTCGGTGGCAATCAAACCAGGGGTCACGCAGTTCACCCGAATGTTGTTGCCGCCGTATTCGCGCGCCATAGCGCGTGCCAAACCCAGCACACCGGCTTTGGCGGCCGAATAATGCGGGCCGCCGAGGATCCCGCCACCGCGTTGTGCGGATACTGAGGAGATGCAAACGATAGAGCCGCTGTTTTGCGCAATCATCGCTGGCAACACGGCTTGTGAAGCATACAAAGTGCCGCGTAAGCTCACATCCAGAACACGGTCATAGTCCTGACCGGTGATGTCCAGAAACTTGACCGGTTGGGTGATGCCGGCGTTGTTGACCAAAATATCAATGCGACCATATTGGGCTTTGATCTGGGCCACAGCCGCTTCACAAGAAGCCTTGTCGGTGACGTTTGCAACCAGGCCTAGGTGGCCGGATCCCAGCCGCTCTGCGGCTGCCTTGGGGTCAGCCACCTCCAAATCCAAAATCACCACCTTGGCGCCTTGCTCAGCCATCATGGTCGCCGTGGCAAAGCCCAGTCCATTTAAACCCGCGCCTCCAGTGATGACTGCGACCTTATTTTTTAACAGCATGTTTGTCTCCTTCAATTAACGAGCAGGTGATGATGAATGGCGGGATTCTCCAGAGCTTCAAACATGAAGACAAGCGACATAAACTCATCTCTACTTTAGTTTTTTTCATGCGGCACTGCAGCAATACTTCTCGAAATAGGCCCTGCTTTTTCAACGATCTCCATGTTGCAGAAAATGACAAGGGGCTCCCCAGCAATGAACAAACTCAAGACCGCGTCAACATCCGCACAGGTCGCTCGGCCGCCACATGTTTGGCCAAAATGCTTCTAAACCATTGCACATGAGGGGTCTCGAGGTGTGTCTCGAAAGCTGTTTTCGACCTGTAAACCTCGTAAAACAAAACGCCATTGCCACTGTCAGACGTGCGCAGCACATCAAACTGCAGACAGTCGACTTCGTCGGACAGAGAATGCTGGGCGTCGTCCATCGCATGGGACAAAAAAGCATCCAGCAAGCCCTCTTTGACGACAAACTCAGCGATCACCACAAACGCATCGGGTGCGTGAGAAACATGGGCATCCTTTGTCATGAACCAGGCACCCCGTTCAAAGCGTCGGGTTGAACAGCGTGCGTGTGTATTCCTTGCGGAATTCGACCACATCCAGGTTGTCCACCAATTCGACATCCGAGAAACTCACGGGAGTGTCTTTTGCGACGGGCTTGATCAGTTTTACCTTGTGAGCCAAACCGATGGGTAAGGCATCCAAGGCCAGGCTCTTGGATGCGGGGATGGCATTGGCCCAGACCGCAAAACCACCCTCACCATCCAGCATTTCTCCGGCCTTCAAATCGGTTTTCGCAGTGGCCACCGCATCAGCACGGAACTCTTTGGAGCAACCAGTGGCCTCCCCCCTCAAAACAGCCGACAACACACTCACACTGGTTTCCAGACCAATCAAGTGGAAAGGCCGCCACATGGAGGCATACCAACCCGATTTGTCAGTCAACAATCCGTACTGCTTGAAGCAAGCACGTGTGTATTCGTCAGGGGCCTTGAACGTCACAAACATGCCGTAACGAATATTGTTGAGCACCTCGCGTCCGTCCGGCTCTTGACTGGCTGCGATGTCGATCAAGCCGCTGCGCGCCAAACGTCCGCCGTCTGCTGCGGGTTTAAAGACATTCGCCAAGTCCTGTAAACCTGCGGGTAAAAAGGCCAGGCCAGCATCAGGGCAATCCAATCCAGTGCCATTGGCCACGGCTGCCATTTCAATCGCCGCCTTCGTCCCGTCAGTGAACGAGTTGTACATTTGTGCGTTGAAATCACCCGCTTTGACTTCTGCCTCAGTCCATCCAAAGTACCCCCATACCGTATCGGGCGTTGAATAACGGTACCGTGGCTCAAAGTTCATGCCTTTGCCGGCGGCGGTCAGCTCAAAACCACAAGACCTGACCCAGTCAATCAATTCACACATGAATGCGGGTTGGTCCCCATAGGCCATCGAATACACCACCCCTTTCGCCTTAGCCCGCGCCGCCAACAAGGGGCCACACATCACATCGGCTTCAACGTTGACCATGACCACATGCTTGCCATGGTCAATGGCCAGCAATGCGTGCCGTACACCAAAGATAGGGTGGCCAGTGGCCTCAATCACGCATTCGATGCCCTCGAACTCTGTTAAAGCGGCAGCGTTATCCACAATGCATGTTTTACCTGTTTTGTATGCCTCGCCCAGAGTTTTGGCACTGTATTGATCCTCTTCCCAACCGACACGTTGGAGCGATTCCCGGGCTTTGGCGACATTCAAATCTGCCACCCCCACAACGTGATAACCGGCAATGTGCCGAGCTTGCGCAAGCATCATGGAGCCAAATTTACCGGCACCGATGATGCCCACACGGACAGGTCCTGCTTCTGCAGCGCGCTTTTGGAGCAATGAGGCCAGGTTCATAAAATGACATTTCCTTGAATGATGAATAATTACTTAAATCAAAAACTATCGATTTCCAAAAATAAAATTTAATAATTAACTGAAAATTATCTCAATAATCAATTAATATTTTTAAAGATTATTTTCTTGAGTTGCACTTAAATAATTTAAGTATTCCCAAGGAAATCGAAATTTAATTAATATTAATTTCAAGCCTTTATCTTGTCCATTGACTTAAATTATTTTTATGTTTAGAAAAACTTAAAGATAGTCGGTGCAACGCCATACCCGGTACGGGCATCGATCTGCAGCCATTGGTGTCGGCAAGGCAAGGGGGGGAAGACAGCGCGATCTGAAAAGACCAAAAAGCAAGGCTTGCTCGTCAAGCCAGTGGACGCTCTGCGCCAGTCAATGCACAGGCAGATGCAGCGGATGGCTGTCAACAATCAGGCTGAGTCGGCCTGGAGCCTGTCCCTATGTCAGCGCTTGTCAGCGCTTTCGTTCACGCCGTCTGGAGAAAATGTGAACAAGCGCTGCTCGTTTTGCCATTCCGAGCGTTCTTGCCGCAACCATTCCAAAAACAGTTGGACTTTGGCCTTACGCAAATGGTCAAAAGGGCAGACCACCCATTGCGTGGTGAGCTTGAACTGCGGCGAATTGCGCACGGGGCAAACCAGTGTGCCCTCGCGGAGTTCTCGCCACATCATCAAATTGCTGTCCAATGCGACCCCCAGCCCATCGGCTGCAGCGTCGATGGCCATGTGACTGCGGTCAAAAAGCAAGCGGGTCCATTCGGCAGAGGGCGTGACACCCGCTGACGCAAACCATTGCGTCCATTGCAACTGCGCTTTCACCGAGTAAATCAAACGGTGCTGCTCCAGTTCGCCCGCATCCATGCTGTTTGCCGGAGCATAGCTTGGCGCGCAAACCGGCAGAAAGTTTTCCTCAGCAAGGCCCTCCACATAAACGCCCGGCCACTGGCCTTCCCCATGGCGAATCTCCACATCTACAGCCTCTCGGCTGAAGTCGGTCGGCTCAGTGGTGGCGTTCAGACGCAACTCGACATCAGGGTTAGCATCCAGAAATTTTTGCAAACGCGGCAACAACCATTTGCTGCCAAGCGTTGGTGTCGTGCGCACAGTCAAAGCAGAACGGGAACGAAAGCCCCGAATACGTTGAGTCGCCTCGGTGATGCGCTGCACATCCTCCGCAATCATCTCGAAATAACGTTCACCCGCCTCTGTCAAGGCCACGCCACGCCCAGCCTTTTTGAGCAAGGTCGTGCCGAGATGCTGCTCGAGTGAATGGATCTGCTGGCTGACAGCAGAAGGGGTGACATACAGTTCTGCCGCGGCCTTGGTCAAACTGCAGCAACGCGCAACCACATCAAATACAGCAATCGCCCGCAGAGGAAGTGTCATATCAAAGTAAAAGGATTGAACAATAAGAGGAGGGTGTCACTTTATCAACTGGACAGTATGAAAAGCCTGTGGGTTGTGCCAGCTGTTTGCTCTGGGCTTGAAAGTTAAAACATTATCCCCTCTGGCCATACAACCTCTCAGCCATGACAAACCACTTAAACTCCTTTCCAATCCGATTGGATGCTTCTTGCAACGTAACTGTTTAATTGAATCCTCGAACCATGATTCCTCCACTCAGTGCCTTGCAGGCCTTTGAAACCATCGCCCGCCGCAAGAGTTTTGCACTGGCGGCCGAAGAATTGCATCTGACGCCATCGGCGGTGAGCCACCAGGTGGCCAAGCTGGAAAGCTTGCTCGGTGTACGCTTGTTTGAGCGCTCGGCCCGTGGCGTGGAACTGACCCCTGCCGGTCAGCAATACCTGCAACGTGTGGCCAGCGCATTGGGTGCGATCAACACCGCGACCGAAGACCTGCGTCATGGCGTCCAAGACACGCTGTATGTGCACAGCAGCCCCAGTTTTGCCAGCCTGTGGCTGATGCCGCGCATCGCCCGCTTTGGCGAGCGGCACCCCAACATCTCGCTCATGCTGTCGGCCTCGCATGTGCATTCTGATTTTCAGCTCGGGCAGATGGACATCGACATACGCTACGGCCTGCCCAACTGGCCCAACCTGGAGGTTGAGCCAGTCTTCACCGAACACATCCTGCCTTTGGCCAGCCCAGAATTCATCCGCACCCTAGCCCTGCATGAGCCGCAAGATCTTTTGCGTGTGCCACTGATCCAGTCCAGCGTCAGCGTGGTTCAGTGGCCCGAATGGTTTTTAAAGTTCGGTGGTGATCAGCGCCCAGAGCGCATGGGTCTGCGCTTTGACCGGGCCATGATGAGCTTGGATGCTGCTGTCCAAAATCTCGGTGTGGCCCTTGAGAGTACCAGCATCGGTCAATCGTTGATCGCCAGCGGCAAATTGCAACCCGTTTTTGCAGAAAACATGTGCATGCAAGTGCGAGCGCACTTCATGGTCTACCCGGCTAGACACGCCTCACGCCCTGAAGTTAAAAGTTTTGTGGAATGGTTGCGGGAGGAAGCAGCAAATTGAATGTCTTGCCATCCCAATACCCGGTTGATGCGACCAACGCGCATAGAAAGATGGTGCTTACCCACCTGCTCGTGGCCGACAACTGTCCACATCTTTACTTGAACCACTTTCATGCAACCCTGAATATTCATCGCTTGCCTTCATGCATCCAGGTGGCAAAAATCTCGGCTACCGTTTAAGAACACAGGAGACAGGCGACCGGGCCCAAGGCGGCCGGCGCCCGCAGCATGAGCACTCACCCCCAACAAGCTCTGGCCCACGCCATCCGTTTTCTGTCCATCGACGCCATCGTCAAAGCCCAAGAGGGCCACCAGGGCGTGCCCTTGGGCATGGCGGATATTGCCACTGCGCTGTACACACGCCACCTCAAATTCAACCCATCAAAGCCCGACTGGTTTGACCGCGACCGTGTGGTGCTGTCGAATGGACATGGCTCGATGTTGTTGTATGCGCTGCTGCACTTGACGGGCTACCCGGGCTTTCCGATCGAAGAAATTCAGCGCTTTCGAGAACTGGGCTCACATTGCGAAGGCCACCCGGAACGCAACCCCGCCATCGGCATCGAAGTCACCACGGGTCCACTGGGCCAGGGCATTGCCAATGCTTTGGGCATGGCAGTGGCCGAAGCGTATCTGAACGCCCGCTTTGGCAACGGTCTGGTCAACCATTTCACTTATGCCTTTGTGGGCGACGGTTGCCTGCAAGAGGGCGTGGGCCAAGAAATGATCTCGCTGGCAGGGCACCTGCACTTGGGCAAGCTGGTGCTGCTTTGGGACGACAACCAGATCACCGACGACGGCAGTACCGACTTGTCGATCAGCGAGGACGTGGCACAGCGCTTTCGTGTGGCGGGCTGGCATGTGCTCGAGATAGACGGGCATGACATCGAAGCGGTATCTGCCGCGCTGGATGCCGCACGCGCCGACCCACGTCCATCCTTGCTGGCCTGTCGCACCGTGATCGCCAAGGGCATTGCCCGCTTGCAGGGCCAGCGCGGAGGTCACAGCGCACGCTTGTTTGTCGAAGACGCCCAAGCTGCACGCGAACTGCTGGGCTGGGCCCATGGCCCATTTGAAATGCCCAGCGATGTGCAGCAAGCTTGGCGCGCCGCGGGACAGCGCCACCTGAGTGAATACGCGGTCTGGCAAGCGCGGCTGGCTGCTCTGCCTGCAGCCGAGCGCGACGAGTTTGAACGCGTGATGCGTGGCGAATTGCCCGCTGGTTGGCAACAGGTGTTGCTGGACTACAAGCAGCAAGCCCTGCAGGCCCCCACAGCGCCGAGCGGCATCTTCCTCTCGGCTGAAATCAACGACCTGCTGACGCCCCTTATCCCTGAGCGCATGGTGGGCTGTGCCGATCTGGAAGCGCCCACCAGCCACAAGCGGGGCCTGAAGGCATTCACCGCGGACGACCGAACCGGTGCCTATGTGCATTGCGGCGTACGGGAGCATGTGATGGGGGCCATGGTCAACGGCATGGCCGCGCATGGCGGCGTGCTACCGCTGTCGGTCACTTATCTGGCTTTTTCCGATTACCAGCGCCCCGCCATGCGCATGGCAGCGCTCATGGGCCTGCCCGTCAAATTCGTGTTCAGCCACGATTCAATTGGCATCGGGAAAAATGGACCCACTCACCAGCCGGTGGAAATTCTGGCCTCGTTGCGTGCCATGCCCAACATGCTGGTCATGCGCCCTGCTGATGCGGTGGAAGCTGCCGAATGCTGGGAAACCGCACTGGCCCACCGCACCGGCCCCGTTAGTCTGGTCTTTGCACGTCAGTCATTGCCTCTGGTACGCGTCACGCACACGCCCGACAACTTGGCCCGCCGTGGAGGCTATGTGCTGCAAGAAGCCACCTGCGGCCCGCGTCGGGTCACGCTGCTGGCCACGGGCTCAGAAGTGGCGCTGGCCGTCACCGCACGGGGACAGCTGGAATCATCGGGCATTGCAACCGCCGTGGTATCCCTGCCCTGCTGGGAACTCTTCAATGCACAAGATATGGCTTACCGCCAAAGCGTTTTGGGCGGCGGTGTTCGGGTGGGCATCGAAGCCGCCGTGCGCCAGGGCTGGGACGCGTATCTCGGACTCGATGGCGGCTTTGTGGGCATGACCGGCTTTGGGGCCAGCGGTTCAGCCGATGCGCTGTACAAGCTTTTCAACATCACGGCTGAAGCCGTGGTGAGCGAAGCGCGGCGTCTGCTTAAAATCTGACCCACTGCACAGCCCGGGACGCGCGGCAACGTGGTGCTCGCCCTCCCCCGCTCTTACGGGGCCAGGGGATTCGGCCGCGACTTGTTTCACACCTTGCCCAGGACAAGTCCATGACCACGCTGCTCATCCACCGCGCCCGTTGCATCGCCACGATGGACGATGCCCAGACTGAACTGCAAAACGCTTCGCTTTTGATCCGCGACGGCCGCATCGAACGCCTGATTCCCGCCACCGAAAACACAGACGCACTGCTCACGCAAGTCGATGAGGTGATCGACGCGCGCCACCATGTGGTGGTGCCGGGCCTGATCAACACGCACCACCACATGTACCAATCGCTCACGCGGGCGATACCGGGGGTGCAAAACGCCGAGCTGTTTTCTTGGCTCCAAGGCCTGTACCCGATTTGGGTAGGCCTCACGCCCGAGATGGTGCGTGTGTCGGGCCAGGTGGCCATGGCCGAGCTGCTGCTGAGTGGCTGCACCACCAGCAGTGACCACCTTTACATTTACCCCAACGGCGTGCGGCTGGACGACAGCATTGAAGCGGCGCACACCATAGGCATGCGCTTTACCGCCACACGCGGCAGCATGAGCGTGGGCCAAAGTCAAGGTGGGTTGCCGCCCGACAGCGTGGTCGAAAAAGAATCCGCCATCCTGAAAGAAACGCAACGCCTGATCGAGACCTGGCACGACGCCAGCTTCGGCGCGATGACGCATGTGGCCGTGGCCCCCTGCTCACCCTTCAGCGTGAGCCAGGACTTGATGCGCGAATCTGCAAAATTAGCCCGCGCCCACAGCGTGCGCCTGCACACCCATTTGGCCGAAAACGACCACGACATTGCGTACACGAAAGAAAAGTTCAACTGCACCCCTGCGCAATACGCCGAGGACTTGGGCTGGGTGGGCCACGATGTGTGGCACGCCCACGGCGTGAAGCTGGACGAAGAGGGCACGTATTTGTTTGCCCGCACCCGCACCGGCATTGCCCACTGCCCCTGCAGCAACATGCGCTTGGCCAGCGGCATCTTGCCCCTGCGCAAAATGCTCGACGCCGGAGTGCCGATTGGTCTGGGCGTGGACGGCAGCGCCAGCAACGACGCGGCGCACCTGCTGAACGAAGCGCGCCAAGCCATGCTGCTGGCGCGAGTGGGCAGGGCCATGGAGCTACCGCGCGTCGAAGACGGGCGCACGGTGTACGGCTGTGACCGCGGCCCCGCCGAGATGACGCCCCGCGACGCGCTGCGCCTGGCCACACGCGGTGGGGCACAGGTGCTGGGCCGCGCCAACGAACTCGGGCAAATCAAGGCAGGCTATTGCGCCGACATCGCGATGTTCCGAACCGACACCCTGAGCATGGCAGGCGGCGCGGTGCACGACCCCGTGGGTGCGCTCTTGCTGTGCGCCAGCGACAACACCGACTACACCATCGTCAATGGCCGCGTGGTGGTGAGTCAAGGCGAAATTACGACAGTGGATATGGGGCCGTTGATCGAGCGGCACAACCAACTGGCGCTGCAGTTGGTACTGGGAACAAACTGACGCAGCCATTCAGTTGAGCCGCATTGACGCACTGGGAAAGCGGGTCATCATTTGACCGCCATAATCCCTGTGCGCTTCGTTTGACGATGAATTAAGGCATCGGCTTGAAAACGAATATTTTTATTTTCACATCGACTTTTCATGCACCGAACGCTTTTTGACACGCCCATCGTGAACACCGCCCTGCGGGCGTTTTCCAAGACTTTTCTCAAACTCACAGGCTGGAAGATCGAAGGCAGCTTGCCCGTCGGCATCGACAAATGCGTGATGATCGCAGCCCCTCACACCAGCAACTGGGATTTGCCTTATCTGTTGATGGTGGCATTTCACTTGCGCCTGCATGTGAACTGGATGGGAAAGAAAAGCATTTTCTCGCCCCCTTTTGGCCCTCTCATGCGCTGGCTCGGTGGCATCGCCGTGAACCGCGAACAGGCGTCCAATATGGTGGACAGTTGCGCTCAAGCCTTGAAGCACGCTCAAGGTTCCCTGCATTTGGTGATCCCACCAGAGGGCACACGCAGCAAAACACGTTATTGGAAAACCGGTTTTTACTACATCGCCTTGCAAGCCCAGGTGCCCATCGTGATGGGCTACATGGACTACACCCGCAAGATCAGCGGCTTGGGACCTTTGTTTTACCCAACCGGTGATATCGACAAAGACATGGTCGAAATCAAAGCTTTCTACGCCCCCTTCAAGGGGAAAAACGCAGACCAGTTTGAAACACCCCCTGACCAGCAGACTTGATCAGTCCAGTTTGGCACCCGCCAGGAACCAACGACCCAGCATGGCGCGGTCATCCTCGGTCAGACCGTTCGCATTGCCCATGGGCATTTGCTTGGTCACCACCACCTGCTGGTACATGTTTTGAGCGTGTTGCTTGATCAACTCAGGGCTGTCCAAGCGCACGTTTTTCATTTGCACCTGGGCACCATGGCAGCTGATGCAGTGCTGACTCACCAAACTTTGCACTTGGGCAAAACTCACGGGCGCTGCGGGTCCAGCAGAGACTTGAGGCGCTGCGGGCTTCAAGGCGACGATCACGCCCAAAATCATCACCACCCCCACCGCCGCAAAGGGCCAAGGGTTGGCCGCGCGGCCCAAGTGATAGCCATGGCGCTGAACAAAAAACTGGCGGATGAGGGCACCGGCCAACATCATCACAAACAACAGCACCCAGCGGTGCTCGTGTGTGTACAAAAAGCTGTAGTGGTTGCTCAGCATCGCAAAGATGACGGGCAGCGTGAAGTAGGTGTTGTGCACGCTGCGCTGTTTGCCCCGCTTGCCGTGAATGGCCAAAGCGTTGGCGTCATAGGTTTCGCCGCTGGTCATGGCGGCCACCACTTTGCGCTGGCCGGGAATGATCCAGAAGAACACATTGGCACTCATGGCGGTGGCGATCATCGCACCCACCAGCATGAAGGCAGCGCGACCGGCAAACAGTTCATTGGCCAGCCAAGCGCAAAAGGCCACGACGACAATCATCAGGCCTGCGACGATCAACTCGCCGTTTTTGCGGAAACCGAACACGCGGCAGATCGTGTCGTAGACCAACCAGAAAGCCACCAGCAGCCCCACCGCAGCCGAACCGGCCATGACAGGCGACCAATCCATCAGCGATTTGTCGATCAAAAAGGTACCGGCGTTGTACAGGTACAGCACCGTGAACAGGGCAAAGCCGCTCAACCAGGTGGAGTAGCTTTCCCAATAAAACCAGTGCAGCTTGGTGTGGATGACCTTGGGGGCCACCATGTACTTTTGCGGGTTGTAAAAACCGCCGCCGTGCACGGCCCACATCGCACCCCCCACCCCTTTTTCAAGCAAGTCGGGCGAGTTGGGTTTTTGCAGGTTGTTGTCCAGAAAGACAAAGTAAAACGAAGAACCAATCCAGGCGATGGCGGTGATGACATGCACCCATCGGAGCAACAGATTGGCCCATTCCAGAAAATACGATTCCATGAAGGATCTCCAACCTGCTCACCACCGCGGGCCCTGTGAGCGGGTATTCGGTCGCGAACATGAACCTGAGGGTTCTTGCGCCGCTGCGACCAGTGCACCGAAGTGTATACAATTTTTACCAGCGAATCCAGTCCGCCTGCTCAAAGCATTTGCAAGAGTTGTGCCGCCACAGCCACGGCAATGACTTCGGGCTCTTTGCCCGCAATGCCCGGCACCCCAATGGGGCAGGTGATGTGGGCGATCTCCTTGGCCGAAAAGCCCCGGTCTTCCAGGCGATGTCGGAAGGTGGCCCATTTTGTTTGGCTGCCAATCAGGCCCACAAAGGGCAAATCGCCCTGAGATCTTTGGCGCTTCATGCATGCAATCACGATGTCCAGATCTTCGGCGTGGCTGAAGCTCATGATCAGGACCCGGCTGCCGGGGGCCAGATCGGCCACCGCCGCTTGTACCGGATTGGAGTGTTCACAATCCACACCACTGGGCACATCGGCCGGAAAAATCTCGTCTCGGCTGTCAATCCAGCGCACGGCAAACGGCAAAGGGGCCAGTGTATGGATCAAGGCCTTGCCCACATGGCCGCCGCCAAACAGGGCCAGCGGGGTGCGCGGCAGCAACAAAAGCGTTCGCATGCGCGGCAGATCTTCGGGGCTCACCCGCTCAAAAACAAGGTCCACGGCACCACCGCAACACTGGCCCAAACTGGGCCCCAAAACCTGGCGCAAGTCCAGGCGCTCGCTTTGCCCCGCCAACACAAACCGGGCATGCGCCAGCGCTTGGAGTTCCAAATGTCCGCCACCGATCGTGCCCTGCTCGCCTTGGGCAAACACCACCATCTGGGTTCCGGGTCCACGGGGCACAGAGCCTTGCGTGGACCGCACAGTCACCAACACCGCCTTGTCGGTGATCAGCCGCTTGAGGGCTTGCTCGATCCAATTCACGCTCATGTATCCATTCAAAATTGAGGCATGCCAGTGGCTTGCTCATCCGGCATTGGCAGTGCCACAATCAACGCCAACTGAGAGTATGCCAAGGACAAGGGCTCACCATGAAACCACGTTTGCAAACCGTTCACAGATCCATCACCCGCAGTGGCTTGACCCTGGGCACTGCGGCTTTGGCATGGCTCAGTGGCTGCAGCACCCCACCCCCTCCCGTGAAACCCCCTCCCGTGAAACCCCCGCCTGTCCTTGCGCCTGCGCCAGTCACCGTCACACCTGTGGCACCCCAACCGGCTGCTGCCAAAGTGCCTGAAAAAATCGCAGCGCCCAGCGGTCCCACATCGCTGGCCCGCAGCAGCAAAGAATACCGCAAGGATGCAGCGGGCCATTTGTATGGCGTCCACGCACACCGCATCTACAAAGGGCGCATGCCGCCCATGCTCGAAGCCGTGGGGGTTTTGAATGTGGACATTGACCAAAAAGGCTCGGTCAAAGCGGTGAACTGGATGCGTGCGCCCAAACATGCACCACACGTCATGGCCGAGATCGAACGCTTGGTCAAAGCCTCTGCGCCTTACCCTGTGCCCAAACACCTGAGTCAAGTGACCTACACCGACGTCTGGCTGTGGCACAAGAGCGGCAAATTCCAACTCGACACCTTGACAGAAGGCCAGGACTGAAGTCCTCAACAACACATCTTGTCAACTGGCGGGCGATTGTTCGTGCTCGGCACCCGGCAGCAAGGTCAAAATCAAGGTGGTGGTCACAGAAAAACACGCCAGCAGCAAGAGCGAGCTGCCAAAGCCCATGGCCTTGACCACCGGCCCCAAGGCCCAAACCGACAGGGAACTGACTGCAAAGGACACCCCCAAGCGCATGCCCGACACGCGTGAGCGCAGGCGGTCATCCACATAGCGGGCAATCATGAAGTCGGTGAAAGGGATGGCTCCGAAAATGAACACCATCACCCCAATGAGCGCTGCAAACAGCCACCAACCCTGCGCTTGCGATGCCAACACCAGCATGGGAATTTGCGCCATCACCATGAACATGAAAAAACGCTTGAGCGAGAAACGGTTGATGAGGTGGCCCACCACCACCTGGGCCACCGACGCCACGGCATAGACCAGCGCGAGCAAGAGGCCCAAAGCAACAGGGTCTTCCATCACCCCCTGAAAGCGTTCGGCCAGCAAGAGACCATTGCCATTGGTCGTGAAGTTGAACAAGACGCTGCTGGTGATGGCCGCAGCAGTCATGACCACCAAAGCACGGGCCAGCAAGGGGGCAGGTAAATTCACTTTGGCGCCGCCCTTTCGCTTGGCGGGTGACGACACCTCTTGCGGGCAAGCGCGTGCAAAGAACCAGCCGCAAAGCAATGCCACGACGCCGGGGATGATAAAAGCCGCACGCCATCCTTGCCACTGAATCAAAAATCCGGTGAGCAAGGCCGCCACGGCCACGCCCAGATTGCCAGCCAGTCCATTGAAGCCAATCGTCGCACCCGGGTTGGCCGAGCGCTCGAGCAACATAGGAATCCCGACCGGGTGGTAAATTGATGCAAAAAGGCCGATCAAGGTCAGGCTGATGGCCAGCTGCCAGGGCGTTTGCATGAACGCCGTGAGGATGGACGCCGCGCCAATGCCAAAAAAGAAGATCAGCATCATGCTGCGGCGGCCCCACACATCGCCCAAGCGACCTGCTGGCAAAGCGCCCAGACCGAACATGAAAAACGCCCCCGCACCATACGGCATCAGGTCTTGCCATTGGGCCAGGCCCATGTCGGCGGCCATGGTGCTGACCGCCGCCGCAAAAATCAGCAAAAACAAATGGTCCAGCGCGTGCGCGATGTTCAACAAGCCCCGCACCATGCGGGGGTGATCGGCGAGCTGTTCGGGCGCAGGAGCCGCAGCAGAGGTCAAGTTTGTCATGGTCAATTTGAGCTTTCAGGTCAGGCTGCTGTCAACCCGGCCATGCACCAGCACTGTGCGGCCAAGGTCGATTGAACGCTGTCGCTTTGGTCACAGCGGCGGCTCATCCTACACAAGTTACAAAGGGGCATTGGCCGGCGCTTTGGCATCCCAGATGTGGGCTCGCCAGTACACTGCCATGGCCCCGGTCAAGAGCAGCCCCAGAGCCGAATACATCCCGGCTGTGGCGGCATAGCCCCAGCGGTCAATCAGCGGCCCAGAAAGAAGCAGGCCCAAAGGCAAACCCCAGATGGCCAGCATGCGCATGCCCATCACCCGGCCCCGGTAAGCTGGTTCTGTGGCGCGCAGCATCACAGCGGCCAAGGGCGTCATGCTGAGGCTTTGCGCCAGGCCCGCCACCCACAGCAAGGCCATGCCCACGCCCAGATGTGTGCTGAAGGCGAACAGCACATCCACCGTAAACCACACCGCCCCGGCCAACACCATGGTTTGCGCCGCGCGAAACGCAAAGCGGTGCGAACTCAGGACCACCGAGCCCACCAACCCCCCAAAGGCAAAGCTGGCGCCCAGCCATCCCAGACCCGTCTGGTCGGTCAGGTAAATGTTTTTGGCCACATAAGGCAGCAAACCCAAAGAGAAAGGAAAGGCCAGCAGGTTGACCAAGAAAGCCAAGGCCATGGCCGCCATCAGCACCGGTCGCGTCCACACGTAGCCAAAAGCCAACTGCAAGTCGCGCACGGGTGACACGCGCACGGCGTCATGAGCTGGAGCGGAATCGTCCGACACCCCGCGCGAGAGCACAAAGCTGAGCATGTAAAGCGCGGTGATCAGGGCAAAGGCCCAGGTCATACCCAGCCAAGCGACCACGCCTACACCCGCCAAAGCACCCGCAATGCGGGCCGAATCCGAGGTGATGCGCGAAATACCCAAGGTGCCCAGCAAATGCCGAGGCGGTAAAGTCTGCGCGATCAAGGCGTTGCGCATCATCATGTCCGAGGGGCGTACCAGGCCTCCCAAAGCAGCCATGAACAGCACGATCATGGGCGTGAGGAATTGCAACCAGGCCAGCAGCATGAAGGTGGCGGCCAGTGCCGTATACAGGGCACGCGACAGAACCAACATGCGGCGGTAACCCAAGCGGTCGCCCACCACGCCAAACATGGGCGACACCAAAGAACCCAAGTACTGCAAGGCGCCAAACACCACCAGCATCATCACCGAGCCCGACTCGACCAGGATGAACCAGCCCAGCACGATGGACTCCATTTCAAAAGCCCAGGACGTGGCCAGATCGGCAGGCCACTGGAAACGAAAACTGCGAACCCGGAACGAGTCGCGCCAGTGCATGGCGGGCGGGGATGGCGCCGGAGTGGCTGAAGAGGTCAAGGTGGCGGCCTTGTGCCCAGCTGCAAATTTTGCAAGACCTCAAACGTAAAGGGGCTGCGGGTCATGCCTGGGCAGTGCTCAGTCTTGCCCAAGCCGCGAAGGCTGATTGGAAGACTCCGCGTTTTGATTTTGGGCTTGCACTGGCGCAACCTCGGGCGCAAAACACATCTTCTCACCATCCCAGCGCTGCCCGCACCAGCAAAGGCCTTCGGCGTTGATGATGCAAGTGCCGGTGCCGCAGCACCGTGGATCGTCAGACATGGGTATTTTCCTTTCGATAAACCCTCACAGGCCTGCTGTGGTCTTGGCTTTTTCACAAGCCATCAAAATGCGTTCGGGCGTGGCAGGGGCGTCCATGTGGACCACGGCTTTGTGGTTGGCACTGGCAGCCACCGCATCGCGCAAGGCGAAGAAGGTCGACAGGCCCAACATCAATGGGGGCTCGCCCGTGGCCTTGCTGTTGAAAGGCGTGGGCTTGTTGTTTTGGTTTTCAAACAAGGACACCTTGAAGTGCTCGGGAATGTCGCCCGCCACAGGAATCTTGTAGGTGCTGGGGCCGTGGGTGAGCAATTTACCCTTCTTGTCCCAAATGCACTCTTCCATGGTGAGCCAGCCCATGCCTTGCACAAACGCGCCTTCGATCTGGCCTTTGTCAATCGCAGGGTTGATGCTGCGGCCCACATCGTGGACGATGTCCACGGCTTTGAGCCACCACTCGCCTGTGCGGGTGTCGATCTCCACTTCGCTCACGGCAGCGCCATAGCAGTAGTAGTAAAACGCACGGCCATTCAGGGTGGCGAAGTCGTATTTGATTTCGGGCGTCATGTAAAAGCCCGTGACCGACAAGCCCACACGGTCCATATACGCTTGCTTGGTCACATCGGCCCACTTGACCGACTTGGCACCACCGTGCACTTCGTTGTTCGCAAACGTCACGTCGCCTTCTGCGCAACCCAGCATACGGGCAGCCACAGGCTTGAGGCGCTCGCGCATTTGCATCGTCGCGTTCATGATGGCCGCGCCGTTGATGTCGGCACCGCTGGATGCGGATGTGGCCGAAGCGTTGGGCACTTTTTGCGAGTCGGTGGCGGTGATGCGCACATGGTCCACGCTGATGCCCAGACCATCGGCACAGACCTGCGCCATCTTGGTGTTCAGGCCTTGTCCCATTTCGGTGCCGCCGTGGTTGCAACTCACCGAGCCGTCCATGTACACCACCAACAAGGCGCCGCCTTGGTTCAAGTGCGTGGCCGTGAAGCTGATGCCGAACTTCAGGGGCACCAGCGCCATGCCGCGCTTGCGGTTCTTGCTTTGGGCGTTGAAGGCCTGCACCTGAGCGCGGCGCTCGGCGTATTGCGATTCGCGCTCGACCTGGTCGATCACCTGGTCCCCCACCCAGTCTTCGATGAGCTGGTTGTACTGGGTGGTCATGGTGTCCGCAGAGCCACTGATGGCGGGATCTTTGTAAAGGTTGAGCTTGCGCACATCCAAAGGGTCTTTGCCCAAAGTCATCGCGATCTCGTCCATCACCGTCTCGATGCCGAACATGCCTTGTGGGCCGCCGAAACCACGAAATGCGGTGGCGCTTTGCGTGTTGGTTTTGCAGCGGTGGCTGACCAACTTGAGTGCGGGCAGGTGGTAGGTGTTGTCGATGTGCAAGCACGCACGGTCATTCACCGGGCCTGAATAATCGGTGCTGTAACCGCAACGCGACATGAGCGTGATGTCCGCGCCCAAGACGCGGCCGTTGCTGTCAAAACCCACTTCGTAATCGATCCGGAAATCGTGGCGCTTGCCGGTGATGGTCATGTCGTCGTCGCGGTTCACGCGCAACTTGACGGGTTTTTGCAGTTTGAACGCGGCCAAGGCAGCGCTTTGGCTGAAGATGCTGGCGTTGCCTTCTTTGCCGCCAAAGCCACCGCCCATGCGGCGGCAAATCACCTCCACATCGTTGGTGTGCAGGTTCAGCGCGTGCGCAGCCTCACGCTGGTTGCCGTCGGGGTGCTGGGTCGACACATAAAGCGTGAGCTGCCCGTCTTCCTTGGGCACGGCGTACGTGATTTGGCCTTCAAGGTAAAACTGCTCTTGCTGGCCGGTGTTGGTGCTGCCTTTGATTTTGTGGGGTGCGCTGGCAATGGCCGCCGTGGCATCGCCACGGGTGATGCCTTTGGGCGGCATGATGAAGCTGCTGGCGGCCATCGCCTCTTCGATCGTCAAAATCGGAGGCAACTCTTTGACCAACACCTTGGCCTTGTGGGCGGCTTCGCGGGCATACAACATGTCACGCGCCACGACCACGGCCACGGCCTGACCCACAAACTCGACCTTGCCCACAGCCAGGAACGGGTCGTCGTGCACGATGGGGCCGCAATTGTTTTCGCCGGGAATGTCTTTGGCCGTGTAGACCGCTACCACGCCATGTTCTTTCAAAATGGCTGCGCGGTCGATGCCGTCGCCCATCAACTCGCCATGCGCCACGGGCGACAAGATGAGCGCAGCATACAAAGTGCCAGCATGCTCAGGGATATCGTCGATGTAGGTGGCCGAGCCGGTGACGTGCAGGTGTGCAGATTCATGCACCAGCTCTTTGCCCTGCTGGACACCTGAGACAGGCATCAGGTTTTTGAGTGCGGTAGGAGCGTTCATTCAAGCCACCTCTTTCGTTTTTTCTTCGATGAATTCCAAAGCCAAATTGCGGGCCACCAAAGCGCGGTAAGCCCAAGTGGCGCGCAATCCGTCGCGGGCGGTGAAGCTGGCGGCAATCGCGGCGTCCAGATCGGCCGCTTTCACGTCGGCAGGCACACGGCCTTCCAGCACGGCTTCGAGCTTGGGGGCACGGCAAGGCGATGGGGCCAAGCCGTTGTAGGCCAGCTTCACGCCGCTCAGCTTGCCGCCAGTCAGCGTGTAGCTGATGGCCGCGCAGGTGGCCGAAATGTCTTGTTCAAAACGCTTGCTGACCTTGTGGGCGCGGAACACCTGACCGGCCACGGGCTTGGGCAACTCCACGGCTTCGATGAACTCGCCGGGCGCCATCACGTTTTTCTTCATGCCGGTGTAGAAGTTGTCCAGCAGCACCTTGCGGGTCTTGTCGCCCCGGCGCAGCAGCACGCTGGCGCCCAGCGCCATCAGGCAAGGCATGGAGTCGCCAATGGGCGAGCCATTGGCAATGTTGCCCGCCAAAGTGGCGGTGGACCGGATGGGCGGAGAGCCAAAGCGGCGCAGTACTTCGGTGAAGTCGGGGTAAGCCTTGGCCACCAGCGCTTCGACTTGGGTGAGCGACACAGCCGCGCCGATGCGCCAGGCGCTGGCGGTCTCGGACACTTGGCGCAGTGCTTTGACGTTGCCCAGGTACATGATGTGCTCGGGTCGGCTGAACTGCTTGTTCACTTGCAAACCGATTTCGGTGCTGCCGGCCAACAAGGTGGTGGCGGGGTGTTTGAGCAAATAGTCGGCCACTTCGGTCAAGGTGGCGGGCGAGACGAATTCGTTGCCCTTGCGCGTGCGCACCACGGGCTGCACGATGATGTCGCCGTCCAAGCTCAGTGTGGGCACGCTGGAACGCTTGATTTCCTGGAGGAGCGGCACATCGGCGCTGTCGTCGAGCTTCAGGGCATCGGGCTTGGCGCAAGCCTTGGTGGCCGATTCGATGATCGGTTTGTAGCCCGTGCAGCGGCACAGGTTGCCGCTGAGCGAATCGGTGATCTGCTGGCGGTTGGGCGTGGGCAACAACTGCACCAAATTCACCAGGCTCATCACGATGCCGGGGGTGCAAAAGCCGCACTGCGAGCCGTGGCACTTGATCATTTCTTCCTGCACCGGGTGCAAGGTGCCGTCGGCTTTTTTCAGGCTTTCGATGGTCTTGACCGATTTGCCATCCAGCGAAGGCAGCAGCTGGATGCACGAGTTGGTGGCCACATAGTCCACGCCCGTGCCTGCGGCATTGAGTTCGCCGACCATGACCACACAAGCACCACAGTCGCCTTCGGCGCAACCCTCTTTGGTACCGGTGCGGTGCATTTGCTCACGCAAATAGTCCAGGACAGTGGTGGTGCGGCGCTCGCCTTGGGCTTCGACAATTTGGCCGTCGAGCACAAAACGCACAGTATTGGTGACTTGGGTCATGGTGCGGGGGGGGTAAATAAACGGTAAGGCCTGATTTTAGTGAGTTGGCCCCAAGATGCCCAGCCCGCCGGCCGCTGGGCAAAAAAATAGATGGGTGCGCCAACAGACAGGCCTGAACTCACAAATTGCCTACACTGTCCGGATGCAACCCAAAGACTTCACCCCTTGGTATGTCTCACCCCAGAGCAAATGCCAACTTTCGGACTTTGACACCGAGCCCCCCTCAAAAGGATTGCCCTCTGGCAGCCAATTGGAGGAGCAGCTGGTCGAACTGGGCGAAAAACTCAACAAATTGCAAAGCACTCTGCACGCGGCCAAAACCCGGGGCTTGCTGGTGGTGTTCCAGGGCATGGACACCGCTGGCAAGGACGGCGTGATCCGCAGCGTTTTCACCCACATCAGCCCCTTGGGTGTGCGGGCCGAGGCCTTTGGCGTGCCCACCGAGCTGGAAACGCGCCATGACTTTTTGTGGTGCATCCACGCCAAAGCACCTGCACGGGGTGAAATGGTGATTTTCAACCGCAGCCACTACGAAGATGTGCTGGTCACCCGTGTGCGGGGTTGGATCGATGAGAAAACCTGCCAAAAACGGTACGACAACATCTTGCACTTTGAGTCTTTGCTGCAAGACGCGGGCATCAGCGTGTTGAAGTGCTACTTGCACATTTCCAAATCCGAGCAAAAGAAACGCTTGCAAGCAAGGCTGGACGACCCCCGCAAACATTGGAAGCTGCAGCCCTCGGATTTTGACGACCGTGCTTTGTGGCCCCAATTCACCCAGGCCTACGAAGCGGCCCTGAGCGCCACCAGCACACCCGAATCCCCCTGGTACGTGGTGCCCGCCGACAACAAGTCTTACCGGGACATTTTTGTAGCCGGGCTGATCGTGCAAACCCTGGAAAACATGAAGCTGAAGACACCCCAACCTGCTTTTGACCTGTCCAAAGTCCAGCTGGTTTGAGCCCTCTTCAAGTTCAACAGTCTTTGGGGTGCTTTGACCGGGGTTGGGACCCCATGGTTTTCATGAACCGCGGTAGGTCGAATAGCTCCAGGGGCTGGCCAAAAGGGGCACATGGTAATGCTGGTCTTCGTGGGCGACGCCGAAGTCCAGTGACACCTGGTTCAAAAAGTTCGGCTCTGGCAACTCCACGCCTTTGGCCTTGAAGTAGTCGCTCACATTGAAAACCAAGCGGTAGGTGCCCTTGCGCAGACTGGCATGGTCGTAGAGCATGCCGTCTGGATTGCGCCCGTCGTGGTTCAGGGTAAAGCTTTTGACCCAAGTGGCCTGGTCGCCCTGCGTGGTGTACAGAGCGACCTGCATGCCCGCGGCAGGGCAGCCGTGCATGGTGTCCAGAACGTGTGTGCTCAATCCCATGGTGTTGCTCGCTTGTCTTGAATAAGGGGGATACGGATTGGTTTTGCAGGGCTTTGACAAGCCCGTCAAATCGGTCGACCGAAGTGTATACAATTTTGCTTTGGATGGCTATGATGGACATCCACCACACCCAAACACCTGGGTAAAACGCCCCAAGGGATTGCGAGACATGGAAACCTCCACCACGCACCACATCGTCGAATCGCTGACCCGCGCCATCGTGGAACACCGACTTTTGCCGGGCTCCAAACTGGCCGAGCAAAAGCTGGCCGACCACTTTGGTGTGTCGCGTACGCTGGTGCGCCAAGCGCTGTTTCAGCTCTCGCAAAACCGCCTGATCCGGCTCGAACCGGCACGCGGCGCGTTCGTGGCGGCCCCATCGGTGGAAGAAGCGCAACAGGTTTTTGCCGTGCGCCGCATGCTCGAAGCCGAGATGACCCGCGCCTTTGTGCAGCAGGTCAAGCCAGAACAGATCGTGGCCCTGAAAGAACACATCAAGCAAGAGCGCGAAGCTGTGACGCAAGGCGATATCACGGGACGCACCGAGTTATTGGGCGACTTTCATGTGCGCATGGCCGAACTGATGCACAACGATGTGCTGGCCCAGGTGCTGGGCGAGTTGATCTCGCGCTGCGCCCTGATCACGCTGATGTACCAGTCGCGCCACGAGGCTGAGCACTCCACCGACGAGCATGTGGCCATTGTGGCCGCGCTCGAAACGCAGGACTCGGACCTGGCTGTGCGCCTGATGCACGAGCACCTGCTGCACGTTGAAGCCAGCCTGACTTTCGACCGCAAAGTGCCCACACACGACATTTCTTTGGCCCTGGCCTGAACCTTTGAGGACAAGCATGAGCAGCTACGACAGCACCCTCCCCTACCCCCGTGACCTGAAGGGCTACGGCCGCCACGTCCCCCACGCCCAGTGGCCAGGCGGTGCCCGCGTGGCGGTGCAGTTTGTTTTGAACTACGAAGAAGGCGGCGAAAACTCGGTGCTGCATGGCGATGCGGGTTCCGAACAATTTCTGTCTGAAATGTTCAACCCGGCGTCCTTTCCCGAGCGGCACATCAGCATGGAAGGCATTTACGAATACGGCTCGCGTGCGGGCGTGTGGCGCATCCTGCGAGAGTTTGAAAAGCGCGGCCTGCCGCTCACTGTGTTTGGGGTGGCCACCGCGCTGCAAAAGCACCCCGAGTTAACCGCCGCCTTTCAGGAACTCGGCCACGACATCGCCTGTCATGGCCTCAAGTGGATCCATTACCAACACATCGACGAAGCCACCGAGCGCGCGCACATGGCCGAAGCGATGGAGATCATTCAAAAGCTCACGGGTGAGCGACCCCTGGGCTGGTACACCGGGCGCGACAGCCCGAACACGCGCCGTCTGGTGGCGGACTTTGGCGGCTTTGAATACGACAGCGACTACTACGGCGACGACCTGCCTTTCTGGATGAAGGTGCGCAAGTCAGACGGCAGCGATGCGCCCCAACTGATCGTGCCCTACACGCTGGACTGCAACGACATGCGCTTTGCGCTGCCGCAGGGCTACTCTCACGCCGATCCGTTTTTCCAGTACATGAAGGACACCTTTGACGCGCTCTACGCCGAGGGCAACCCGGAGGGCGACAACGCCCCCAAGATGATGAGCATCGGCATGCACTGCCGCTTGCTCGGCCGCCCGGGCCGCATCACCGCACTGCAACGCTTTTTGGACCACATCCAATCACACAACAAGGTCTGGGTGGCGCGGCGCATCGACATCGCGCGGCACTGGAAGGCCACACACCCCTACAAGAACTGAGCATGCCCATGACTTTGGAACAACTCAACAGCGCCAGCCAAGAAGCAGCGGCGCAGCAGCTCGACGGCTTGTACGAGCATTCGCCATGGATCGCCGAACAAGCTCTCCACGAGCGTCCGTTCACATCTCTGGCCCACCTCAAACACGCCATGTGCGAAGTGCTGGCACACGCCGGACGCGACGCGCAGCTGGCCCTGATCCGCGCCCACCCGGAGCTGGCGGGCAAAGCCATGGTCAGTAAAACGCTGACGGCCGAATCGACCAACGAACAGTCCAAGGCGGGCTTGACCGACTGCACACCCGAAGAGTTCGCCAAAATCCAAAAGCTCAACGCCGACTACAACGCCAAGTTCGGCTGGCCCTTCATCTTGGCCGTGCGCGGTCCGCGTGGCTTGGGGCTCAACAAACGGCAAATCATCGACGCCTTTGAGCGCCGCTTGCATGGCCACCCCGACTTTGAGTTGGCCGAGTGCCTGCGCAATATCCATCGCATCGCCGAGATCCGCCTGAACGACAAATTCGGCGTGGAGCCCACGCTGGGCCACAAGGTGTGGGACTGGCAAGAAAAGTTGGCCCAGCATTCGGACCCCGGCTTTGCCGAACTCGGCCAACTCACCGTCACTTACCTGACCGACGCCCACCGCGCCTGCGCCCAAGGCATCACGCAGAACATGCGCGACTGCGGCTTTGACGAGGTCTACACCGACGCCGTGGGCAACGTGGTGGGCCGCTACCACCCGGCCACTTCAAGCGGAAAATACCTGATGACGGGCAGCCACTACGACACCGTGCGCAACGGCGGCAAGTACGACGGTCGCCTGGGCATCTTCGTGCCCATGGTTTGCGTGCAGCAGTTGCACCAGCAGGGCAAACGCCTGCCCTTCGGCATCGAAGTCGTGGCCTTTGCCGAAGAAGAAGGCCAACGCTACAAAGCCACTTTCCTGGGCTCGGGTGCGCTCATTGGCCAGTTCAACCCGGCTTGGCTGGACCAACAAGACGCCGACGGCATCACCATGCGTGCGGCCATGCAACACGCTGGCCTGTGCGTGGACGACATCGCCAAAATCCAGCGCGACCCGGCGCAATACCTCGGCTTTGTCGAAGTGCACATCGAACAAGGCCCGGTGCTCAATCAAGTGAACATCCCACTGGGCGTGGTCACCTCCATCAACGGCAGCGTGCGCTACCTGTGCGAAGTCATCGGCACCGCCAGCCACGCGGGCACCACCCCCATGGACCGCCGCCGCGACGCCGCCTGCGCCGTGGCCGAACTCGCGCTCTACATGGAGCAACGCGCCGCCCAAGACGGCGACAGCGTGGCGACGATGGGCCAACTCCAAGTGCCCAACGGCTCGATCAACGTGGTGCCGGGTCGTTGCACCTTCAGCCTGGACATGCGTGCGCCCACCGATGCACAGCGTGATGTGCTGGTGGCCGACATCCTGGCGCAACTGCAAGCCATTGCCGAGCGCCGTGGCGTGCGCGTGAAAGCCGAACTGACCATGTGCGCCGCCGCAGCGCCCAGCGCTCCCGAATGGCAAGCCCGCTGGGAGCGCGCCGTCAGCGCCTTGGGTGTGCCACTGTTCAAACTGCCCAGCGGTGCAGGGCACGACGCGATGAAACTGCACGAAGTCATGCCGCAAGCCATGCTGTTTGTGCGCGGCGAAAACGGGGGCATCAGCCACAACCCACGCGAATCGACCACCAGCTGCGACATGCAACTGTGTGTCGACGCCTTCACCCATGTTTTGAACCAACTCGCATCGGAATTGTCATGACTGCAACTGCCCAACAATACGCGCAACTCGACGCTTGGATCGACGCGCACTTCGACGAGCAGGTCAAGTTCTTGCAGGCGCTGGTGCAGGTGCCCACCGACACCCCGCCCGGCAACAACGCGCCGCACGCCGAGCGCACCGCTGAGCTGCTGGCCCCGATGGGCTTTGTCGCTGAAAAGCACACCGTGCCCGAAGCCGACGTCAAGGCCTACGGCCTGGAGTCGATCACCAACCTGATCGTGCGCCGCCCATATGGCGAAGGCAAAACCATCGCCCTGAATGCCCACGGCGATGTGGTTCCCCCAGGCGAAGGCTGGACACATCCGCCCTATGGCGGCGAAATCCACAATGGCGCGATGTACGGCCGCGCCACCGCCGTGAGCAAGTGCGACTTTTCCACTTTCACCTTTGCCACCCGCGCTCTCGAATCGCTCAATGTCCCGTTGAAGGGCGGTGTGGAACTGCACTTCACCTACGACGAAGAATTTGGTGGCGAAATGGGCCCCGGCTGGCTGCTGGCCAAAGGCCTAACGAAACCGGATTGGATGATCGCCGCAGGCTTTTCCTACCAGGTGGTCACCGCGCACAACGGCTGCCTGCAAATGGAAGTCACGGTGCAAGGTGAGATGGCGCACGCGGCCATCCCCGACAGCGGCACCGACGCGCTGCAAGGCGCGGTGCACATCCTGAACGCGCTGCACGCCCTCAACACACAATACCTGCAAGTCACGTCCAAGGTCGAGGGCATCAGCCACCCTTATCTGAACGTGGGCCTGATCTCGGGCGGCACCAACACCAACGTGGTGCCCGGCAAAGTCAGCTTCAAGCTCGACCGCCGCATGATCCCCGAAGAGAACCCGGCCGAAGTGGAGGCCGCCATCCGCCAAACCATTGCCGAGGCGGCCGCCAGCTTCAAGCCCCCACGCGGCGGCCATGCGTTGCAAGTGGACGTGCGCCGCATGCTGCTGGCCAATGCCATGAAACCCCTGCCCGGCAACCAGCCGCTGGTCGACGCCATTCAGAAACATGGCGATCAGGTCTTTGGTGAGCCCATCCCCGCCTTGGGCACGCCGCTCTACACCGACGTGCGCCTGTACGTGGAGCGCGGCATCCCCGGCGTGATCTACGGCGCGGGCCCGCGCACCGTGCGCGAGTCCAACGCCAAGCGTTCGGACGAACACTTGGTGCTTGAAGACCTGCGCCGGGCCACCCAGGTGGTCGCCCGCACCTTGCTGGACCTGCTGCAATGAAAACACACCCCATTTTGGTGACAAATTACTGGATACATGCTCCAAATTGGGGTTTTCTACGGGATGCCCCTGAGGCCAACTGACCCAACAGTGCTCGATAATGGGCACCGAATTTGCTAGACAAGTTAAACCGTTTATTTGACTCTGGAGCCCCACATGAACAAGCGTTTCTTCCTCAAGGCCACAGCCGTATTGGCCGCTGCGGCTGCCTTTGGCACTGCCCAAGCTCAAACCACCCCCATCAAATTCCAGATGGACTGGCGCTTTGAGGGACCTTCAGCCTTCTTCCTCTTGCCCGTTGCCAAGGGCTATTTCAAGGACGCCAAACTGGATGTGACCGTCGATTCAGGCAACGGCTCGGGTGGCGCGGTGACCCGCGTGGCTTCGGGCACTTACGACCTGGGCTTTGCGGACTTGGCCGCCCTGATGGAATTCCACGCCAACAACCCGGACGCCCCCAACAAGCCCGTGGCCATCATGATGGTCTACAACAACACCCCCGCTTCGGTGATGGCCTTGAAGAAGTCCGGCATCAAGACCCCGGCTGACCTGGCTGGCAAAAAGCTGGGTGCCCCGGTGTTTGACGCAGGCCGCCGCGCTTTCCCCATCTTCCAAAAAGCCAATGACATTGGCAACGTGGCTTGGACTGCCATGGACCCGCCTTTGCGTGAAACCATGTTGGTGCGCGGCGATGTGGACGCCATCACTGGCTTCACCTTCACCTCGCTGCTCAACATCGAAGCGCGTGGCGTCAAAGCCGAGGACGTGGTCGTGATGCAGTACCCCGACTTTGGTGTGAAGCTCTATGGCAATGCGATCATCGCCTCGCCCAAGATCCTGAAAGAAAACCCAGCCGCCGTAAAAGCCTTCTTGACCGCCTTCAGCAAAGGCGCGAAGGACGTGATCGCCGATCCGGCCAAGGCCATCGAATCGGTCAAGGCGCGTGACGGCATCATCAACGTAGCACTGGAAACGCGCCGCCTGCAATTGGCCATCGACACCGTCATCAACAGCCCATCGGCCCGTGCCGAAGGTTTCGGTCAAGTCAACGGCCCTCGCCTGAGCCTGATGGCCTCGCAAGTGTCGGATGCCTTCAACACCAAAACCCGCGTGAAGGTCGACGACATTTGGAGTGGCGCTTTCTTGCCCACGGCCAAAGAACTCGACATCTTGCCCAAGGCCAAGAAGTAAATTCCACCCAGACCGGTTTTTGACCGGTGCCCAAGCCCACGGGAACGCCTTTTGCGTCAGTGGGCTTTTCAATCGGAATATTTGTATACACTTTCGAACACCATTTTAAAGCCCACAACATGACCCAAGAATCATTCGTTGATTTCCAAAATGTCTGGCTGGCCTACAACGATGAGTTGCTGGCTCAAAACCACTTTGCGGTGGAAGACATCAACCTGCAGGTCAAGCAAGGCGAATTCATCGCCATCGTCGGCCCATCGGGTTGTGGCAAGTCCACCTTCATGAAACTGACCACAGGCCTGAAGATGCCCAGCAAAGGCCACATTCTGGTCGACGGCCAGCCCGTGACCGGTCCGCTCAAGATCAGTGGCATGGCGTTCCAAGCCTCGTCTTTGCTGCCATGGCGAACCACGCTGGACAACGTGCTGCTTCCCTTGGAAATCGTCGAGCCTTACCGCTCCAACTTCAAACAAAAAAAGGCCGAATACGCGGAACGCGCCCGCAAACTGCTGAACACGGTGGGCCTGGGTGGCTACGAAGACAAGTTCCCCTGGCAACTGTCGGGCGGCATGCAGCAACGCGCCAGCATCTGCCGCGCCCTGATCCACGAACCCAAAATGCTGCTGCTCGACGAGCCCTTTGGCGCACTCGATGCCTTCACCCGGGAAGAACTCTGGTGCATCTTGCGCGACTTGTGGACAGAGCAAAAGTTCAACGTGATTTTGGTCACGCACGACCTGCGCGAATCGGTGTTCCTGGCCGATACGGTGTATGTGATGAGCAAGAGCCCCGGCCGCTTTGTGGTCAAGCGCGAGATCGACCTGCCGCGCCCGCGGGATCTGGAGATCACCTACACCCCCGAATTCACCAACATCGTGCACGAGCTGCGCGGCCACATCGGTGCCATGCGCAAGACCGGTGCGGCGATTCATCAATAAGCGGGAGCCGCACATGAAAAATAAATCACTGGAAACCTGGTCCCCTTGGATCTTGCTGGTGCTGACCATCCTGCTTTGGGAAGTTCTGTGCCGCGCCTTCAACGTGTCGGAATTCGTTTTCCCCAGCCCTTGGCGCATCGCACAGCAAACCGTGGAATACCGCGACGTGATCGCGGGCCACGCCTGGCGCACCTATTGGGTGACCATGGTGGGCTTTGGCATCGCCATCGTGGTGGGCGTGTTGCTGGGCTTCATCATCGGCAGCTCACGTTTGGCTTATGCCGCCGTGTACCCGCTCATGACCGCCTTCAACGCCCTGCCCAAAGCGGCCTTCGTGCCGATTTTGGTGGTCTGGTTTGGCATCGGTATCGGGCCCGCCATCCTCACCGCCTTTCTCATCAGCTTCTTCCCGATCATGGTGAACATCGCCACCGGCTTGGCCACGCTGGAGCCTGAGCTGGAAGACGTGCTGCGCGTGCTGGGCGCCAAACGCTGGGACGTCCTGATCAAAATCGGCCTGCCCCGCTCCATGCCTTACTTTTACGGCTCGCTCAAAGTCGCGATCACCTTGGCTTTTGTGGGCACCACCGTGTCCGAGATGACGGCCTCGAACGAAGGCATTGGCTACCTGCTGATCTCGGCGGGCTCGGCCATGCAAATGGGCCTGGCGTTTTCTGGCTTGGTGGTGGTCGGTGCGATGGCCCTGGCCATGTACGAACTGTTCAGCGCCATCGAAAAGCGGACCACTGGCTGGGCCCACAGGGGTTCTCAAGGCGAATGAACTGGGCGCCATTGATGTTGCCACGGCTCACGGCATGACCTGGCACGCCAGTCTGAAGCTGGACTACACCCTGGAGTCCGAGCGCAGCGTCGCCCGCTACCTGCACCAAGGGCCGTTGCGCATCTTGCAAAGCCTCTACCCTGAGGGCGATGCCATTTGCCACAACGTGCTGGTCCACCCACCCAGCGGCTTGGTGGGGGGCGACACCCTCGACATGCAAGTCAGCGTGGGCGCTTGCGCACACGGCTTGGTGACCACACCCGGTGCCACACGTTTTTACAGAAGCGAAGCGGGCTTGGCCACGCAACAAGTGCATGCACGCCTGGAGGCCGATGCCCGGCTGGAATGGTTGCCGCTGGAAGCGATTGCCTACAACGGCTGCGATGGCCTGAACCGCGCCGTGTTTGATTTGGCCCCGGGCAGCGAAATGATGACCTGGGACATCACGGCACTGGGCCTGCCTGCAGCCGACATGCCTTTTGCACAAGGCACGTTTCGCCAGCACCTGGAGATTCCCGGCGTGTGGCTGGAACGCGGCACCCTCAGCGCCACCGACACCCGGCTGATGAACAGCCCACTGGGCCTGGCCGGCCAGCGCTGCATGGCCACGCTGGTGTTTGCAGCGGGCAGCGCGATTGCGCCAGAACGCAGCGAACGGGCTTTGGCTTGCGCGCGCGAGCTTTTGGAGGCATCCCCTTTGCGTTTGACGGCAGGGGTCACCTCACCGCACAAGCAAGTCATTGTGATGCGCGCACTCTCACCGGTGACCGAACCTGCAATGCAATTACTCAGGCAAGTGTGGGCGGCTTGGCGGCATGAGATGTGGGGCCTGGGTGGAACCTTGCCCCGCTTGTGGAATCTGTAGGCGCGTCGCTCCTAAAGAATCAAATCGCCACCAACTGCTGAATGTTCTTTTCCTTCATCTCGCTGCCCGGACCGCGTGCGATCACCTCGCCACGCTCCATCACCAGGTACTGGTCGGCCAGCTCTTCGGCAAAGTCGTAGTACTGCTCGCACAACAATACCGCCATGCGTTGGCCCTGCAGGCCCACATCGGCCAGTTGGCGAATCACGCGGCCAATGTCTTTGATGATGCTCGGCTGAATGCCTTCGGTGGGCTCGTCCAAGATGAGTAAACGCGGCTTGGCGGCCAAGGCACGGGCAATCGCCAGTTGCTGCTGCTGGCCGCCCGACAAGTCACCGCCCCGGCGGTGCAGCATTTGCTTGAGCACAGGGAACAACTCAAACAACTCAGTGGGAATCGGGGTGCCGCCAGGCTGCGTCGCCAAGCCCATGCGCAAGTTGTCTTCCACCGTCAACCGCGCAAATATTTCTCGGCCTTGCGGCACGTAGCCGATACCGGCTGCCGCGCGTTCGTAAGGCTTGGCTACCGTCAGGTCACGTCCACTGTGCGTGACGCTGCCGCTTTTGATGGGCACCAAGCCCATGAGCGATTTGAGCAAGGTGGTTTTGCCCACGCCATTGCGCCCGAGCAGCACCGTGACCTGACCTTGTTCGGCGCTCAGGCTCACATCACGCAGGATGTGCGAGCCGCCGTAGTACTGATGGATGTTCTTTACTTCAAGCATCTTCAACGCCCCAAATACACTTCGATCACACGCTCGTCGGCTTGCACCTGATCGAGCGTGCCCTGGGCCAGAACCGAGCCGTCACACAGCACGGTGACAATGTCGGAGATGGTGCGGATGAAACCCATGTCGTGCTCCACCACCATCAGCGAGTGCTTGCCTTTGAGCGTGAGGAACAACTCGGCGGTGCGTTCGGTTTCCTGGTCGGTCATGCCGGCCACCGGTTCGTCGAGCAGCAGGAGTTTGGGGTCTTGCATCAGCAGCATCCCGATCTCAAGCCACTGCTTTTGGCCGTGGCTCAGCGTTCCCGCCTGCACCCGAACGCTGTCGGCCAGGTGGATGGTGTGCAGCACCTCGGCCAAGCGGTCACTTTGGCGAGAATCCAGCTTGAAGAGCATGGAGGCTTTCACGCCTTTGGGGGTCTTCAAGGCGAGTTCCAGGTTTTCAAACACGCTCAAGTGCTCGAACACCGTCGGCTTTTGAAACTTGCGACCGATTCCCAACTGTGCGATTTCGGGCTCGTTGTGGCGCAGCAAGTCGATGGTGCTGCCGAAGAACACCGTCCCTTCATCGGGTCGGGTCTTGCCGGTGATGATGTCCATCATCGTCGTTTTGCCCGCGCCGTTGGGGCCGATGATGCAACGCAACTCACCCGGCGCGATGTCCAGGGACAGCTTGTTGATGGCCTTGAAGCCATCAAAGCTCACGCTCACGTCTTCGAGGTACAAAATACGGCCATGCGTCACATCCACTTCGGAAGTGTCTTGCACCACACGGCCGTAACCCGCATTGCGGCCACCGGATTCTGTGGATTCCACGCGCTGCTGGGCCAAACGGGCCACACGCTCAGCGCCTTGTTTCAGCAGATCGGGCGTCATGCCGCACCGCCTTTCTTGTTTTTGAATTTCGCGAGCAAGCCGACCACCCCGTTCGGCAAATACAAAGTCACGGCAATGAACAACGCACCCAAAAAGTACAACCAAAACTCGGGCGCGGTGACGGTGAGCCAGCTTTTGGCGCCATTGACCAAGAAAGCCCCGACGATCGGGCCGATCAAGGTGCCACGCCCACCCACCGCCGCCCAAACCGCCATCTCGATCGAGTTGGCCGCGCTCATCTCACCGGGGTTGATGATGCCCACCTGAGGCACATACAAAGCGCCCGCAATGCCGCACATCACCGCCGAAATCACCCAAATGCTCAGCTTGTACGGCAGTGGCGAATAGCCCGAAAACATGACCCGCGTTTCGGCATCGCGAATCGCCATCAACACCCGGCCATATTTGCTGCCCACCAACCAGCGTGAGAACAAAAAGAAGCCCAACAGCGTCAAACCTGTCAGCACAAACAGCGTCATGCGCATGCTGGGCGTGGCGATGGGCAAGTCCAAAATCCGCTTGAAATCGGTGAAGCCGTTGTTGCCACCAAACCCGGTCTCGTTGCGGAAGAACAAGAGCATGGCCGCATAAGTCATGGCCTGGGTGATGATGGAAAAGTACACCCCTTTGATGCGCGAACGGAAGGCAAAGTACCCGAACACAAAGGCGATCAAACCCGGCACCAGCACCACCAGCAGCAATGTGGCGATGAAGCTGTCCGAGAGCGTCCAATGCCAAGGCAGCTCCTTCCAGTCCAGAAACACCATGAAGTCGGGCAGCTCGCTTTTGTAGTTGCCGTCCTGGCCGATCTGGCGCATCAGGTACATGCCCATGACGTAGCCGCCCAAGGCAAAGAACAGGCCATGGCCCAGCGACAAAATGCCGGTGTAGCCCCAGATCAGGTCCATGGCCAGCGCACAGATGGCGTAGCACATGATCTTGCCGATCAAGGACACCGCAAAGTCGCTCATGTGCAAGGGGCTGCCTGCAGGCACCCACAAGTTCAGCACCGGGGCCAGCACGCCCACCACGATGAGCGCCAAGAGGAACGCCGTCCAGGCTTTTCTGCCGAGCAAAGGCGCATGGGTTGGAAGTTCGAATTTGTTCATGTTCATGCCCCTGTTCACGCTTCAGCGCTGCGACCCTTCATCGCGAAGATGCCTTGCGGGCGCTTCTGGATGAAGACGATGATGAACACCAACACCGCAATCTTGGCCAGCACCGCACCGGTCCAACCCTCGAGCAATTTGTTGGCCAAGCCCAGGCCCAAAGCCGCATAAACCGTACCGGCCAGCTGCCCCACGCCGCCCAGCACCACCCCCCTGAACGAGTCCACGATGTAGCTCTGGCCCAAATCAGGGCCGACGTTACCCACTTGGCTCAAGGCGCAGCCGGCCAAACCGGCAATGCCAGAGCCCAAGGCAAACGCATAGGTGTCGATGCGGGCCGTGTTCACGCCCATGCACGAGGCCATGGATCGGTTTTGGGTCACACCACGCACAAACAGACCCAGACGTGTTTTGCCGATCAACAGCGCCATACCGATGAGCACCGCTGCCGCAAAGACGATGATGAGCACACGGTTCCAAGGCAGTTGCAGATTGGGCAAGAGCTGCAGCGAGCCGCTCATCCAGGAGGGGTTTTCCACACCCACGTTTTGCGCACCAAACAAGCTGCGCACGCCTTGCATGAGCACCAAGCTGATGCCCCAGGTGGCCAGCAAGGTCTCCAGCGGGCGGCCATACAAATGTTTGAGCACGGTGCGCTCCATGACAGCGCCCACCAAAGCGGCGGTGAGGAAGGACACGGGGATCGCCACCGCCAAGTACACATCGAATGCGCCTGGCATGTATTGGCGGAACAAGGCTTGCACCACATAGGTGGCATAGGCACCGATCATCATCAACTCGCCGTGCGCCATGTTGATCACACCCATCAGGCCATACGTGATGGCCAAACCCAGAGCCACCAGCAGCAAGATGGAACCCAGACTGGCGCCGGTGAACAAAGTGCCCAAGCGTTCACCCCAGCGCAAGCTCTCTTGCACGGTGGCCAAAGAGCTCTGAATTTGTTTTTTTACCGAAGGCTCTTGCTCTTGGGCCAGTTGCTGGTTCAGCAGCAGCAAGGTTTCGGGTTGTTGGCTGTCGGCCAGTTCGCGCGCGGCCAGCAAACGGTCGTTGGGCACCTCGCTGCCGAGCAGGGCTGCGGCACGCGCTTGTCGCACCAGGCTTTGCACTTGCGGGTCTTTTTCAGCCGCCAAGGCTTTTTCCAGCAGCGGTTTGCGGCTGGCGTCAGGCTCTTTGAGCAGCGACAAGGCCGCCAACCGGCGCACCTTCACTTCAGGACTGAACAACTTCAAGGCCGCCAGGGCGGTGTCCAGTTCGCCTCGCAGGCGGTTGTTCAGCATCACATCTTCGGCGTCTGCGGGCACGGTCACCGCTTGTCCGGTCACAGGATTCAGGCCTTGCCCATCGCGCACCACCAGCACCTGGTCTTTGGCCACCTTGACCACATCATCGGCCAGCGCTTGCAAAAATGCGGCGGTCTTCTCATTGCCTTGGGCCACGGCCTGCGCCAAAGCCTGCACACGCGCATCGCTTTCGCCCACTGAAATCGCCAGCGCCTCGTCCATGGTCAACGCGTGTGCGGCCGTCAGGCCCCACAAAGCACCGGCCATCCACGCGGCTTTCAAAATCCATCGTTTCATCTTGAACATCTCTTGGTCGGGCACACGGCGGCCCCTTCGGTCAACTTTCAAAAAAATAGGGAGGGACCACGCCCTCCCCTTTTTCAGAACGGATTCAAACGATCACTTCTTGGCGGGTTCGTCAGGTTTGACGTCGTTGCCAGGAATGAAGGGGCTCCATGGCTTGGCTTTGACGGGGCCAGGTGTCTTCCACACCACGTTGAACTGGCCATCGGCCTTGATCTCGCCAATGAACACCGACTTGTGCAAGTGGTGGTTCTTCTCGTCCATCTTGCTGGTGATGCCGCTCGGTGCCTTGAAGGTCTGGCCGGCCATGGCCGCGATCACTTTGTCGGTGTCGGTGGACTTGGCTTTTTCAACCGCCTGCTTCCACATGTTGATGCCGATGTAAGTGGCTTCCATCGGGTCGTTGGTCAAAGGCTTGTCTTTGTGACCGGCGATGTTTTTGGCCTTGGCATAGGTCGCCCACTTTTTGGTGAACTCGTCGTTGGCGGGGTTCTTGATCGACATGAAATAGTTCCATGCGGCCAAGTGACCAACCAAAGGCTTGGTGTCCACGCCGCGCAATTCTTCTTCACCCACCGAGAAAGCCACCACTGGAACGTCTTTGGCCTTCAGGCCCGCATTGCCCAACTCTTTGTAGAAAGGCACGTTGGAGTCACCATTGATGGTGGACACCACCGCGGTCTTGCCGCCGGCAGAGAATTTCTTCACATCGGCCACGATGGTTTGGTAATCGCTGTGGCCAAACGGGGTGTATTTTTCGTCGATGTCTTTGTCAGCCACGCCTTTGCTTTTCAGGTAAGCGCGCAA
>NZ_CAMBNZ010000013.1 GCF_945869175.1 Limnohabitans sp. Rim8 | reverse complement strand
TTTTTACGATGCTTTTGTGGGCGAGCATTTGACCGACAAAGCCGAAAACGTGACCAACAGCTTGCTGTTTTTGGCCACTTTGATCCCGGAAACCCAGAACATCAAACTCGGCAGCGGCACCTCCAACCTGTCGCACTCACACCCAACTTTGCTGGCCTCGCAAGCGGCCATGTTTGACCACTTGGCCAAAGGCCGCTTCATCTTTGGCATCAGCCCTGGCGCATTGGCGTCTGACGCTGAAGCACTGGGTATTTTGGACCAAGACCGCAACAAGATGTTTGCCGAGGCCATCGATGTGATCCTGGCCATCTGGGAGCGTGAGCCCCCCTACAACATCGATTTTCCAGACAACCGCTTCAAAGTCACCACGCAAGTGACGTCGGTGCCATCGATTGGCCGGGGCGAATTGATGAAGCCCTATCAAAAACCTCGGCCTGAAATTGTGGGCACCGTGGTCGCCCCTTTCTCCAAAGGCGTCATCGCCATGGGTAAGCGCGACTTTCACCCCATGTCGGCCAACTTTTTGATGGGCCATTGGCTGCCGAGCCATTGGGACAACTATTGCGAAGGCAAAACCGCCGCCAACACAGTGGCCAATTCCGCCGACTGGCGTGTGGCTCGCACCATCTTTGTGAGCGACGACAGCGCCACGGCCAACCGCTATGGCCGTGCTGACGCCAACAGCCCTTACCGTTATTACTACCGACAAATGTTAACCAAGATGATGATGTCCAAGCGGCACATCATCTTCAAAAAACACGCGGACGAAGACGACAGCCATGTCACGCTGGACCGCTTGCTCGACGAGTTGGTCATCACCGGCACTGTGAACGAGGTGACCGACAAAATTCTGGCTTTGCGTGAGAAGGCCGGTCCATTTGGTGAAATCGTTTATGCCGGCATGGACTTGGTCGACCCCCAACTGGGACGCCGATCGATGGAATTGATGGCCAACGAAGTCATGCCACGCATCAACCAAGCCTTGGGGCTGGGTTCGGCCATCAACGTGGATGCGCCCCTGGAAACCGCCACGGCATGAACCCGAAAGCATTTCTGCAATTGATGCGCAAGCATCCGGCTGCGGTGAACATCATTGCCACGGGTAAAGCACCCCATCGAACCGGCATGACGGTCTCGGCCTTCATGTCTTTGACGGCGGAGCCGCCCACGGTGGTCTGCGCCATCAACCGCAATGCTTTTTCTTACGCACACATGACCGACAACCAGGTGTTCAGTGTGAATACCCTTTCGGTCGAACACGTCGATTTGGCCAAGCTGTTTGCGGGCCAGGCCCAAGTGTTTGGCGATGAACGGTTTGATGAGGCCCATTGGCAAGCCTTTGATTCTGACTCGCCCTGCCTGCGCCATGCCGTCATGAGCCTGGAATGCCGCCTGATCCGGCAAGTTCAGGAAAACACGCACTGCCTGATGATTGGTGAAGTCATTTCTGGACATTGCAACGACTCGGCCATTCCCTTGCTGTACCGTGATGGCGAGTGGGTCACCACCAGCCCACCGTTGGTACAGCAGGCTTTGCAGGCCTGAAAGCCGTCACGCAGCTTTCAGGGGCAGGCCAATCAAGGCCGCAAGCGCATCGATCTCCAAGCCCTCAACGGTATCGATCACCACCAAACCGTTGGGCGTGCAAGCCAGCGTGGCCAGATCGGTGTAGACCCTTTTGACACAACCAATGCCCGTCAGCGGATAAGTGCACGCTTGGACCAATTTGCTTTGTCCTTGTTTGGTCAGCAAGTCCATCATCACCCAGGTTTGCTTGGCCCCAATGGCCAAGTCCATGGCGCCGCCCACAGCCGGGATCGCATCGGGCTCTCCGGTGTGCCAGTTGGCCAGGTCACCCGCAGCGCTGACCTGAAAAGCGCCCAGCACGCAGATGTCCAAGTGGCCACCGCGCATCATGGCAAAGCTGTCGGCATGGTGAAAAAACGCACCGCCAGGCAGCAAGGTGACGGGCTGTTTGCCGGCGTTGATCAGGTCGAAGTCTTCTTGGCCTTTGGCCGGGGCCGGGCCCATGCCCAGGATGCCGTTTTCACTGTGCAAGAGGACTTCGCGGGAGGCGGGGATATGGTTGGCCACCAAGGTGGGTTGGCCAATGCCCAGATTCACGGTGGCCCCTTCGGGGATGTCTTGCGCCACGCGGGCGGCCAATTCGTCTTTGCTGCGTCGGTTGTAGCTCATGTCTTGATGCCTCCGGCCTGGGTGGCCACACGGTCAATTTTGACCACGGCCTGAACAAAGATCCCGGGTGTGACCACCGTCTCGGGGTCCAACTCACCAAGGCTCACCTGCTCGTGCACGGTAGCGACGGTTTTGCGCGCCGCCATCGCCATGATGGGGCCGAAGTTGCGTGCGGCTTTGCGGTACGTGAGGTTGCCCCAACGGTCACCGCGTTCGGCTTTGATGAGGGCGAGGTCGCCATGGATGGGGGTCTCGTAGACGTACATGCGGCCATGGATTTCGCGGGTTTCTTTGGCTGAACCATCGGCATTTTTGGCCAACTCGGTGCCATAGCCAGTCGGCGTGAAAAACCCGCCAATGCCCGCACCCGCAGCGCGGATGCGTTCGGCCAGATTGCCTTGAGGCACCAATTCCAACTCCAGCTTGCCGGAGCGGTACAAACCGTCAAAAACATGCGAGTCGGCTTGTCTTGGAAAACTGCAAATGATTTTGCGCACGCGGCCCGCTTTGAGCAATGCCGCCAGGCCCTGCTCGCCATTGCCGGCGTTGTTGTTGACCAAGGTGAGGTCACGCGCGCCTTGCGCGATCAGTCCCTCAATCAGCTCATCCGGAATGCCCGCTGTGCCAAAGCCACCGATCAAAACGGTGGCGCCATCGGCCGTGCCCGCCAGCGCTTGGCTGACCGTGTCGACAAACTTGTTGATCATGTGATGCATCCCCCCGTTGAAGCGTCAAGCATAGCCTGACCGTCTTGATTTGCACACCACCCCGAGCCAGACCAGAGGCACCTTGGCGTCTTTCCAAAGACCCCGCAAGCATTCAGGGGTGTCGCGCACAAGGCAGCTTGTTTTCGGCTTTTCGATCAGCATTTTGAATTGCTTGAAAAGGATCACACCATGTTGCCATTTGCCACAAAACCTGCGTCGAACACCGTTTTTTCACGCCGACGCCTGCTCAACCAGACGGTCACCGGTGCATTGGGCATGTTGCTGGCCTGGGGGGTTGCACAGGCCCAGTCAGCCTACCCTCAACGCCCCATTCTGATGGTGGTGCCACAAGCGGCTGGTGGCACCAACGACATCGTCGGACGCCTGGTCAGTCAAAAGCTCTCGGAAGTGTTGGGCTCGCCAGTCGCTGTGGAAAACCGACCTGGTGCAGGCGGCAACATCGGCACCCAGTTTGCCGCCAAAGCCCCCAAAGACGGCTACACCTTGCTCATGACCATCAGCAGCAGCCAAGCGATCAACCCGGCGCTGTACAAGAACCCGGGCTTTGACCCCGTGAAAGACTTCAAACCTGTGGCTTTGATTGGCGCCGTGCCCAACGTGCTGTTGGCGCACCCCGGCTTCAGTGGCAAATCGGTACAGGACCTGATTGCGGCAGCCAAGAGCAAACCAGGTCAGTTGCAGTACGCCTCGGCAGGCAACGGCACGCTGAACCATCTGCTGGGTGAAATGCTCAACAGCATGGCGGGCATTCAGTTGCAACATGTTCCCTACAAGGGCGTGGCCCCGGCCATGAACGACGTGCTGGGGGGGCAATTGCCCTTTGTGTTTGCCAGCCTGCCAGCCTCACTGAGCCACATCAAAGCCGGCAAACTCAAGGCCCTGGCGGTGAGCAGCCCGAAGCGCTCCCCCGCCCTGCCCGATGTGCCAGCGCTGTCAGAGACCGTACCCGGCTACGCCGGCACCTTGTGGATTGGCCTGTTCAGCCCGTCTGGCGTTCCTGCCGAGGTCTCGGCCAAGCTCAACGATGCCATGGTCAAAACCCTGGCGGCCAAAGACCTGCGCGACAAACTGGAGCAACAGGGCGTTGAGTTGGCAGCGCCCATCACCCCCGAGCAATTTGCCAGCTTGCTGAACGATGACATCGTGCGCTGGGGGCAAATCGTCAAGTCATCGGGAGCTTCAATCGACTGATCATGCCGCCCCTAGGCCAATGGATCCATCTGGATTTCTGATTTTTGCAGACCCCATCCAGCCGCACTCAAACGATGTGCAAGCCGCCGTCCACCATCAAGGTGCTGCCGGTGATGAACGATCCCTCCGAAGAGGCCATCCACAAAATGGGCCAGGCAATTTCTTCGGGTGTGGCCCAACGGCGCAGCAAGGAAGTGTCCTGACGTTCGGTCTTGAGTTGCTCGACGCTTTTGCCGATTTTTTGCGCCCGCCCCACATGAAAATCGGTCAAGGTTGAACCGGGGCACACCGCGTTGACGCGAACACCGTGCGCCGCCTCTTCAAACGCCAGTGAGCGGGTCAAGGCCAGCTGTGCGGCCTTGGTGGCGTCGTACAGGGCCATGCCTTTGCGCCCTTTGACGGCATAACAAGACGACACATTGACGATGCTGCCATGGCCCGTGCTGCGCAGGTGCGGCAAGGCGGCATGGCAGTAATTCGTGATGCCCACCAGGTTCACGCCAACGATCGCATGCCATTCGGCCGCACTCGCCTGGGCTGCTGCCGCGTATTGACGCATGGCCGCGTTGTTGACCAGAATGTCCAGCCCCCCCAGCTCATTGACGCACCTGGCCACGGCTTGCAGCGCCAGCTCGGGGTCGCTCACATCGGCCTGGGCGCAAAACACACGGGCCTCGGGCACAGCCTGCACAATGGCTTGGTGCGTGCGCTGCAGGCCCTGCGCATCGGCATCCACCAAAAAGACCGAAGCGCCTTCCTGACAAAAAATCTGCGCCGTCGCCGCACCAATGCCCGAACCCGCACCGGTGATCAGCGCCACTTGTCCTCGCAATCGTGGCTGGCCCATGCCTGTCACTCCGCCTTGGTGCCGGTGTCCTTGATCACTTTGCCCCAGCGTTTGATTTCCGAGCCAATCCAGTCGCGGAATTGATGGGGAGTGGTGGCCACAATTTCAAACTCCATGTCCAGCAAGCGTTTGGTGATTTCGGGCGAACGCACGATCTTCACAATCTCGCGGTGGTACCGCTCGATGATGGGTGCAGGTGTCCCACCGGTGGTGAGAAAGCCAATCCACGAAGTGGCTTCAAAGTCAGGATAGCCCGACTCGCTGAGGGTGGGAATGTCGGGCGTGGTCGCAAAGCGCTTGAGGCCCGAGGTGGCCAGCAATTTCAGACGACCTTCCTTGGCAAATTGCTGCACATTGCCAGGCACAAAAAATCCAGCCTGAATGTTGCCGGCAATCAGGTCACTGACCGCCGGGCCCGCCCCCCGATAAGGAATGTGCGTGATGTGAAACCCTGCGGCCGACTTGAACATTTCCATGGTCAAGTGCGAGGCACTGCCCAAGGCCACCGAGCCATAGGAATACTTGCTCGGGTTGGCTTTGGTTTTTTCGACAAAGTCCTTCACGCTGGTGATGCCCGATGCCGGGTTGACCACCAGGTATTGCGGCGCCTTGACCATCAAGGTGATCGGCGCCAGATCTTTGACCGGGTCGTAGGGCATTTTGTCGAACAAGCCCACGTTGATGGCCAATGGGCCGTTGTAGCCAATCAACAGGGTATGGCCATCCGGCGCGGCCTTGGCCACCATGTCGGCACCGATGTTGCCGCCCGCACCGGGTTTGTTTTCCACCACAAAAGGCTGCCCAAAAACTTCTTGCAGTTTGGGGGCAATGAGTCTGGCCAAGACATCGTTGGTGCTGCCGGTGATGGGCACGATGATGCGCACGGGTTTGGTCGGAGCCCATTCCTGTGCGCTCGCAGTCATCGCTGCACCCAGACCCAAACTGGCCAGGGCCCATGCAGTCCATTGCCGACGGTTGAAATTTTTCATGTTGTCTCCTGTTGTGTGTGGGGGGGAATGAGCAATCGTCAGATCGAAAAAACCGGTTCATCCAGGCCATTGGCCAGGTGCTTTTGGGCCCACACCATGGGGTCATCGCCTTTGGGCAACAACACACCAGCAGGGCGAACATGTTGTTCGGAGGCGTCCAATGCAGGCGGCTCGATGCCTTGCTCCAGCGCCACTGCTGCATCGTGCAGCATGCGACGTGCCATGGCAATGGCGCGGTCGGTTGGCAAGAGTTTTTCGGCCGCATGGTCCTGGATGGAGCCCATGCTTTCCTGCAAGGAGTAGTCTTGCGCCGAAAAACCGAACACCCCACTGTAGGCCCGTTTTTCCTGTTGGGCCTTGCGGTCCATCAGGTAGTCGTTGTCACGGTTGGCCTTGGGCACAAAACTGCCCGGGGCTGCGTATTCGACATGGATGCCTTTGCCCGCAGCCATCGCTTCATGTTCTTCGGCGCTCAGCGCTTGCTTGGGTTGCCAATTCATGCTCCAGGCCCAGCACTCGTGGTCATTGACTGGCACCCAGGCGTGGCCGCCCAAAGCATGGTGGCCAAACGGCGGAATCATGGTGAACCAAGGGAACAACCATTGGGTGATGCGCCAGTAAAAACTGTCGGGCTCGCCCATGCGACGGCCAAACAAACTCATGCCAAACGAGGTCTTTTCGATTTCAAACACCACGTTGCCATCGGCCTTGATGTAGTCGAGGGCCTTGACGCCCTGATGCATCGGGTCCGTGTCCACTTCATAGCGGTGCACATACGACACGTGGGCGGTGTCAATGCCCCCTTCCATGGCCTGCAGGTAACTGGAGTACTGAAGGCGCTTGGACACGAACACATGGCTTGGTGGCAAGGTACACCACTCGAGTTCAGGCGGCTCGGGCATTTTGTCGGGTGGCCCCATGTAGGTCCAGACAATGCCGCCGCGCTCCACGCAGGGGTAGCCCTTGATGTGCATGTGCGCACAAGCCTTGGGGTTGGAGGGCACGTCCACGCAGTGGCCATTGCCGTCAAATTTGACGCCGTGGTAGGCACAGCGGATGCCGTTTTCTTCGTTGCGGCCAAAGTAAAGCGAGACCCCGCGGTGTGAACAAAACTCGCTGATCATGCAGGCTTTGCCATCGGTGTTGCGAAAGGCCAGCAGCTTTTCACCCAGCAGTTCAATGCGCACTTGTGGCCCGTCGGCCAGCTCGATTTCGCTGGTCGTCAAAGCGGGCACCCAATAACGCCGCATCAGATTGCCCATGCGCGTGCCAGGGCCTACCCGCGTCAATGTTTCAGACATGTCCTTGTTCATGGAAAACTTCTCCTGGTCCTGAATAAGTGGCCGTCACAGTCATGCTCAACTGTGCCGCCATTCGTTAAATGATAGTGCTGTCCACGGGTACACGCTGTCACATACGCCGCGTGCAAGGTTTTCAAGGGTTGGGCATGAACACCGGCCATGACTGAGAGGTCGAAACCGGGCTCATCCACGCCGCCAATCATGGTATTTCTTCACCCAAGACAGTAACTTTTGCGGCGCATGGGCACGCTTCCATTCGCCCGCCGCGTATTTGTTGGCCTCGGACAGGGTCGGGTAGGTGTGGATGGTGGCCAAGATCTGGTTCAGACCCAAGCCGTGCTTCATGGCCAGCACGTACTCGGCCAACAAATCTGCCGCGTGTGTGCCGACAATGGTCACACCCAAAATCCTGTCTTTGCCCGGCACGGTGAGCACCTTCACAAAGCCGTGCGCCTCGCTGTCTGCGATGGCGCGGTCCAGATCGTCGATGCCGTACTTCGTCACTTCATACGGGATGTTTTTCTCTTGGGCTTCTTGCTCGTTCAGGCCCACACGCGCCACCTCGGGGTCGATGAAGGTGGCCCACGGAATCACCGAGTAATCGGCCTTGAACAGCTTCCATTCGCCAAACAAAGCGTTGACGGCTGCGTACCAAGCCTGGTGTGCGGCGGTGTGGGTGAACTGAAAAGGCCCCGCCACATCGCCTGCGGCGTAGATGTTGGGGTAGATGGTTTGCAAGTACGCGTTGGTCTGCACCGTTTGGTGTGTGGTTATGCCCAAGTTTTCCAAGCCATAACCCTGCAATCGCGCCACCCGACCCACAGCACACAGCAAGCGATCGAACACGATGCGCTTTTCAGCACCCAGATGCGCCACCACCAAAGTTTTCTCGCCATTGACCAACTCGCAACGCAAGGCCTTGCAGCCGGTCAAGACCTGGACGCCGTCGGCTTCGAGCGCCGCTTTGGCGAATGCACTCACCTCCTCGTCTTCTCGCACCATGAGACGTGCGCCCATTTCCACTTGCGTGACTTGTGAGCCCAATCGCGCAAAGCTTTGCGCCAGCTCGCAACCGATGGGGCCGCCGCCCAGCACCACCAATCGCTGGGGCATTTCGTCGAGTTGGGCAAACTCGTCCCACAAGGTGTCGCTGGTCACGTAGCCGACTGCGTCCAAACCGGGCAGGGGCGGCACGACGGGGCGGGCACCGGTGGCGATCACGATGCTGCGGGCAGTGAGTCGCTGGGTGCCGCCAGCGTTGAGCGCAATCTCCACCGTCCACGGGTTCACCAGCGTGCCGTAACCCTGCAGGACCTCCACGCCCAAGCCGGTGTAACGCTCGATGCTGTCATGCGGCTCAATGGCTTGGATCACATCGTGCACCCGCTGCATGACCGCCTTGAAACTGAAGGTGGGCGAGGTGTCGCTGAGGCCATATTGGGACGCGTGGCGCATCTGGTGGGCCAGCTTGGCGCTCTTAATCAGCGCCTTGCTCGGCACGCAGCCATAGTTCAAGCAGTCGCCGCCCATCTTGTGCGCCTCGATCAGCGTGACCTTGGCCTGCACGGCTGCGGCGATGTAGGCGCTGACCAAACCACCCGCACCGCCGCCGATGACGATCAAGTTGCGGTCAAAAGTTTGGGGGCGTTGGTCCGCCCAGCGGGCATAAACCTGGCGCTTTTGCAAAGCGGCCACAATGCGGCGCGCGATCAACGGGAAGAGGCCCAACAACACAAAACTGGCCCAGAGTGCGGGGCTCAAAATGCCCTGCAGCGATTCGAGCTGCGCCAACTGCGTGCCCGCATTCACATACACCGCCGTGCCCGCCAGCATGCCGATCTGGCTGACCCAGTAATAGGTCCACACTTTCATGCGCGTGAGGCCCATGAGCAGGTTGATCAAGAAGAACGGCACGACAGGAATCAGGCGCAAAGTGAAGAGGTAAAAACCGCCCTCGCGTTTCACGCCTGCGTTGATGTCGGCCAGGCGCTGACCAAAGCGTGCCTCTATCCAGTCGCGCAACAAAAAGCGCGACGCCAAAAACGCCAAGGTGGCACCCAAGGTGGAAGCAAACGACACCATCAACAAGCCTTGCCAAAACCCAAACACCGCGCCACCGGCCAAAGTGATGATCACGGCCCCCGGAATGGACAACGCTGTCGCCAGCACATAGACCAGGCAATACAGCGCCGCCACCGCGAGCGGCTGCGCGGCGTGCAGCAGCGCAAAACTGGCCTGACTGGCTTTGAGTTGCTCAAAGCTCAAGAAACGTCCCAGGTCCAGCGCCACAAACGAGCTGATGGCCAGCGCCAACAAAAGCAACAAAACAATTTGACGAAGGCGCATGAAAATTTCCAAAGTGCCATGTGCTTGGCAATCAGCACCTGTGCGGTGACTTGAACAATAACCGCATTTGGCCAGTTATTCGCAGAAAAGCAGCCATCAGTTCCAGACTTGGTGAAAGCACTATTTCAACCGCCGATAACCCCACCCCACCCGCATTCCCGTAGTCACCGCACACAGCGCAGCAAACCCATAAGCCAATACCGTAAAGTGTTCAGGCCAGATGCACATGGCGGCGAAGACGGTGATGGTTTCGGTGGCTTCGGTGAGACCCCCTAAAAAGTAAAAGCTTTTGCCCGGCAGGGCGGTGTCCGTCAGGCCGCGTTTTTCGGCCAGTGCGGCGAACGCCAAAAAGCTGCAGCCGGTGCCGATGAAGCTGGCGAGCAGGGCGGCGGCGGGCAGGGCGTTGGTGGTGGGGTTGGCCACCGCAAAGGCCAGGGGGATGGCGGCGTAGAACACAAAGTCGAGCGCGATGTCCAGGAAGCCGCCCGCGTCGGTGGGCTGGGTCAGGCGGGCCACGCTGCCGTCCAGGCCGTCGAGCAAGCGCGAGGCCAGCAGCAGCGCCAAGCCCCACCACAACGCTTGCAGCGCAATGGCCACGGCAGCAGCCATGCCGATGGCAAAGCCCAGCCAGGTCAGCGCATCGGCACTGACGCCTGCGCGCACCAAGCCGCGTGCGGCGGCGTTCAGCGCGGGGCGCAAGAGGGTTTGGGCGTGGCGGTCAAACATGGGCTTGGCTTTCTTCGGTGGCGCGCAAATGCACCACGCGCTGCCGGTCGGCCACGTCTTGTTCGTCGTGCGTGACCAGCACCACCGGGATACGCCGCTCGCGCACATGCGCAAACACCCACGGGCGCAGCTGGGCGCGCAAGGCGGCGTCGAGTTTGGAAAACGGCTCGTCCAGCAGCAGCGCTTGTGGCTCGGCCAACAAAGCGCGCATGAGCGCCACACGCGCACGCTGCCCGCCGGAGAGCGTGGACGGGTCGCGCTCGCCCATGCCGCTCAGCTCGGCTTCTTGCAGCGCTTGTTGCACGCGGGCTTGGCGCTGCGCTTTGGTGCTGCTCGTGCCGTTTGTGGAAATAACGGGCACGGCAAACAGCAGGTTCTCGGCCACTGTCATGTGCGGGAAGAGCAAGGCGTCTTGAAACACCAAGCCCACGCCGCGTTGATGGGTGGGCAGGTACGCAAGTTCTCGGCCATTGAGTTGCACCGAGCCTTGCAATTGCAGGGGCAACAACCCTTCGGACACGCTGGCCAGCGTGCCCGCGATGGACGCCAGCACCGAGCTTTTGCCGGAACCGCTCGGGCCCATGAGCGTGAGGATCTCACCGGGCGGCACATGCAGGTGCAAGCCGCTCACCAGCACGTTAAGCGCGCTGCCCAAGCGTTCGATGTGAACGTGCAGGCCATCTTGTGGGGTGTCGGTCATGGTGTGGCTTTCATGGGGGCGATCTTCTCAAATCGGCGCGGGCGGCCCAGCCACGCGGCCAGCGCAAAGGCGGCGATGGGCAAGAGCATTTGCAGCGCGGCGTAGGCGCTCATGAGCGAGCGTTGCGCGCCCGCGGCCAAGGTGACGGCTTCGGTGGTGACGGTGGCAAAGCGGCCCGCGCCCACGTAGAGCGTGGGCAGGTATTGCGCCACGCTGACTGCAAAGCCCACGGCCCAAGCCGAGGCGATGGCGCGTTGGAGCAATGGCCACTTCACGCGCCTTAGATACACCCAGCGGCCATGGCCCAAGCTGGCCACCAGCGCGGCTTGGCGCGGGTCCACCGCATGATACGCAGGCACCAGCGCCAGCAGCACATAGGGCAAAACCATGACCGCGTGCGCCAGGCACAAGCCCAGCCATTGGCCTTCAAGCCGGGTGTGCAGCGCCAGGCTGTACAAGCCGACCACCCACAGCACCGAAGGCAAGACCAGCGGCAACAAAAACCAGGGTTGCAAGGCTTGCTGCCAACGGCGCGGGGCCCACTCCAACCAAGCCACCGACCACAACAAACACACACTGGCCGATGCCACGCCCAGGCCCAGCGTGGTCCACACGGTGTGTGCGCTGTTGGCCACTTGTTGCCAGGCGCCCAGCGTCCACAGCTCGGGCCACACTTGGGGGAAAGACCACACGCCTGAAACACTGCCCACAGTCAGGGCGAACCAGACGGCGGCATAGGCGGTGAGGAGGGTGGTCCAGATGACGTTCGGCTGCAGGGGCAGCTTCCTACAAAAATGCAAAACCCATGTGGGGGGTTTCGGCGGGCGCTTGCCCCTGCTCGTGAATGGGCGCGTGGCCGCAAGCACTCGCAACACCAACACCGTGAGCACGCCCCCCACCAACACCGTGCCCGTCAACCACCCCGCCGCCGCCACGCCTTGCGATTGCGTAAGCAGGTCGGCTTCGCTCAGCCATTGCCAGGCCAGCACCGCCAAGGTGGGCGGTGTGGCGGGGCCGATGATGAGGGCCATGTCGACCACCGTGAGGCCATAGGCCAGCACCGCCAGCAGCGGCCAGCGCAGGCGCGGTGCCAGTTGCGGCCAAATGATTTGTGCAAACGCTTGTGCGGGGGTGCGGCCCAGGGTGTGGGCCAGCGCGTATGCGGCTTGCCAGCGGCGGCGCCGGTCTTCGCGCGGCTTTTGGGTGGCGGCCACCCACAGCAAAAACGGCAGCTCTTTGAGCCACAGCGCCAGGATCAGACCCAGGCCCCACGGGTCTTGCGTGGTGAACCAAGGCGGCGGTGCGTCAAAGCCGGTGAGACCTGGCGACACCAGCCGCAGCGCCCAGCCGCTGGGCGATAGCCACAGCACCAAACCAATGGCCATGGCCGCGTGCGGCGTGGCCAGCAAGGCCGGCAGACGCGACAGCCAACGCCCCAGTTGTTGGCGGATGAAGCCACGGGCCAACACATGCGCCAACGTGATCCACGCCAATGCGGTCGAGGCCAAACCGGTCCACAAGGTCATGCCCCAAGCGCGCCCAATTTGCGGGTCCATCCACAGGGCTTGCCAAGCTTGGGCGTCCAGCAACTGCACCAACGCGGCGGACAGCACCCACAACGTGGGCAATCCCGCCAGCGCGGCCAGCAGCACAGGCAAAAGGACCTTCACGGTCGGCATGTCACACGCCGTAGCGGCGGGTCCATTCTTTTTCGAGCGCATCGACCCAAGATGCGTGCGGCTCGGGCAAGGCCGGAGCGCTTTGGCGCACTTGCCCAGCGCGCGGGGCCGACAAAAACTTCGCGCGGTCTGCGGCGGGCAGTCGCGCCAAGTCCAGCACCGTCGGGTCGCCCCACACGTCGATGTCGGCCTTGCGCGCCTGCGCGGCAGGCGACAGCAAAAAGTTGGCCACCACTTGTGCTCCCGCTTTGCTGGGCGCGTTGTAGGGGATGGCCACAAAATGCGTGTTGCCGATTGTCCCCTTGGCAAACTGCCAGCTCTGCACCGTGGCGCTCAGGCGCTTGGCCGCGATCTCGTTGGCCGCTTCGTTGGGGTTGAAGGTGAGCGCCATCACCAGTTCACCATCGGCCATCATTTGGCGAACAGCTCCCGCATTCAGAGGAAACTGCTTGCCACCACGCCACAGATGTGGGTGCAACGCATCCAGAAAGCGCCACAGCGGCGCGGCTTGCGCTTCCAGTGAAGCTGGCGTCACGGGCTGGGCCAGCGCTTTCGCATCGGGCGCGTGCTCGATCAGGGCCTGCTTGATGAAGGTGGTGCCATGGAACTCGGGGGGGCGGGGGTAACTGATGCGTCCCGGTTGGCTGCGGGCCAAAGCCAACAACTCGGCCATGCTTTGCGGGGGCTTGGGCAGACGTTTGGCATCGGCAAAAAACGTCAGCTGGGCCATGCCCCAAGGCGATTCCAAACCCTCCGTGGGCACCGAAAAATCGACCAACGTGGTGGGCTTGCCTGCGGTGTCCACCCACTGGAAGTTGGGCAGGGATTGAGCGAACGGCGCAGACAGCAGACCCTCGCGTTTCAAGGCGGCAAAGTTTTCACCATTGACCCAGACCAGGTCCACCGTGCCTTCGGTGTCTTGGCGCCCAGCTTGCTTTTCGGCGCGCACGCGCTTGACCACATCGGCCGCATCGCTGATCTTGACGTGTTGCAGCTTGACGCCCAAGTCGCGTTGCAACTCGCCTGCGGCCCATTGCAGGTAAGCGTTGATCCGCTCACTGCCCGCCCAGGCGTTGAAGAAAACGGTCTGGCCGCGTGCGGCGTGCAGGGTGTCGGGCCAAGTGGTGTTGGCAACTTGCGCCGCCGCCGGGCGCACAGCCACCGTAGCGGGCCACACCGAAACCGCCCCACAAGCAGCCAAGGTTTGCCGACGATTCCACCGCCGCTGCGGTGTTTCGGTGGGGCAAGAAGTCTGGTGTGTCATGTCAGGCATCTCGTGTCAGGGAGGGTGCGGTGGTCCTGTAAATAGCGTCAAAGGCATCACTTGCCTTGAATGCCCAGCAACTCGACTTCGAACAACAGGGTGGCGTTGGGTGGCACCGCGTTGCCCGCACCCCGTGCACCGTAAGCGATTTCAGGCGGGCAGGTCAACTTGGCTTTGCCACCCACTTTCATGCGCTGCACGCCTTCGGTCCAACACGCGATGACGCGGTTGAGGGGAAAGTCAATGGGTTGACCCCGTTTGTAAGAACTGTCAAATTCACGCCCGTCTGGGAAGGTGCCTTTGTAGTGCACCGTGACTTTGTCGCTGGCCGTGGGGCTGGCCCCGTTGCCGTCTTTCAGGCTTCGGTAGACCAGCCCACTGGAAGTCAACACAGCGCCGTCTTCTTTGGCGGCGGCTGCGGTCACCGCGTTTTGCGCCATGGCCACTGGGGCTGACAGGACGAAGGCGAGACAGGAAAGGCGAAGGGCAAGTTTGATCATGTGCTGGATGAGTAAGAGTCAGAAAAGCCTGAGCAACAAACGCTCAAGCAGGGCGGGAAAAAGGCAAATTGAGCAGCAGATTTTGGGGCTTGAGCTTGAGCAAGCCTTGCTCGTTCATGGCCAGCCCCAAATACACCGGCTTGCCTTGCACATCGGCGCGCATGTCTTGCGGGTTGTCAAAGCGCAGTTTGAACAGGCTGACGAGCTGCTGCTGGCGTTGGGCGGTCAGTTCCTGACCCTGATACAAGTCGTTGAGCAAAGCGGTGGCTGTGGCGTCCAAACCCACATGCCAGCGCCAAGCGGGGTCATCCACTTTTTGTACCGGCTCGATCTGCACCGACGTTCCCATGAAGTGTTGCACCCAACGGGTCAGCACGGCGGCCAGGGCTTTGAGTCCCGAATGGGCATTGACCATTTTCAAAATCAGTCCATGGGGCAATTCGTTCTGGAGTTCGTGCGTCATGTCGAGCAAGAAAGCGTAGCGGCCCAGACCTTCGCGCTGCGCAAAATAACGGTTGGCATTGTCCGGGTGCAGCACCTTCACGTCCACCGCCTTGAGCGTGGCGCCGCCTTCCATCAGCAAACGCCCCATCTCACCCAAGCCTCCGGTGGCTTGCAGGGTGTCCAAGGTTTCGCTGTCCCCCGACAGCACGCGCCCGCCTTCGATGGTGATGCGTTGGCGGCGAAACAGCAACTCGGCCGCACGCCAGACCCAGGCATCGTCCACGCCCTTCAGCACATTGCACACCATGGCCTGCACCACCAGATCGATGAACAGGGGCGGCAGCTGGACATGGCCGCTCAGCATCCAAGCCATGTAGGCCGCCTCGAGCGAACCCGCGCTTTCCACGTCATCGCGAAAACGCAGAAAGAGTTTGTAATTTTCACGGACATCGTCGTCCTTGAAATATTTGTAGTCTGCAGGGGTGACCTGCATGTGGGGCGCATCCATCAAGGCGGCATGCAACCGTTTTTCAGCCTTGCAAGATTCGGCCACCAGCGCCAATTCGGGACGCTGCAACCACAGGCGCCAATAGTCGGGCGTGGCACTCACCCAGCCGCGTTCGTTGCGCGTCAGGAGTTGGTGGCCGCAGCCGGTCCAAAAAGTCTGCATGGTGTTCAGAGGTTGGGGGCCAACAAGCGCTGCAAGTCTTTCAACGCCATCCCGCTGCGTTGCGCCAAGTCTTGCACCTGGTCGTCACCGACTTTGCCCACGTTGAAATACTGCGCCTCGGTGTGCGCAATGTAGAAACCGCTCACGCTGGCCGCAGGCGTCATGGCCAAGCTTTCGGTCAGGCCCATGCCAATCTCTTCACATTGCAACAAGTCGAACATCGCCTTTTTTGCGCTGTGGTCGGGGCAAGCCGGGTAGCCCGGCGCTGGGCGGATGCCCTGGTACTTTTCGGCAATGAGGTCTTCGTTGCTCAACGCTTCGCCAGCGGCATAGCCCCACAGGTCGGTGCGCACTTTTTTGTGCAGGCATTCGGCCAGCGCCTCGGCCAAGCGGTCGGCCAGTGACTTGAGCATGATGGCGCTGTAGTCGTCGTGTTCGGCTTCAAAAGCGGCTGCGCGCTTGTCGGCCCCAATGCCTGCGGTCACAGCGAAAACGCCGACATGGTCTGGCGCGGTGCCTTGGGGTGCCACGAAGTCGGCGAGGCAACGGCTGGGGCGCATGACCCCATCGATCATGTGCTTTTCGGTCTGCTGACGCAGGCCGCGCCAGGTCATGGCCAATTTCTTTCGGGACTCATCGGCATACAAAGCGATGTCGTCGTCATTCACGCAGTTGGCCGGGTACAAGCCCAGCACGGCGTTGGCCGTGACCCAGCGGCCGTCGATGATTTTTTGCAGCATCGCTTGGCCGTCGGCCAAGACCTTGCGGGCTTGCTCGCCCACCACCTCGTCGTCGAGGATGGCGGGATAAGGTCCGGCCAGGTCCCAGGTCTGGAAGAACGGGCCCCAGTCGATGTATTGCGCGATCTCGGCCAAGTCGTAGTTTTTGAACACGCGCCGGCCAATGAACTTGGGCGCGGCGGGAACACCTTGGGCCCAGTCGATCGGCGTCTTGTTGGCGCGAACCTGTGCCAAGGTCCAAAGCGGGGTTTGTTTTTTGTTGGCGTGCTGCTCACGCACCTTGTCGTAATCGGTGTTCAAGTCGGCGATGAACTTGGTCGCTTGTTCAGACAACAGGCCTTGCGCCACACCCACGCTGCGCGAGGCGTCAGGCACATAGACCACCGGGCCGGTGTAGTGGGGCGCAATCTTCACAGCGGTGTGCACGCGGCTGCAGGTGGCGCCGCCAATGAGCAGCGGCATTTGGCGCTCGCGGAAGTACGGGTCTTTTTCCATCTCGGCCGCCACGTACTGCATCTCTTCGAGGCTGGGTGTGATCAGACCCGACAAGCCAATGATGTCGGCGTTCTCTTCTTTGGCTTTGGCCAAAATTTCGTGGCAGGGCACCATCACGCCCATGTTGACCACTTCAAAGTTGTTGCACTGCAAGACCACGGTGACGATGTTTTTGCCGATGTCGTGCACATCGCCCTTGACGGTGGCGATCACGATCTTGCCTTTGGCTTTCACGTCTTCGCCCGCGGCTTCTTGTGCGAGTTTTTCGGCCTCGATGTAGGGCAGCAAATGCGCTACGGCCTGCTTCATCACGCGGGCGCTCTTGACCACTTGCGGCAAGAACATCTTGCCCTGGCCGAACAGGTCACCGACGACGTTCATGCCGTCCATCAGCGGGCCTTCGATCACATGCAGCGGGCGACCACCCTTGGCAAGGATCTCTTGGTAGGCCTCTTCGGTGTCGTCGCTGATGAAGTCGGTGATACCGTGCACCAGCGAATGACTCAGGCGCTGCGCCACGCGCACAGGCGCATCGGGCGTGCCGCGCCAAGCCAGCTTTTGGCTGTCGTCTTTGGCCGCGCCTTTGGCCGTTTCGGCCACTTCAATCAGGCGCTCGCCCGGGGTCAGTTGCGCTTCGCCGTCTTTATATTGGGGCACGCGGTTCAGCACCACGTCTTCCACACGTTCGCGCAGAACGGGCTCGAGGTCGTCGTACACGCCCATCATGCCGGCGTTGACGATGCCCATGTCCATGCCGGCCTGGATGGCGTGGTACAGGAACACGGTGTGGATAGCTTCGCGTACCGGGTCGTTGCCTCGGAATGAAAAACTCACGTTCGACACACCGCCCGACACCTTGGCACCCGGCAGGTTTTGCTTGATCCAGCGCGTGGCGTTGATGAAGTCCACCGCGTAGTTGTCGTGCTCTTCGATGCCGGTGGCGATGGCAAAAATGTTGGGGTCAAAAATGATGTCTTCAGGCGGGAAGTCCACCTCATCGACCAGCACGCGGTAAGCGCGCTCGCAAATTTCAACCTTGCGTTCGTACGTGTCGGCCTGGCCTTTTTCGTCGAACGCCATCACCACAGCGGCCGCGCCATAGCGCTTGACCAGCTTGGCCTGGCGTTTGAACTCGTCCAAGCCCTCTTTCATGCTGATTGAGTTCACGATGCCCTTGCCCTGGATGCAGCGCAGACCGGCTTCGATCACCGTCCATTTGGACGAATCCACCATCACCGGCACACGCGCGATGTCGGGCTCACCGGCCATGAGGTTCAAAAAGCGAACCATGGCCGCCTGACTGTCAAGCATGGCTTCGTCCATGTTCACGTCGATGATCTGCGCGCCGTTTTCGACCTGCTGACGCGCCACAGCCAAAGCCTGCTCGTACTCGCCATTCAAAATCATGCGGGCAAAAGCCTTGGAGCCGGTCACGTTGGTGCGCTCGCCCACGTTGACGAACAGCGACCCGGTGCCGATGGAGACAGGCTCCAGACCGGACAACTTCATGGGGGGCACAGAAACGGTTTTAGACGCGACAACAGACACAGGCTCACCTTGGGCTTACAGGTGAGCGTCGTTGTGCAAAACAATCAGGAATTGAAGGCCCCAAGCCTGACCTGCGGCGCCTGATAGGCGGCGGGCTGCAACGCTCCTTGGGACGATTGAGATTTTAACCTTCTGAGCTGCCCTGATCCAAACCACGGGTGACCTTTTCGGTGCAAGAGCCCAAGCGCTCTTGCACCTGCGGTGTCAATACTGCTTATAAGGCAAGAACTTGCCCGACAACACCACATTCACCCGGTCACCCTTGGGGTCGGGTTGGCGCACGATGTCCATGCTGAAGTCGATGGCGCTCATGATGCCGTCGCCAAACTCTTCGTGGATCAGCTCCTTGATGGTTGTGCCGTAGACACTGACGATTTCGTACCAGCGGTAGATCAGCGGGTCGGTGGGCACTTGGCTGGGCAAAGAGCCTTTGTAGGGCACCACTTGCAGCCACTTGGTTTCGTCAGCGCTCAGGCCAAAGATCTTGCCGATGATCTTGGCTTGCTTGGCGTCAAAGGTCATCTGGCCCAGGCACCCAGCGGTGACCCATTCCTTGGACAGGCCGACTTTCTCGGCCACATCGCTCCACTTGATGCCTTTGGCCACTTTGGCGGTGATGATTTTTTCGGTGACTTCTAAACGGTTCATGAAAGACCTCTGAGGGGAGTTGAAGATAAATCGGGAAAATAGAAAGATTCAATGGGCTTTGGCGCGGGACACCAAAAAGTCGACGATGTGGTTGCGCATGTCGTAGTAACCCGGCAGATGGTGCAGTTGGGCGCGGGTGCGTTCGCGCGGCAGGGGGTTGACCACCACTTCGGCCAAGCCTCCGGGCACGTAGCTGCCACCCGATTCGTTACCGTTGCTCATGAGCAAGATGCGGTCGGACAACAAAATCGCTTCGTCCACGTCGTGGGTGATCATGAAGACCGTCTGCTGCGTCTGACGCACGATGCCCATGAGCTCATCTTGGATGGTGCCGCGCGTAAGGGCATCGAGCGCGCCAAAGGGCTCGTCGAGCAGCAGCATCTTGGGCTGGATGGCAAACGCTCGGGCAATGCCCACGCGCTGCTTCATGCCGCCCGACAACTGGCTGGGCTTCTTGTCAATGGCGTGCAACAAGCCCACCATGCCGACATGCTTTTCCACATGCACATTGACCTGTGGTGTTTTCCATTCAGGCCACTTGGATTTGACCGCAAACGCGATGTTTTGCCGCACCGTGAGCCAGGGCATGAGCGCATGGCTTTGGAACACCACACCCCGCTCCAAGCTGGGGCCTGCGATCTCGCGGCCGTCCATGAAGGCGTGTCCCTCGCTCGCGGTGTCCAGGCCCGCCAGCACGTTCAAGATGGTGGTTTTGCCGCAGCCCGAGTGGCCGATGATGCAGACAAACTCACCCTTGTCGATGGTGAAGCACACATCCGAGAAAACAGGTTTGTCGCTTTGGTAGGCCTTGCCGAGTTTTTCGATTTTGAGAAAGCCTGTCATGACACTGCCTTTGTTTTTGGATGCGAGGACGTTGATGGGCAAAGCAGCGATCAACTCGCGCTCAGTGGTGTCACTCCACATAGGTCACCGCCTTTTGCACTTGGGCAAACGCCAGGTCCAGCAACATGCCGACCACACCGATCACCAGCACCGCGAAAATCACGTTCACCAAGGACAGGTTGTTCCACTCGTTCCACACGAAATAACCCACGCCCGTGCCGCCCACCAACATTTCGGCGGCCACGATCACCAGCCACGCAATGCCCATGCTGATGCGCATGCCGGTCACGATGGTGGGCGCAGCAGCAGGCAAGATCACCATGAAGGCTTTGCGCAGAGGCCGCACCTCCAGCGTACTGGCCACGTTGAGCCATTCGCGCTTGACGGCGGCCACACCAAAGGCGGTGTTGATCAGCATGGGCCAGACCGAGCAGATGAAGATGACGAAGATGCCACTGACTTCCGAGTCTTTCAGGGTGTACAGCGCCAGGGGCATCCAGGCCAGCGGGCTGATGGGTTTGAGCACCTGAATGAAGGGGTCAAACGCCTTGCGCATCAGGGGCGACATGCCGATCATGAAACCCACCGGCAAGGCCACCAACACCGCCAAGAAAAACCCCAAGGCCACGCGCCCCAGAGAATGCGCCAGTTGGATGCCGATGCCTTTGTCGTTGGGGCCTTTGTCATAAAACGGATCGGCCAAATGGCCCATCATGGCTTTGCCCACCTCCAGCGGTGGGGGAAAACCGGTGCTTTTGACGGCGCCCGGGTCCTTGCCCATCATCTTTTGGTACTCGATCTCATCGGCCGTCATGCCGGCCTTGGCCGCGCCTGCCACCGAAGGTGCAGTGGCTGAGAGCTGCCAAGCTCCCAGAAAAACCAGGAACATGAGCAGCGAGACCATGGCCGCGCGCAAATTGAGATGCGTGGTTTTCATGTGCCTTGGCCCATCTTGTTGATCGCAAAGCTCTTGATGTATTCCTCGGGCTTGGCCGGATCAAACTCTTTGCCCATGATCTTGTGCTTGGGGTAAGGCGTGGTGGCCGCAAAGCTGTGACCCAACTCTTTCATGTGCTTGCGCGCATCGGTGATGAGGAACACCTTCTCAGCGATTTGCTTGTAATTCACATCGCCTTTCACATAACCCCAGCGTTTCATTTGGGTGAGCATCCACACCGCCATGCTCTGCCATGGCATGGGGTCGAAGTCGGCACGGTCGGGCACGTTTTGCACCTTGCCCAGCCCATCCGCAAACTTGCCGGTCAGCACTTGGGCAAGCACCGCCTCGGGTTGGTTCAGGTACTGCGCGGGTGAAATCACCTTGGCGATGAGTTCTCTGTTTTCAGGCTTGCGGGCCATGGCCGCTGCGGTGAGCACCGCGCGGTAGAGCGCAGCGAAGGTGTTGGGGTTCTTCTGGATGAATTCGGTGCTGGTGCCAAAAGCGCAGCAAGGGTGCCCGTCCCACAAGTCTTTGGTCAAGATATGGATAAAGCCGACCTCGTCGAACACGGCACGCTGGTTGAACGGATCTGGGCCGAGGAAACCGTCGATGTTGCCAGAGCGCAAATTGGCCACCATCTCCGGTGGTGGCACCACGCGGATTTGCACATCGGTGTCGGGGTTGATGCCATTCTCGGCCAAGTAATAACGCAACAAGAAGTTGTGCATCGAAAAATCGAATGGCACAGCGAATTTGAAGCCCTTCCAGTTCTTGGGGTCTCGGTTGTTCTTGTGCTTCACGGCCAGCGTGATGGCTTGCCCATTGATGTTCTGGATGGTGGCCACGTTCATGGGCGTGGCGTTGGCGCCCAGGCCCATGGAGATGGCCAAGGGCATGGGCGACAGGAAGTGCGTAGCGTCGTATTCCTTGTTGATCATCTTGTCTCGAATCAAGGCCCAGCCTGCGGTCTTGGTCACTTCGACGTTCAGGCCCTGCTTTTGGTAGAAGCCCAGCGGATCGGCCATGATGAGCGGCGTGGCGCAGGTGATCGGGATGAATCCGATCTTGAGGTTGGTTTTTTCCAAGGGGCCTTTGCTTTGCGCCAAGGCTTGCAAGCTGGCCACAGGCAGCACGCTGGCAATGGCGGCCATGGCGGTCTTTTTGCCCACTGCACGCAAGAACATGCGGCGCTCTTCATCGTGCGGGAACAGCGACTTAACCAGCGTGGCCTCGATGAACTCTTGACTGTAGGCTTCAAACTCGGCGGTCTCTGAACGGGCACGCAGTTGCGCGGCAGCGGCATCGGCCGCCACTTCAGCGTGGTGGTCGGCGGGCGAGTGGTCACGCCCGCAGCTGCACTTGAGCATCAAGGGACGGTCGGCGTTGTAGGGATCGAAAAATTCTGACATGGCAAGCTCGCAAAGTGAGTGATGCCTTTGTCATTGCAAGCTATGGGCCAGAAATGCTGGATCGCGTGCCAGCGGGGATGCCCGGCTTCATTTCGCAAGGTGTTTGTCGAGGTGGTGTAGGGCTGGCCCTACAAATGTCTTGCTGCTGTCAGAAGATTTTCAATGTCCATCAGGGCATGAACTCCCTCTCCAATTGAAAAAGGCCCGCTCAACGACCCCCACTGAGACTTTGCGCATAAAGCGCCAACTCCACATCGTTCTTGGTGCCCGTCTTTTCCAGGATGCGTGCACGGTAAGTGCTCACCGTATTGGGTGCCAAACTCAGTTGCGCACCAATTTCGGTCACGGTTTGGCCCTGCGTCAGCAAAAGGTACACCTGGTGCTCACGGTGAGACAGGACTTCGATCCCTGTTTTGGTGCGTCCCTGACCCACCCAATTGGCCAAAGCTTCGGCTGTGGCGGGTGAGACATGCATGCCGCCTTCGGCCACGCGGCGCAGCGCCGCCGTCAAGTCATCGGGGTCGGTGCTCTTGTTCAGGTAACCGGATGCGCCCAACTGAATGCAGCGCACGGCGTATTGTTTTTCGGGGTAGGTGCTGAGCATCAACACCGGCAAGCCTGGCCAGTCCCTTCGCAGGTTTTGCAGCACATCCAGACCATCCATGCCGGGCAGGGCAATGTCCAGCAGCACCACGTCCACGCCTTTCGGGCCTTGCAGGTTTTGTACCGCTTGCAGCACGGCCGGGCCCGTGTCTGCCTCGGCGACCACCTGCACGTCCGGTTCATCGGCCAACACCATTTTCAGACCTTCGCGCACGATCTTGTGGTCGTCGCCCAGCAACACACGAACGGTGGCGCTCATGGCCGCACCTCTTGCGCAGGCAAAGGCATGGACAGCCGCATGCGCGTGCCTCGGCCCGGTTGGCTGTCGATGTCGATCACGCCACCAAAGTGCCTGGCCCGCTCGCGCATCCCCATCACCCCGTAAGCCTGGGGCGACTCAAACGCCTGGGGCAAAGCCCCGCAACCGTCGTCTTCCACTGACAGGTGCAACCAGCCTTGGCGTTCCACCATGTCCACATCAACCATGCTCGCTTGGGCATGGCGTCCCACGTTGCTGAGCATTTCCTGAAAGATGCGGAACACCGCCATGGCCATGGGCTCGGGCAGCACGCGCTGCTCATCGACCTCCATGCACCACTTGAGTTCTTGCTCGGCCGACTGCACAAATTCTTGTGCCTGCCACTCCAAAGCGCCCCACAGCCCTTGGTGGTCAAGGATGCTTGGACGCAAGTCGGTGATGATGCGGCCCACATTGACCACGGCGTTCTCGATCAAACGCGCCATGTTCTGGCACTTATCTCGCATTTTTCCACGCATGTTGTTGTGCCGGCTTTGCGCCTCTTGAGCGGCCTGCTGCTCTTGTTCAGACAAGCGCTTGTCGAGCCAGCCCACGTCCATCTTGAGCGCCACGAGCAAGCTGCCCAACTCGTCGTGCACCTCGCGGGCAATGCGTGTGCGCTCTTGTTCTCGCACGGTTTCTGACCAAGCGGCCAGTTCTCGCAATTGTTGCAAGGCGGTTTCGAGCGCTTGTGTGCGCTCGGCCACACGCAGCTCCAGCTCAGTTTTGGCTTGATGCAATGCGGCTTCGGCCCGCTTTCGCTCGGTGATGTCCACAAAGGTCACCACCGCGCCACGCACCTGGCCTTGGTCAAACACCGGGGAACTGGAGTATTCCACCGGGAAGCTGCTGCCGTCTTGCCGCCAAAAAACCTCGCTGTCGATGCGGCAGGGCTGGCCCTGACGAAATGCGTTGTAGATCGGGCAATCGTCCAGCTGGTAGTGCGACCCGTCCCCGTGCGAATGGTGCGTCAGCACATGCATGTTTTGGCCCAGCACCTGTTGCGGCTCCAGGCCGATCATGCGGGCCCCTGCCGGGTTGATGAACACACACAAACCCTCCAGGTCGACCCCAAAAACCCCCTCGCCGGTAGAGGCCAACATCAAGCCCAAAGGGTCGCGCCAGGCAGGGGTTTCGGTCGGGCTGACCGCTTGAATCGGGTGGGTTTCAATGTGCATGCTCAACCCATGCAAAGCCCGTGCCATGCCACGCCTTCACCTTGATCCGACGGGGCCATGTCACTGCAGCAACAGCAGCTCAAGCGTCTGAGCACGACAATCAGACTGATGAATTCTCCCTTTGAAAATCCTGTGCGCCCCCCGTTGCCCCCCTTGCTGCAAGGTGCGTCCAACTTCCGTGATGTGGGTGGCTACCCAACGGCTGGGGGTCAGCGAGTGCGGCGGCAACAAGTGTTTCGCTCGGACCACTTGGCGGGGCTGACCGAAGCCGATATGGCCCGCCTACAAACGCTGGGGGTTAGCCACAGTTTGGACTTTCGGGGCCAAGCCGAATGCGCGGCCACACCCTATGCCATAGCCGGCATTGAACGGGTGGCGCTGTCGATCGAGCCCACCGTGATCGCCCGCATGCAATCACTTGTGGCCCAGGGGGTGGTGCCCACCACCGAAGAAACGGTCGAGCTGATGTGCGAGACCTACCGCGATTTTGTGAACCGCAACGCGGATACATATGGGCGGTTCATGAAGCATTTGCTCGAGCAGCCGACGCCCCAGGTGTTTCACTGCACGGCCGGCAAAGACCGCACGGGCTTTGCGGCGGCACTGCTGCTGTCTGCGCTGGGCGTGGAAAGGCGGATCATATTGGACGACTATTTGCTCACCAACCAGTTGTACAAGCGCGATGTGCGACTGGAGGGAACGGGGCACCCCCATGTGATGAAAGTGCTTTGGCAAGTGCAACCCGAGTTTTTGCAGGCGGCGTTTGAGGCAGTGGACACGCAGCACGGCGGCATGCAGGACTATTTGCACGGGGCCATTGGCCTGTGCCACCAAGAGCTTGCAGAGCTCCAGCGGATGCTTCTAGAAGACTGATCAGGCCGCTTCTTGGTAGAAAAACCCGCCGTGCACATTGCGCGGCGCCAGCGGGCCCACGGCCTTGCCAATAGCACCAATGTGCTCGGGCGTGGTGCCGCAGCAGCCACCCACAATGTTAACCAGGCCTTCGGCGGCAAACTCGTGCAGCAAGCGGCTGGTCACATCCGGCGTTTCGTCAAAACCGGTGTCGCTCATGGGGTTGGGCAAACCGGCGTTGGGGTAGCAGCTGATGAAGGTGTCACCCGCGACCTTGTTCAGCTCCTGAATATAGGGGCGCATCAGCGTCGCGCCCAAAGCGCAGTTCAGGCCAATGGCCAGCGGCTGCGCATGGCGCACGCTGTGCCAAAACGCGGTGACGGTCTGGCCGCTCAAAATGCGGCCCGAAGCGTCGGTCACCGTGCCACTGATGATCAAGGGCAAGCGCTGGCCACTGGCTTCGAAGAACTCTTCGATGGCAAACAGCGCAGCCTTGGCGTTGAGCGTGTCAAAAATCGTTTCGACAAGCAGCACGTCTGAGCCCCCTTCAACCAAGGCTTCGACCTGCTCGTAATAGGCGGCGCGCAGCTCTTCAAAAGTCACGTTGCGGGCACCGGCATCGTTCACATCGGGGCTGATGCTGGCGGTTTTGGGTGTGGGGCCCAAAGCGCCGACCACAAAGCGCGGCTTGTCGGGGGTGGAGAATTTGTCGCAAGCCGCGCGGGCTATTGTTGCGGACTGCAGGTTCATCTCGCGCGCCAGGTGCTGCATGTCGTAGTCGGCCTGGGCCACGGTGGTCGCACCAAAGGTGTTGGTCTCGATCAGGTCGGCGCCAGCGGCCAGGTAGCCTTCGTGGATGTCGCGGATCACATCGGGGCGCGTGAGGCTGAGCAGCTCGTTGTTGCCCTTGACGTCTTTGGGGAAGTCCTTGAAGCGCTCACCCCGGTAGTCGGCCTCAGACAACTTGAAGCGCTGGATCATGGTGCCCATGGCCCCATCCAGGATGACGATGCGGGTATTCAGGATCTCGGGCAGCGCTTGGGCGCGGGTGTAAACAAGGGATTTCATGCCCCTATTGTAAAAGTCAAGCCCCGCCCCTGGGGTTCACCGGTCTGGCGTCACCATTTCAAATGAAAAAGCCGCGCCCTGAACGGTCACCTTGACCGCACGCACATCCGACGCACCCGGAACAATCAAACGGGTCACATTGGGCAAGGTTTTTTTGAGGAGCTGAAAAGGTTGGTCGATTTTGAATTGGTGGCTGTCACCGTGCACCACCAACACAGGCTTGCCCCAGCGGCTGGCCAAAGGCAACAAGGTCTCCCCAACGCTTTTGCGAAAACCGGACCAACCAGGAAAGTCCTCCCACACCGACTTGGCCTCAAAAACGTCCGCTTGAAAAGCCAAGACCACCGCATTGGCTTTGTGCTGATGGGCTTGCTCAAACGCCGCTTCTATCCACGCCACGTTCGCGGCATCGCGCTCAAAAAACTCTTGTGTGGCGGCGGGATCGCGGCTTTCCAGGTTGTTGTTGCTGCCCACGATGTGCAGCGTGGCAAACAGCACGCCTTGGTGCATCCAGCGCTGGTTTTCAATGTAACGCGCATGTGCAGGCATGGTGGTCGACTGGTTTTGCAGCGCCAATGGCTGCTGCCCCAGCGATCGGCCCGCCGTGTAAAAAACTTGGCGCAGCGCACCCAAACGCTCCAAAGGGTTGTACCGGCCATTGTTGGCTCGGTGGCAATCGGTCCATTCGTTGTCGCCGGGGGTGTAGACCACCGCCGCTTTGAAGCGCTGAAAGTGCTCGCGCTGGTTGGCAAACTCTTCGTCACTGCACAGGGTCGAGCCGGACTTGAAGTCGCCCACATGGATGGAAAATTTCGCATCCAGCGTGTTGATGCGATCGATCAGGGCGCGGTAGGGGCCATAGGCTTTGTCGGGTGAGCCGTAAGGCAAATCACCCAAAGCCACAAATGAAAAGCCCTGCTGCGCTTGCGCCGCGCCGATGGACAGCGCAAGTCCCCAAGCCAACCCTGTCCAAAGTGCCCGCTTCACCATGTTCTTTGCTCCCTGAAAGGCTTCAGTTTGACGTAGCCCGATGAAAATTGCATGAAAACCACCCCGTTTGTCAGCGGCGAAAACGCCTATACCCCACCACCCTGAGCTGACAAGCCGGGCACTGGCCACAGCCATAACCCCAGTCATGGCGCTGGGTGCGATCGCCCAAGTAACAGGTGTGGCTGTGCTCCACGATCAAGTCCACCAGCGCCTGCCCACCGCCTGAGGCATCAACTTTTTGGCCCAGGTCGTGCGCCAATTGCCAGGTTTGCACTTTGTCGATCCACATCAGCGGGGTTTCGATCAGCAGTTTGCGGTCCATGCCCAGCGACAGGGCCACCTGCATCGCCTTCATGGTGTCGTCGCGGCAGTCGGGGTAACCCGAAAAATCGGTCTCGCACACGCCGGTGACGATGACCTGCAAACCCCGTCGGTAAGCCAATGCGGCGGCCAGCGTGAGGAACAGCAGATTGCGCCCCGGCACAAAGGTATTGGGCAGGCCCGAGCTTTCCATGGCGATCGCCGTGTCGCGGGTCAAGGAGGTTTCGCTGATCTGGCCGAGGATGCCCGCGTCCAACAGGTGGTCATCACCCATTTTGGGGGCCCAAGTCGGAAAGCGCGCTTGCATGGCGGCCAACACGTTCAGGCGGGCTTCCAACTCCACTTTGTGGCGCTGGCCGTAGTCAAAGGCCAGGGTTTCGACGCGGTCGTACTTGGACAGCGCGTGGGCCAAACACGTGGTCGAATCCTGACCACCGGAAAACAAAACAAGGGCAGAGGTGTGCATGGCGCCGATGGTAAACGGTGGCGCACAATATCGGCTGTTTTGCTCTTACACACCTCACTTTTGTCCCCCCACCTCCCTATCCTGCGCGAAGTTTTTGGCTACGACGCCTTTCGCGGTCCGCAGCAAGCCATCATTGACCATGTGGCGGCCGGCGGCGATGCGCTGGTGCTCATGCCCACGGGCGGGGGCAAGTCGCTCTGTTACCAAATCCCGGCCATTGCACGCCAACGTGCGGGCCAGGGCATCACGGTGGTGGTGTCGCCGCTGATTGCGCTGATGCACGACCAAGTGGGCGCCTTGCACGAAGCGGGCGTGAACGCCGCCTTTCTCAACTCCACCCTGACCCCCGAAGAAGCATCCGACATCGAGCGCAGATTGTTGCGCGGGGAGATCACCCTGCTGTACGCCGCGCCAGAACGGGTGACCAACGGTCGATTCTTGGCGCAAATGGACTCGCTGCTCGAACGCGGCCTGCTGAGCCTGTTTGCGATCGATGAAGCGCATTGCGTGAGCCAATGGGGCCACGACTTTCGGCCCGAATACCGGGGTCTCACCGTCCTGCACGAGCGTTACCCGAGCGTGCCACGCGTGGCACTCACCGCCACAGCCGATGCGCTGACCCGCGCCGACATCGTCGAGCGCCTGCAACTGGAAGGCGCCGAACTGTTCATCAGCAGCTTTGACCGGCCCAACATCCGCTACACCATCGTCGAGAAAAAAGACGCCAGCGCCCAGCTGCTGCGCTTCATCGAGCGCGAGCACCCCGAAGAAGCGGGCGTGGTGTATTGCCAATCGCGCAAGCGGGTCGAAGAAATAGCCGGCATGTTGGTCGAAGCAGGTGTGCGGGCACTGCCATACCACGCTGGCCTGGAGGCAGGCATGCGCCAGCGGCACCAAAATGAGTTTCTGCGCGAAGAAGGCGTGGTGATGGTCGCCACGGTGGCGTTTGGCATGGGCATCGACAAGCCCGATGTGCGCTTTGTGGCGCATTTGGACATGCCCAAAAACATCGAAGGTTACTACCAGGAAACCGGGCGCGCCGGGCGCGATGGACTGGCGTCTGACGCGTGGATGGCCTACGGCCTGCAAGACGTGGTGAACCAGCGCCGCATGATCGACGAAAGCCCGGCCGGCGAAGAGTTCAAACAAGTGATGCGCGGCAAACTCGACGCGTTGCTCGGCCTGTCGGAAGCCACCGACTGCCGGCGCGTTCGTTTGCTGAGTTACTTTGGGGAAACCTACAAGGGCCAAACCTCAGGCTCGCAAGGCGTTTACATGCCCTATTGCGGGAACTGCGACAACTGCCTCAACCCCCCCGAGGTGTGGGACGGCACCGACGCCGCACGCAAACTGCTGTCGACCGTGTACCGCTGCCACCAAAGCAGCGGCCACAGCTTTGGCGCTGGCCACACCATGGACATCGTACGCGGCAAAAAAACCGAGAAAGTGGTGCAGCGCGGCCACGAGAGCATCAGCACCTTTGGGTTAGGAGCCGAGTACAGCGAGCAGCAACTGCGCGCCGTGATGCGCCAACTGATCGCCATTGGCGCTTTGCATGTGCACACCGAAGAGGGGTTCAGCACCCTGCACCTGACCGAAGGCTCACGCGCTGTGCTCAAAGGCGATGTGCCGGTGCAACTGCGCGAAAGCACCAGCCAACGCAGCGACAAAAAAAGCCGCTCACGCAGCGCGCCTTCGCCTGCAGCGGCCAATTTGGGCCAAGACGCGATGGTGCGTTACATCAACCTCAAGGCCTGGCGCGCCGAAGTGGCCAAAGAACACAACCTGCCCGCGTACGTCATCTTCCACGACGCCACGCTGGCCGCCATCGCCGAAAGCGCCCCGCAAAGTCTGGGCGACCTGCAAGGCATCAGCGGGCTGGGCGTCAAAAAGCTCGAAGCCTACGGCCCGCAGGTGCTGCGGGTGTGCAACGGTACGGGTTGAGGCGCCTTAAACCTCTCCGTCTTGATAGCCAGCTTCGCGCTGGTGGTGAATGCGGGCCACCATGACCCGGTCCAAACTAAGCCTGCTCCGCAAGCCGCTGTTGCTCAATCCACTGAACGCCAGCGCGCAGCTTCTTGGCCAAGGGTGACTTCGGATCAATCACCCGCCAAAACGGTGCCACCTCGATCGTGGCCTTGCCAGCGCCCATCTCGTCCCAAGCTGCCTCGGCCACAGTTCGCAAAAAGATCGCCGTGGAAACGGGGCAAGTGGCGTCAGCACCGTGAAGCGAAGCAAGCTCACGGCGTACCTGCTGGATTTCTTTCGTAGTGCCGTAAGGCACATGTGTTTTCAAGTAGTCCTCCAGCTCCATCGGGCATGAGATGAGCAGTCGCGATCCGGCCGGTACACCTGCAAAGTCCTTGTCCAGCGTCACGGTGTGCGGGGGCTTCGCACGCTTCTTGTCGGCCCACGTCTTGGCAGCTCTTGGCACTTCACGCTCCTGTTTTGTTTTGCAGGGCGCGATTCTCTCGGACAACACGCTCAGTGCAAATAATCCCCGTACAAACCCCAGGTTTGGGCATGGGGCGCGGCCTGACGCAACTGCTGGGCATCAGAGGCCGGATCAGGCATTCACCGCAATCGCCCCCCGTCGAATCTGGTCGCGCTCCAGGCTTTCAAAAAGCGCTTTGAAGTTGCCTTCGCCAAAACCCTCGTCGGCTTTGCGCTGGATGAATTCAAAGAACACCGGGCCCAGCAGGGTTTGGCTGAAGATTTGCAGCAGCAAACGCTTTTCGCCATTGGCGGTCGATCCGTCCATCAAGATGCCGCGCGCCTGCAATTCGGCCACCGGCTCGCCATGGCCCGGCAGGCGTTCTTCGAGCATCTCGTAATAAATATCGTTGGGGGCGGTCATGAGCGGGATGCCCGCCATCTGCAGCGCGTCCACGCTTTTCAAGAGGTCGTCTGTCAGCAGTGCGATGTGCTGGATGCCTTCGCCGTTGAACTTCATCAAGAACTCTTCGATCTGCCCGCCGGTCTTGCCCGACTCTTCGTTCAGCGGTATGCGGATCATCCCGTCCGGGGCCATCATGGCCTGGCTGGTCAGGCCGGTGTATTCGCCCTTGATGTCAAAGTAGCGAATCTCTTTGAAGTTGAACAGCTTTTCATAAAAACCGCTCCAGTACGCCATGCGGCCTTTGTAGACGTTGTGCGTCATGTGGTCGATGCGCTTGAGGCCGTGGCCGGGCGGGTGGCGGTCCACGCCGTCGATGAATTCAAAGTCGATGTCGTAGATGCTTTTGCCGTCTTCAAACCGGTCGATCAAATACAAGGGCGCGCCGCCAATGCCTTTGATGGCGGGCAGGCGCAGCTCCATGGGGCCGGTGGGCACATCGACCGGTTGTGCGCCCAGTTCGAGGGCTCGCGCATACGCCAGGTGCGAGTCTTTCACCCGAAACGCCAGCGCGCAAGCGCACGGCCCGTGCTCGGCAGCAAAGTACCCGGCCAGGCTTTTGGGTTCGCGGTTGACGATGAAGTTGATGTCGCCCTGGCGGTAGAGCACCACGTCTTTGGAGCGGTGCTTGGCCACCAGCGAGAAGCCCATCTGCTCGAACAGCGGCTCCAGGGTGTGGGGGGTGGGGGATGCGAACTCGACGAACTCGAAGCCGCACAGGCCCATGGGGTTGTCAAACATATCGGCCATGAAAATCTCCAGTGAAAAGCAAGGCTGCGCTGCAGGGTGAGCGCGGCCCGAATTGAAATCGGTCAAGCGAAAAGAGGGGATTGCTTAAAAGCCCTGCGGCGGTGCGCAGGGCTTGCCTCGCGTGCTGCGCGCAAGGTGAATGCCGAAAATCAAAACCTGGATGGACATGGCAGGATCGTCGTCGCCTGACTGCCAAATGTCAAGCCACGAGCGACGAGGGATGGGCGATGGGCCTTATTGCGGCTCGATGCCTGCCTTCTTGACCAGTGCAGCAAAGCGCTCCATTTCGCTTCGGAAGACGCGCAGAGCTTGCTCGGGCGTGCTGATGGCGATCGTGTTGCCTTGCTTGGCCATGGTGTCCTTGACAGCCGGATCGTTGAAGGCCTGCACCAGGGCATCGTTGACCTTTTTCACATTGGCAGCGCTCATGCCCTTGGGGCCGAGCACACCAAACCAGGCATCGATCACGTAAGTGGGCAAGCCCTGCTCCACAAAAGTAGGAATGTCTGGCGCAGCAGCGCTTCGCTTGTCGCCACACATGCCCACTGCCTTGAGCGCACCACTTCGGATGTGCTGCTGTACGCTGGGCAAAGCCAAGACTGCAAAGTCAATTTGACCCCCCAACAAGTCAGTGACCATGGGACCTACGCCTTTGTAGGGGATATGGCGCGCCTTGACACCGGCTTCGTCCACAAACATCTCAGCGGCCAGGTGCAAGATCGTGCCCGTACCGCCCGAGCCAAAATTGAAACCGTCCGGCTTGGCCTTCAGTGCGGCAATGAATTCACGGCTATTGCCAGAGGGCACTTTTTGGGGATTCGCCACCAACACCAAGGGCGTGGCGCCCAGCACCGCAATCGGTGTGAAATCGCCCGGCATTTCAAAAGGCAGATTCTTGATGACGCTGGGGAAAATCACCACGTTGTTGGAGACCACCGACAGCGTGAAACCATCGGGTGGGTTCTTGGCCATGGCTTGCAAACCGATCACGCCACTGGCACCGGCTTGGTTTTCCACCACCACATTGGCCCCCAAAGCCTTGCCAATGGCGGGCGCTGCTGCGCGCGTGATCGCGTCGACACCCGAACCGGTGGCGTTGGGCAAAATGAATTTGACGGGGCGGTCCGCTTGCGCAAACGACAGACCCGGCAAGGCGGATGCGGCCGCCGATGTCAACGCAGCCAAGGCGGCGCGGCGTGTGAAGTTGTTTTTCATGATGTGTCTCTTTCTTTTCAGATGGATGGGTTATTTACAACAGGGCACCGAACGGTTCAGGCCACCGCCTTGAGCGCACGCAAATTGTCAATGTCTGCCAGGCTCAAGCCAAGCCCTTGGAGCAGTTCATCGGTATTTTCACCTTGCCTCGGCGGTTGGTGGCGTACACCCAGACGCTGGCCGTCCATGGTGAAAGGGAATAGCGCGGCCCGGGCGGTTTGGCCCGCTTTGGGGCCATCGGTCAGGCGCACATCGGCCAGGCCGCCGGTGGCGTTCAAGTGCGGGTCGTCAAACAGCTCTTCAGGCTTGACGATGGGCGCAAAGGGCAAGCCGGCTTTCTCAAAAATCGCGGTCAGCTCGGCGGCGGTGAAGGCCTGAAGGCGGCTGCGCAGCTCGGGCATCAACACATCGCGCAAAGCCACGCGGGCGTTGTTGTCGCTGTAACGGGGGTCGGCCTTGAGGTCGGCAAAGCCGAGCACATCGCAAAAAGTGGTCCACTGCGCGTCACTCACAGCGGCCAAAAAGATTTGCTCGTCGTTCTTGACGGTGAACACGTCGTACACCGCCCAGGCCGAGATGCGGTTGGGCATGGGTTCGGCCGCCTTGCCGGTGATGGCGTACTGCAGCATGTGCTGGCCCACCAGAAACACATTGTTCTCGAACAGCGCCGACTGGATCTCTTGCCCGCGCCCGGTGATGCCGCGCTGGATGAGCGCGCCCAGCACACCGATGGCGCCGAACATGCCGCCCATGATGTCGTTCACGCTGGTGCCTGCGCGCAGCGGGTCGCCCGGGCGGCCCGTCATGTAGGCCAGGCCGCCCATCATTTGCACCACTTCGTCGAGCGCGGTGCGGTGGTCGTAGGGACCAGGCAAAAAGCCCTTGAGGCTGGCGTAGATCAGCTTGGGGTTGTTGGCCGAGAGGCTGGCGTAGTCCAGACCGTACTTGGCCATGGAGCCGGGCTTGAAATTCTCGGCCACCACGTCGGCCGTGCTGCAGAGGCGGCGCGCCACCTCGGCACCTTCGGGGCTTTGCAGGTTCAGCTGAATGCTTTTCTTGTTGCGGTTGAACATGGGGAAAAAGCCCGCGCCCGAGCCCAGCAAATGCCGTGTGCGGTCGCCCTCGATGGGCTCGACCTTGATGACCTCGGCCCCCATGTCGGCCAGCACCATGCCGCAGGTGGGGCCCATGACCATGTGGGTGAACTCGACGACGCGCAGGCCTTCGAGCGGGAGTTTCTTGTCGAACGTGTTCATGCAGCCATTTCTTCAGTTCGCAGTGTCTTGGGCAAGCCCGCCTGCGCAATCGATCCGTGCAGGCATTCTCCTGCAAGCCATTGAGCCACCTGCTCGCGCAAAGCCATGAGTTTGCCGAAATCGATGCCGGTCTCGATGCCCATGCTGGCCATCAGGTACGCCAAGTCTTCTGTCGCCACATTCCCGCTGGCCCCAGGCGCATGCGGACAGCCGCCGATGCCGGCCAGGCACGCGTCAAAGCGGGTCTCGCCTGCCTGCAGTGCGGCCATGACGTTGGCCAACCCCAGGCCCCGTGTGTCGTGAAAATGCCCGCAGGCAAGCCTTTCACCGGCCACCTCTCGCGCCTTGGCAAACAACTCGCCCACCTGCCGCGGGTCGGCATAGCCAACGGTGTCGGCCAGGCCCACGCGGTCGACGCCCAAGGCCAACACCGCTTTCAAAAGGCGCAACACTTCGTCCACGGCGACCTGGCCCTGAAGCGTGCAGCCGAACGCGGTGCTCATGCCCACTTCGATGCGGATGTGGGAGCCCCGATCCCGCCGGGCCTGCACCATGGCGGCGATCTCGGTCACCACGTCGTCGGGCGCTTTGCGCAAATTGGCCAAACTGTGCGCATGGCTGACCGACAGGGGCAACAGCATCCAGTCGGCGCCACTGTCCATGGCCCGCTCGGCCCCCTTGAGGTTGGGCACCAGCACTGAGACACACAAGCCGGGCAAGGTTTTGGCAAAGGCCACCAGTTCAGCCGTGTCGGCCAACTGGGGCAGCAATTTGGGCGGCACGAAAGAGCCCACCTCGATCTCGCGGATGCCCGTCTCGTAAGCGCGCTCTATCCATTGAAACTTTTGCGCGGTGGGCAAGGTGCGGGCGATGCTCTGCAAGCCATCACGCAGGCCCACCTCGCGGATCGTCACCTGGTTGGGCCAATGAAATGCGTTCATGTCCAATATCCTTTGCATGGGTGTGCAAGGAGTTTAATGGCTCGGATCGCCCATAGAATTCAAATTGCCCTTTGCCATCGGGGAGAAGCATTCCTCACGCACACGCTCACCCTGACATGAACACCGACCACTGGAAAATTTTGTACCTCAGCCAAGACCCTGGCCTGATCAGCCGCCAGTTGGCTGGTGAACGCTTGAGCCGCACGCAAGCTGGGCCACTGCGGGACGACATCTCGACCGACGAAATCACCCCCGTCCACATCCTCAGCCATTACGACGACACGCTGGGCGAGTTTGCCCACACCGGCCTGCACTGCGGGGGCCTGAACCCGATCGGGCGTCGGGCGCTGCGCCAGGCAGGCTTTGCCGTGCTGGTGGCAGGGCGGCGGTATGGCAAGGGGTCGTCGCGCGAACACAGCCCGACCGCCGAAAAGCTGGCGGGTGTGCAATGGGTGATCGCCGAGAGCTTTGAACGCATCTACCGCCAAAACGCCGACAACATCGGTTTGTTCACTTCGACCGATTTCGGTTTGCTGGACCGCATTGAGCGCGGTGAGCACATCGCGCTGTCCGATCTGGTGAAAGGGCGGGAAGACTTGGCCGTAGCCATATTGTCGGCCGGTGGACTGCTGCGCTGGGGGCAGAAGTTTTTGAATGACAGCGCGCCTTTGCCCTCCAGGACTCAAGCTCCTGATGGAAACGCGCCCCTGCTTGGGCATACCAAACCTCAAACCCTGTTTGAAAAAATCCTGCGCCGCCACCGCTTGCCAGCGCCACACACCTCCAAAGAGCCCCGAGCCGGTGATGGCTTGTTTGTGCAAGCCGATTGGCGCTTCATCCACGAGTACTACACCGGCATGGCCGACACGCTGCTCAAAACCGCACTGGGAGAGGATTTCACGCTGCAAAGGCCCGAGCAAATCGTGGTGTTCGAAGACCACACCTCGTATGTCGATGAAAGCCCGGCACATGTGCGCGGTGGCCTGGTCTCCAACATGCACGCCATGCGTCAGGCGCAACGCGACTTTGCAAGCCGCCACGGTTTGCGCATGCACCGCACCCTGACCGATGCCGAGGTGTTGCAAGACGACGGCAGCAACGTGGCTGGCATCTCGCACGCCATGGTGGCCGAGCACTACGCCTTGCCTGGCCAGGTGGTGGTGGGCACCGATTCGCACACCCCACACAGCGGTGCTTTGGGATGTGCGGCATTTGGCGTGGGCACGACCGACATGGCGAACGCTTTTGTGACCGGCGCGGTGCGCATGAGCTGGCCCGAATCGGTGCGGGTCCAGCTGCAGGGCCAATTGAACACTGGCGTGACCGCCAAGGACCTGATGCTGCACCTGCTGGCCTTACCTTTTATCCGGGAGGGCCAGGGCGTAGGCAAGGTGTTCGAGTTTGCAGGTGAGGGCATCGCACACCTGTCGATCGATGAACGTGCCACGCTGACCAATATGTGCGCCGAATTGGGAGGACTGACGGGCATCGTGGCACCCGACCGAGAAACCGTGCAGTTTTTAAAGCAGCGCCGAGGGGTGAGCTTTGAAATCGAGGACTGGATGCACAGCGACGATGGGGCGCACTTCGTGCATCAAATCCAGGTTGACTTGCACAGCCTGAGCCCCATGGTGGCCAGGCCGGGTGACCCAGGACAGGGCTTGGCTTTGTCGGACTTGAACGAGCGCGTGCGCATCGATATCGCCTACGGCGGCTCGTGCACGGCAGGCAAGCGTGAGGACTTTGACCATTACCACGCTGTGCTGCACTGGGGTCTACAGCACGGTCTGCAGGTGGCCCAAGGGGTGCAGGTGTTTCTGCAATACGGCACGACCGCTGTTCGAGACTACTGCATCGCTCAAGGCTACGACAAAACCTTCACGGCCATGGGGGTGCGCATTTTGCAGCCCTCGTGTGGGGCCTGCGCCAATTGCGGCCCAGGTTCATCCACCGATGCGGCGCAAGTCACGGTCAGTGCCATCAACCGCAACTTCCCGGGACGCTCAGGGCCCGGTCAGGTTTGGCTGGCCAGCCCGCCCACGGTGATGGCCAGTGCCTTGGCAGGCGAGCTGCTGTCGTTTGAAGCCTTGCAACAGCGGCTACGCCCTGCTTGAAAGGCTCAGCGGTAAAACGCTTCCACGGTGCCTTTGAGCTTGATCAACAGGGGCTGACCTTTGCGGTCCAGCGTCTTGCCTGCTGGCACACGCACCCACCCTTCACTGACGCAGTATTCCTCGACATCGCTGCGGTCCTTGCCATTGAAACGGATGCCGATGTCATGCGCGAACACGGCGCGCACATGGTGTGGGCTGCGCACATCGATCGACAGGCGGTCAGGCAATTCGGGGCGGGGGCTTGCTTCAGTGGAGGTGTCGGTCATGGCATAGAACTTTTAAAACCTTCCGAATCTATACCAAAAGCAAAGGGGTTTTTCAGTTTTTGTCTGGACCAAGTGCCAAGGCCGTCTTCCATGGCCAAAGTCGCCATGGTCAAACCTAAAGAATTCCACACCCTCGCAGAAAAGCGCCAACATTTCAATCGCCGCTGCTCCGCACAGAGGCTTGGTGGCAAAATGCCCGGTCTTCACGGCCTGCCTGCAGCGACAGGCACCAGTACCGTCACCATCGCCCCTGTCCGTCTCCCCTTCATGAAGTATTCCCCCGCCGGCACGCTCGGCATTGATTTCGGCACTTCCAACTCGGCCATGGCTTGGGCCAGCCCTGAAGGTGGTGCCCAACTGATGGCCTTGGAAGGTGCGGCTTTGGCCATGCCCACGGCCGTGTTCTTCAACACCGAAGACCACCGCACCCACTTTGGGCGCGATGCCCTCAAGCATTACCTGGAAGGCACCGAAGGGCGCTTGATGCGCTCGCTCAAAAGCCTGTTGGGCAGCCCTCTTTTGCTGGAGACCACACAGATCGGTCACCAGCAGATCAGCTTTCAAGACATCATTGCCAGTTTTTTGGCCGCCTTGCGCGAACGCGCCGGCCAAAGTCTGGGCACCGCACCACGCCGTGTGGTGATGGGCCGCCCGGTGCACTTTGTGGACGATGACCCCGTGCGCGACGCGCAAGCCGAGGCTTCGCTGAGACAAGCGGTGTTGTCGGTGGGTTTTGACGAGGTCTCGTTTCAGCTGGAACCCATTGCAGCGGCGCTGGACTACGAACAACGCCTGACCCAGGAAAGCACCCTGCTGGTGGTGGACTTGGGTGGCGGCACCTCAGACTTCACGGTGGTGCGGCTGGGGCCAGATCGCATGAAACACATCGATCGGCAGCATGACATCCTGGCCACCACGGGCGTGCACATTGGCGGCACCGACTATGACCGCCAACTGAGCCTGGCGCGGGTCATGCCCGAACTGGGCTACAAACACTTGGGGCCAGAACAACGCGAAGTGCCCAGCCGCGTGTTTTTTGACCTGGCCACCTGGCACCTGATCCACTGGCAATACCAGCCCAAAGCGATCGGCCATGCCCAAACATTGCGCACCAACTACAGCAACCCCCAATTGCACGCGCGCCTGATGCGGGTGCTGACCGAGCGCCACGGTCACCACCTGGCGCATGAGGTGGAGCAAGCCAAGATCCGTTGCTCGATGGACAACGCCGACACGGCGATTGACCTGTCGGTGGTCGAGCGCGGACTGGACGCCGATTTGGGCTTGACCGACATGCAAGTGCACTTGCACGACCTGCTGGCCCGCACCGTGGCTTGTGCGCGCGAATGCGTGCAGCAAGCGGGCCTGAGCGACGCTTCGCTGGATGCGATTTACCTGACTGGGGGGTCATCTGCCTTGCGCACTTTTCAGCACGCCTTGCAAGCCGAGTTCGCGGGTGTGCAACAGGTGGAAGGCGACCTGTTTGGCGGCGTGGCTTTGGGCTTGGCCTACAGCCGCTGAGCCATCCCCCCAAAAAAAGCCACTCAGGCAGGGCCTGAGTGGCTGGGGCTCATGCTTGGTGCCGATCAGTTTTTGACCGAAGCCAAGGCAGCATTGAAGGTGGCGCTTGGGCGCATGATGGCAGCCAGCTTGGCCTGGTCAGGCATGTAGTAACCGCCGATGTCCACGGGCTTGCCCTGAACGGCCTTGAGCTCGTCAACGATCTTTTGCTCGTTCTCGGTCAACTGCTTGGCCAAAGGCGCAAACTGGGCAGCCAGCTCAGCATCTTCGTTTTGCGCGGCCAACTCTTGCGCCCAATACATGGCCAAGTAGAACTGGCTGCCACGGTTGTCCAGCTGTCCGGTTTTAGGCGATGGGTTTTTGTTGTTGTCGAGCAGTTTGCCCGTGGCAGCATCCAGCGTCTTGGACAAAACCCCGGCTTTTTTGTTGCCGGTTTTCAGGCCCAAGTCTTCGAATGACACCGCCAAGGCCAAGAACTCGCCCAAGGAATCCCAACGCAAGTGGTTTTCTTCCACCAGTTGTTGCACATGCTTGGGCGCTGAGCCGCCTGCGCCGGTTTCGTACATGCCGCCACCAGCCATCAAGGGCACGATGGACAACATTTTGGCCGAGGTGCCCAGCTCCATGATCGGGAACAAGTCGGTCAGGTAGTCGCGCAAGATGTTGCCGGTGGCGCTGATGGTGTCCAAGCCGCGCACCACGCGCTCCAGGGTGTAACGCATCGCACGCACTTGGCTCATGATCTGGATTTCCAAACCGGTCGTGTTGTGCTCGTGCAGGTACATCTTGACCTTGGTGATCAACTGCGCTTCGTGCGGACGGTACTGGTCCAGCCAGAACACCACGGGCATGCCGGAGTTGCGCGCGCGCGTGACGGCCAGTTTGACCCAATCGCGGATGGCCGCATCTTTGACTTGACACATGCGCCAAATGTCACCAACTTCCACGTTCTCAGACAAGAGCACTTCGCCCGTGTTGATGTCGGTGATGTTCGCCACGCCGTCTTCGGAGATTTCAAAGGTCTTGTCGTGCGAGCCGTATTCTTCGGCTTGCTGCGCCATCAGGCCGACGTTGGGCACGGTGCCCATGGTCTTGGGATCGAACGCGCCGTGCCATTTGCAGAAGTTGATCATCTCCATGTAAATGCGTGCAAAGGTCGACTCGGGCATCACGGCCTTGACGTCTTTCAAACGGCCGTCAGCGCCCCACATCTTGCCGCCATTGCGGATCATGGCGGGCATGGAGGCATCCACAATCACGTCGTTGGGCGAGTGGAAGTTGGTGATGCCTTTGGCCGAGTCGACCATGGCCAATTCGGGGCGGCCCTCGTGGCAAGCGTGCAGGTCACGTTTGATTTCGTCTTGCTTGGACTGAGGCAGGGATGTGATTTTGCTGTACAGATCGGCCATGCCGTTGTTCACATTCACACCCAGTTCGTCAAACAGCTTGGCGTGCTTGGTAAACGCATCTTTGTAGAAAATCTTCACGCAGTGACCGAACACGATGGGGTGCGAAACCTTCATCATGGTGGCCTTGACGTGCAAGGAGAACATCACCCCAGTTTGGTGTGCATCATCGATTTCTTTTTCATAGAACTCGAGCAAGGCTTTCTTGCTCATGAACATGCTGTCGATGACCTCACGGTCAAGCAAGGCCACTTTGGGTTTGAGCACAATGGTTTTGCCGCTCTGGGTGATCAGCTCCATCTTGACTTCACGGGGGCGGTCCAAGGTCATGGATTTTTCGCCGTGGTAAAAGTCGCCCGCGTGCATGTGCGAAACGTGTGAGCGAGACGCTTGGCTCCATTCGGCCATGCTGTGCGGGTTTTTGCGCGCAAACTCTTTGACGGCCCGGGGGGCTCGGCGGTCCGAGTTGCCTTCGCGCAACACAGGGTTCACGGCCGAGCCGGTGCACTTGTTGTAACGGGCCTTCAAGGCCAATTCTTCGTCGGTTTTGGCGTTTTCTGGGTAATCGGGCAAGGCATAGCCTTTGCCCTGCAATTCTTTGATGGCAGCAGTCAACTGACCCACGGATGCGCTGATGTTGGGCAGCTTGATGATGTTGGCGCTGGGCTTGAGCGTCAGTTTGCCCAATTCGGCCAGGTTGTTGGTCACGCGCTGATCGGCGGGCAACACATCCGAAAACTCACCCAGAATACGTGCAGCCACAGAAATGTCGCTTTCTGCCACTTCAATGCCAGCCGGGGCGGCAAAGGTGCGGATGATCGGCAAGAACGCGGCCGTGGCCAACAAAGGAGCTTCGTCCGTCAGGGTGTAAATGATCTTGGGTTTGTCTGCAGCCATGGGTACTCTCGATGTCATGAAGTAGGTGAACGTCGTTCGGCGGTATGTCGAACCGTGTCGAAAATCGCCCTTTTAAGGCAATCAAGCCAGAGACTTTATCTCAAAAGACCCCCAGTTGGACTTACTGGCGACCAGCCACCCGCGCAGGTGTCAAAGCCGTCCAACGGGGCCAACACCCGGGCGATTAAACTCATATCCCTCGACATCCGCGCCAAGCCCCAGGATTTGGTGACCAATTGACCCCGTTGACGTCCTGAATCCGTCAACCCAAATTTAGGAAATTCCCATGGGCGCGCAGTGGAAAGCAAAAGGCAAAGCACAAGCAGCGGATGCACGAGGCAAATTGTTTGGGCGTCTGGCCAAAGACATCATGATCGCGGCCCGCAACGGCGCCGACCCGGCCGCCAACTCGCGCCTGCGCTTGGTGGTCGAGCAGGCCCGCAAAGTGTCCATGCCCAAGGAAACCCTGGAACGCGCCATCAAAAAAGGCGCGGGCCTGCTGGGTGACGCCGTGAGCTTTGAACGCGTCATTTACGAAGGCTTTGCCCCGCACCAGGTGGCGGTGATGATCGAGGTGCTGACCGACAACGTGAACCGCAGCGCATCTGAAATGCGGGTGCTGTTTCGCAAAGGCCAGCAAGGCACCTCGGGTTCGGTGTCCTGGGACTTTGACCATGTGGGCATGATCGAAGCCGAGCCCGCCCAGGCGGGGGCTGACCCTGAACTGGCGGCCATCGAAGCCGGCGCACAAGACTTTGAGCCGGCCGACGAAGACGGCGTGACCGTGTTCATCACCGAATCGACCGACCTGGACCTGGTCAGCCGCGCACTGCCTGCACACGGCTTCACCGTGGTGTCGGCCAAGCTGGGCTACAAACCCAAAAATCCGGTCGACCCGGCCAATCTGAGCGCCGAACAACTCGAAGAAGTCGAAGCCTTTCTGGGCGCCATCGACAACAACGACGACGTGCAAAACGTGTTTGTGGGTTTGGCGGGTTAAGCATCTGAAAGTTCAATGATGCCCACCTCATCCCTTACCACCATGCCCCCACCCCAGTTGGAACATGTTTGCGATTTGGCCGTGACCATCGCCGCACCCGTCGAGGTGGGTCAAACGCCCGCCGGTTTACGCCGCATGATCCCGATCACGGGCGGCACGGTGTCGGGCCCCCGTTTGAACGGCCACGTGATGGCTGGGGGTGCCGACTTTCAGCTCATCTTGAATGGCGGCACACAAGCGCACCTGGATGCGCGCTATGTGATCGAGCTGGACGATGGCAGCCGGGTCTTTGTGCAAAACACGGCGCTGCGCGTGGCCTCGCTGGAAAACTCACAGCGCATCATGAACGGACAG
>NZ_CAMBNZ010000012.1 GCF_945869175.1 Limnohabitans sp. Rim8 | reverse complement strand
TGGCTGACAAGTTTAGCTGCTGCAAGGCAAACGGATAAGCAATCATGGCCAGCGTCGACATGACCGTGACACCGACAACCGCCAGCAAGGTGAACTGCTCGTTTTCCTTCGTGGCCGGCAGCACGGATGAAACGGCCAGCACGGCCGATGCACCGCAAATACCTACAGCGCAGCCAGACAACAAACCTTCCTCACGAGACCTGCCTAGCCAGCTCGCCAGCAAAACACCCAGATAGATGGTCATGGCAACAGCCGCGAGGATAACTAGCGCCGTCTGAAGCCCCAGGCTTGCCACCTGGGGTGCGGTGATACGTGCACCCAGCAGGGCCACTCCAACTCGCAGCAGGGAACGACCGCAAAAATTAATGCCTACGGCCATCGCAGGATAGGCTGCCAGGAAATGAAACGACAGGCCAATCAGCAGGGCATAAAGAACCTGTGGTCCACCGTACGTGCTACTTAAAAAAGTAGCGGCTAATGCCAGCACCAAGCAGGTCATGATGCCTGGTAAATAAGTCTTTGCTAGAGCTTGTCCCTGAACCAATCGGGTGCTAAGCAGAGGACGTATTTTTTTAAGCATGATGATCTGAGCGCGTAAAGGGGTAATTCAGTGGCACCTTGATCGATTGAGTGGCTGAGCTTGCTCAAAAATGGAAATTTACGGATGATTTGTCGGATTTTTTGAGTCTGAAATCAAGGCTCGTGAAATTCCTTAATAAATCAATTGCCCTAAAGCTGTTACTTCTCAACATTGTTGAGTCTAGTCCGCAATGGCAGTGTTGCTCACTCCAGATCACCCGCGTCCTCATTGGCATATGCAATCGACCTGAGCGTGTCGCTCACTAATTTCATCTTATGCTGGCCGAACATGCGTTCGTAGTCGCGCTCGATCTGCGTGATGCATTTGTGCATGCGGGTCATGTAATCCAGTCCCACTTCGGTGAACTTGACGAGGGCGGCCCGGCCGTCGGCGTCGTCTGCTTCGCGGCTGAGCAGGCCTTCTTCCTCCAGCTCTTTCACCATTCGGGCCACTGCCTGTTTGGTTACGCCCATGCGGCGAGCCAGGTCGATGCTGCGCGTGCCGTCGACGTCGATATAGGGCAGTAGCCTGCCGCGCGCGTGCATGACCATGTCGGCTTCGCCGTTCATCTTGCCGGCAAGGCGGGAGATGAAGTCGCGGCGCGCCAGGAGGAGTAGTCGACCGATGCCGTAGCGCCGTGATTCTTTCAATGCATTAATTTGCTTCTTGGTGACCATGCAAGAAATATAGCATCCACATTGCGGCGGCTCGCTAAAAATCCTCATATGGTTCACACTGTTGACTATATATACATCGCAGCGTAGATTTGAAATCCAAGGGTCGTCGTGGCCTTGCTGCCCCTCACTTGTCAACACTGGAGACACTTTATGAAGCCGTTAACTTGCGTCCTGAGATTCCTCGCCAGCGTCTGTTCTATCGCGCTTTTGGCCGCTGCCGCCCAGCCTGCTGCCGCGCAGGACCGATTTCCCAACCAGCCCATCAAGATCGTCGTTCCCTACCCGGCGGGCGGCAGCACCGACCTGATTGCGCGCCAGTTCGCCGAGCAGCTCACCCGTGAAATGGGTCAGACGGTCATCATCGACAACCGCCCCGGCGGTGGCACCAACATCGGTGCCGAGGCCGTTGTGAAGTCCAAGGCTGACGGCTACACGCTGCTGTTCGGCAACAACAGCCAGGTACTGAATCCCGTATTCGGCCCGAACCCGCCATTCGATCTGAGCGCGCTTGAAGCAGTCAGCCTCGTCGCGCGCGTGGCCTTCGTTGTTGCAGCCAATCCAAAGACCCCTTTCAACACGGGCGGCGAGCTGCTGGCCGCGGCCAAGGCCTCCCCAGGCAAGATATCGGTGTCTAGTGCGCAACTCGAGCTGTACGTCGAACTGCTCAACGCCAAGGCGGGTACCAGCCTGCTGCACATTCCATATAAGGGCGGCGCACCTGCCACCACCGACGCGATATCTGGGCAGGTCGACATGGTCTATGCCTTGGTTCCTGTCTTGCTACCGCACATCCAAGCCGGTAAGCTTAAGGCGCTGGCGGTCACCACTGGCAAGCGCCTTGGCTCCTTGCCCGACGTGCCAACCTTGACTGAATTGGGCGTGGATTACGACGTCGCCATTTGGTACGGCCTGCTGGCCCCGGCAGGCACACCCAAGCCTGTCACGGACCGGATCGCCGCCGCCACCCAGAAGATCATGAGCAGCCCCGAAATGGGCCAGAAGATCCGTGCCGTCGGCGCGGAGTCGGCGTGGAACAAGCCGGAGGAATTCCAGGCGATGTTGCGCAAGGACCTGGTGTTCTGGCAGCAAGTGGCCAAGACCATGCCACACCTCGTGAAGAAATAAATCCTTTTCCTGGAAGAAATTGACATGGCATTTGAAAAAGAACTGGCCGAGTTCGAGGCGCGCCGAGCCCGGGCCTTGGCTATGGGGGGCGAGAAAAAGCTGGCCGAGCGCAAGGCCCTGGGCCTGCTGAATGCCCGCGAACGAATCGAGCACTTGGCTGACGCCGGGACCTTCATGGAGTCGGGCCTGTTCGCCACTTCCCTGCGTCCCGAGGCCCGCGACAAGTCGCCCGCCGACGGCAAGATCGCCGGCTTCGCCCACATAGATGGCCGCCAGGTGGCGATTGTGTCCAACGACTTCACGGTGATGGGCGCGTCCAGCAGTGATGTCAATACCTCTAAGGTCGGCCACGTCAAGAAGGTTGCCACTGGGCGCGGTATGCCCATGGTCTTTCTCGGGGAGTCCACCGGCGCACGCATGCCCGACGTGATGGGGGCCGCCGCCATCACTGGCGGCGACCGCCCGACGCAGTACCTGCGCATGCGCGAAACGCCTTGGGTCTCCGCCGTTCTGGGCCACTGCTACGGTTCGTCGTCTTGGTATGCCGCGTTAGGCGACTTCGTGGTCATGCGCAAGGGCGCGATCACGGCGGTCTCCAGTGTCAGACTGACTTCGATGGCGATCTCCGAAGAGGTCGATCCCGAAGAGCTGGGCGGCTGGAAGCTGCACACCGAAGTCACCGGCATGGTCGACCTGGCCGTGGACACCGACGAGCAGGCACTGGACGCGGTGCGCCGTTTCCTGTCCTACCTGCCCAGCCACCACAAGGAAACGCCGCCGGTACACCCGGTGCCGCCCGATTCGGGCAAGGAGGCTCACCGTATCCTAGAGATACTGCCCGAGTCTAGAACCAAAGTTTATGACGTGCGTAAAATACTAAATATTATTTACGATACTGGCAGCCTGTTCGAGTTGAAGTCCCGCTTCGGCCGCTCGGTGGTCACCGCGCTGGCGCGCCTGGACGGCAAGACCGTGGGCATCGTCGCCAACAATCCCTTCGTCAAGGGCGGCGCCATCGATCCCGACAGCTGCAACAAGGTCGTGAGCTTCCTAGTGCTGTGCGACTCGTTCAATATCCCGTTGATTTTCATGGTGGACCAGCCGGGCTTCCTAATCGGCGTCGAGGGCGAGCGTGCCGGTGCGATTGGCCGGGTGATGAACTGGATGAACGCGATCTCGTTGGTCACCGTGCCCAAGATTTCGGTGTCGATGCGCAAGTCTTATGGCCAGGCGGTGCTCAACATGGGCGGCGCAGGCAATGCGGACGAAGTGGTGGCCTGGTTCACCGCCGAACTCAACTTTATGGACCCACGATCCGCCGTCACCATTGTTCACGGCGTAACCGAGAAGAATGACCCCGAGCGCTTCCAGCAACTGCTCACCGAGATGAGCAAGGGTACTACGGCCTACGACGCGGCCGCCACCAACGCGGTGCATGCTGTCATTAACCCGGCCGATACACGCGACTACCTTATCCGCGTGCTGGACGTGCATCGCATGCGAATGAGCAACGGCGTCGGGCAGCACCTGATGCGCACCTGGCCCACAAGTTATTGAAACCATGACCGAATCACCCAATAGGAACCAGAGCGGCCCTCTAAGCGGGCACCGCGTCATCGAGCTGTCCTCTACGATCGCAGGCCCGGTTTGCGCGCGCCTGATGGCCGACTTTGGCGCCAATGTCATCAAAATCGAATCGCCTGAGGGCGACCCGGGCCGCAACTTCGGCGCACAGGTGGACGGTGTCTCGCTGTACGGCACGTCGATGTATCGCAACAAGCGCGCCATTGTGCTCGACCTGAAGAACCCAGAGGGTCGCGACATCGCGCTGCGGCTGCTCGATAAGGCTGATGTGCTGGTGGAGAACTTCCGCCCCGGCGTGCTCGACCGCCTAGGCCTAGGCGAGGAGGTACTGCGAAAGCGTAACCCTGGCCTGGTGACGGTGCGTATCAGCGGCTATGGTCAGACCGGCCCTTACCGCGACCTGCCGGGCTATGGCGCTATCTGCGAAGCCGTGGCCGGTGTGCGCCACCTCACCGGTGATCCCGACCGGCCGCCTGCGCGCTGCGCCTTGCCTACGACCGACTACCTCACCGCTGTCTACGCCGCCTTCGGAGCTGTTATGGCGCTGTATGAACGCACGCGCAGCGGCCTGGGCCAGATGATTGACGTTGCGCTTTACGAAAGCGCATTCTCCCAGATGGAAGAAGTCGTGCCATCGTATGATCGCACCGGCGCCATCCCCACCCGTCAGGGACCTCGCCTGATGAACACGGCGCCCAACAGCCTATACCCGACTAACGACAACCACTGGGTTTTAATCGGCGCCAATAATGACGCCATCTTCAGGCGGTTGGCCAAAATCATGGGCCGTGCCGAATGGGGTACTGACCCTCGCTACGCCACTCAGCGCGCGCGCGGCGAGCGCGTGGAAGAGGTCGACGGCTTAGTCACGGATTGGACATCCAAGCGCAGCGCAGACGAGGTAGAGCGCCTGTTGATCGAGGCCGAGGTGCCCGTGTCTCGCGTGAATACAATCGCCGACATCTTCGAGGACCAGCATTACAGAGCGCGCGAGATGTTGATGAAAATTCCGCATCCGAAGATTGGCGAGGTGACCATGACGGGCGTCGTACCCAAGATGTCGCGCACGCCCGGGCAGATTGTCAAGGCCGGCTCGGGCATTGGTGAGGACACGCGTGACGTGCTAGTGCGCGACTTGGGTCTGAGCGATTTGGAAGTCGATCGCCTTGCCGCTTCGGGCGCCGTGTGGTGCGGCGAGACGGGCGTCGCATCGACGCACACTAAAACATCTAAGACCGCGACTGGCTGAACCAAGAGCGCAGCATGTTCAAAAAAGTAGTCGTTACCAACCTTAGTGCGGTCGCCGCCCGCGTGCTGCGCACCCTGAAGGGGCAGGGCATTAAAACTGTGGCGGTTTATTCCAAGGCCGTCAGGGAGCTGCCCTGCATCGGTTTGGCCGACAAGAGCTGCGCCATCGGTGCGTCAGATCCACGCGCCAGCTTCTTTAACCAGGAGGTGCTGTTCGATGTGCTCAAGCGATCCGCCGCCGACGGCCTGCATCCGGGCTATGGCTTCCTGTTAAAGAATGCGGGCTTCGCGCAACGCGTCAACGAAAGCGGGGCGAGCTTCAACGGCCCCAGCCCGCGCTGAGTCGAAGCCATGGGCCACAAGACTCTCGCGCGCGATCTGATAGATGCCCATGGCATGCCCATGGGTGTGAGCTCGGGGCTGTTCAACACCGACGACGCCCTCACCTTGACCGAGGCAGCGCGGGTTTATTCTGTATTCGTTAAGCCGGCGGGCGGCGACGGTAACGGCATGTCGGCCGTAGGCGATGATGCACAACTGCTGCAAGCCGTGGAGCGGACCCGCTCGCTCGCGCAACGCAGCCTTGACAGTGCAGAATTGTATCTAGAGCGCCTGGTTGAGCGGCCGCGCCATGTCTAATTTCAAATCCTAGCCGACAGCCATGAAAATATACGCCAATTGTTCGAGCGAGACTGTTCGATCCAGCGGCGGCACCAGAAGGTGATCGAGGAGGCGGGCGCCCCCGTCATCGCGCGCGCCGAAGTGGCCGCCGCAGCGGAGACCATCACTCGCATCTTGGACCAACTTGGCTTCGACGTGATCGGCACGGTGGAGACTCTGAATGACGGCGCAGGCAATTTCAATTTCCTGGAAATGAACACTCGCCGGGCCAAGGCGGCGAAGCAGGCAGCGGCTACCACGAACACAGAAACAAGCACCATCACTTAAGGAGAAAAAATATGGCACGCATTGAAGTCAAGTCAGAAGTCACGGGCAAGGTCTGGAAAATTGAGGTCCCTGCCGGTTCGAAGGTGGACGCCAACGAGCCGGTGATGATCGTCGAGTCGATGAAGATGGAAATCCCAGTGTGCAGCGAAGAGGGAGGCACCGTCATCGAGCTGCTTGTGGCCGAGGGCGATGCCGTCGAAGACGGCCAGTTAGTGGCGATTCTCAAAAGCTGAAGGACTTTCGTGATTACCATGACCTCCACCGCCTCGCTGCTGCCGGGCACCCCCCTGCCCAACCTCGATAAGCAGCGCTTCACCAGCACCCACATCCTGCGCTGGCTTGCCGCGCAGCAGAACTGGGACAAGATTCATTTCGACCAGCAGTTCTGCCAAGACGTTGCTAGGCTTGATGCCCCGGTGATCAACGGCGCCCTGAAGCAGCACTTGATCGTGCAATTCCTGACCGAAGCCATGCCCTGCGCCTGGCCCTGGCGCGTGGACTACCAGTTCATCGGCCCTGACTACGTCGGCGACAAGCTGCGTGTGCAGGGCGTTGTCACGGGCAGCCAGGTGCTGGACGGCCGGATTTTTGTGTCGGTGGATGTAGAGATTCTTAACACCGACCGGGGCGAGGTCACCGCGCGCGGCAAGGCGGTGGTGGTGCAAAATATATCGGGCGTTCCCGTGCTCAACGCCATCGGCATCGCCGCGCCCGATGGCATGGGCCTGCCGCTCGCGACGTCACCGCCCGACGCTGCGACGGCAGAACATATTAGCCGACTCCTTGGCACTCAGATCGATGCTCGTGAATCGCATTATTCCATCGACCTGAGTCGGCTACGGCTGTTTGCCGACGCGGTGATGGGCCTGCCTCCCAAGCACTTCGACGCGCAAGCGGGCGCGGCGTCCCCTTGGGGCTGTGTGGTGGCCCCGCCGCTTTTCCCCCTGCATGGTATCGAAGCCCTGCCGGGCGCGCTGCCCTTGAGCGAAGATCCGCGCTCGCAAGGCCGCGAGGGTGTTAACGAAGTCGGCCGCGACCTGGCCCATATGTTCGGCATCGACCCCGCTGGCGGCATGAATGCCGGTAACCGGGTCGCGATCCATTCGCTGGCGTGTGCCGGCGAGCGCATCCACGCCGACAGCACACTGGTCGGGGCGCGGCGGCGCAGCGGCAAGCGCGGCGGCGACATGATTTTCTTCGAGACCCTGAACCGCTACTCAGAGGCCAGCGGCCGGCCGCTGGTCACCGAGCGGCAGACGGTTGTGGTCCGTCTAGTTGGCGACTGACGGGGAGATTCAGTACTGGTCTTAGATGGCGAGTGTGATCGATGGCAATTTCAATTGAAAGGCAGAAAGTAATGTGCCTCAGTTGGTAAGTGAATCGCCCCGTAATTCGTGGATGCCATTTGGAGTCTAAGTTTCGAGGCCTTTAGACATCTAACTTACTTGATGCAGATCCTAAGCATAGAATTATTTCACTTAGATATAATTAAGAAAGCACCTGCTTTTCACCGCGTAATGCCCCTTGACATGGTGGGGGTCGCTAGTTCGAATCTAGTCGCGCCTGCCAAATTCGGTAGAAAAAATAAGCATTTAGCGGTAACGCTCGGTGCTTTTTTTTATGGGCCCCCATGCTCATCCAGATCAGAAGACTTCAATTGCGCCAACGTCACGAAGTCAAGCGCACGTTCATGCGTGCAGGCCAGCACAACCGGGGGTGCCACACCGGACTCCCACGCCTCTTTCCATCGCAGCGAGCACAAGCACCAGCGGTCACCCGCTTTCAATCCAGCAAAACGGTAATCCGGGCGAGGCGTGATCAGGTCGTTGCCCCGATTCAGTGAAAAGTCCAAGAATGCTTGCGTGACTTTCGCGCACACCACATGGCTGCCCTGGTCCTGCGCATCGGTATTGCAGCAGCCATCGCGGTAATAACCGGTGAGCGGGTCATAAGAACAAGGAACCAAAGGGCTCCCCAAGACATTCAAGGCGTTTTGGCTCATGGAAGGACTCAGGCCGCGACCATGCCTTGGTGTCGCAACAAGGCGTTCAGGCTGGGCTCCCGACCCCGAAAAGCCTTGAAGGACTCCAGCGCTGGTCGGCTGCCACCCGCTTCCAAAATCGCTTGGCGGTACAAACGCCCGGTTGCCACATTGGGGGTGCCATCATCGGCGGCCGTTTCCTCAAACGCAGCGTAAGCGTCAGCACTGAGCACCTCGGCCCATTTGTAGCTGTAGTAACCGGCCGCATAACCGCCGGCAAAGATGTGGCTGAAGGTGTGGACCATGCGGTTGAAGGCAGGCGGGCGCATCACCGCCACTTCCTCACGCACCTGAGTCAACAGCGGCATAAAGTCTTGTGCGGGGTCATGTTCGGAGTGAACCAACATGTCAAACATTGAAAACTCGATCTGGCGCAGGGTTTGCAGGCCACTTTGGAAGTTCTTGGCCGCCAGCATTTTGTCGAACAAGGCGCGGGGCAGCGGCTCGCCTGTTTCCACATGCGATGTCATGTGGCGCAACACCGACCATTCCCAGCAAAAGTTTTCCATGAACTGGCTGGGCAACTCCACCGCGTCCCATTCCACGCCACTGATGCCCGAGACATCGCGTTCATTCACCTGAGTGAGCATGTGGTGCAGGCCGTGACCAAACTCGTGGAAGAGGGTGATCACGTCGTCATGGGTGAGCAAGGGCGGATGGCCGTTCACGCCCTCTGCGAAGTTGCACACCAGGTGCGCCACAGGCGTTTGCAAGGCACCGGTGTCCGGGCGCTGCCAGCGACCGCGCACATCGTCCATCCAAGCCCCACCGCGTTTGCCCGAACGTGCAGGTGGGTCCAGGTAGAACTGTCCAAGCAACTGGCCATCGCGCTCGATGCGGTAAAACGCCACGGCGGGGTGCCAACCCGGGGCTTGGTCAGTCCGGATATTCACCTCAAACAGGGTTTCAATGATTTTGAACAAACCGGCCAGCACTTTGGGTGCCGTAAAGTAGGGCTTGACCTCTTGCTCGCTGAAGCTGTAACGGGCTTCCTTGAGCTTTTCGCTGATGTAAGGCACGTCCCAAGCGTTGAGCGGTCCGCCGATGCCCAAAGCGCCGGCAGCGAACTCACGCAAATCGGCCAGGTCTTTTTCTGCAAAAGGACGGGCTTTGGCCGCCAAATCGCGCAAAAAGGCGATGACTTTCTCCGGGGACTCCGCCATTTTGGGCACGACCGACACCTGGGCATAGTTGTCAAAACCGAGCAGACGGGCTTCTTCTTGGCGCAAGGCCAGAATTTCCTGCATCAAGGGCGTGTTGTCGAATTTCCGAGCCTCTTCTGGCGCCTGGTCAGAGGCTCGGGTGACGTGGGCTTTGTAGAGCTGCTCGCGCAAAGCACTGCTGTCGGCAAACTGCATCACCGGCAAATAAACCGGCATTTTTAGGCTCAAGCGGTGGCCCTCTTGACCCTCTTTTTGGGCTGCGTCGCGCGTGGCCTGCAGCACATCGGCGGGCACGCCCTTCATTTGGTCTTCGCTCACGACAAGGGCAAAGCTGTCTGTCGCGTCGAGTGTGTTTTCGCTGAACTTCTGAGTGATTTCAGCCAGCCGCTCCTGAATCGCAGCGTAGCGCTCTTTGGCTGGGCCTTGCAGTTCGGCACCGCCCAATACAAAGGCGCGCAGAGCGTTTTTGCGGGCTTGCGTCTGTTCGGTATTGAGGCTGGTTGCGTCAATGGCTTTGTATTTGGCATACAGGCGCTCATCGCTGCCCAATCGGGTCCAGAACTCGGTCACTCGGGGCAGCGCCGCGTTGTAAGCCGCGCGCAACTCGGGGGTGTCGGCCACGCTGTTGAGGTGGCTCACAGCCCCCCAGGCCATGCCCAGGCGTTCGGTGGCCACACCCAAAATTTGTGCAATGGCCGTCCAGTCTGCAGGGAAGTCTTGCGCCGTGACTTGGTCCAATGCCTGCTCGGCGTTCTTGAGAAGCTCATCCAAAGCGGGGGCGACATGGTCGGGTGCAATGCGGTCAAAAAGGGGCAGGACAGACGTGTCAAGCAATGGGTTGGTCATGGGTTATCCAGAGTCAGTTCAATCAAGGCGTTGGATGCTCAAGCCATGCACCGCGGGTCCAGCGCGGAATGACACAACTCAAGCCTTGTATAGTTTTATCAGTTGGCGGCGCGTTCTGCAGCCTCAAGGGTATTGACCAGCAGCATGGTGATGGTCATTGGGCCGACACCGCCCGGGACAGGCGTGATGTGGCTGGCGACTTGTTTCACGCCTTCAAAGTCCACGTCACCGCACAGCTTGCCTTCGTCATTGCGGTTCATGCCCACATCGAGCACCACCGCACCGGGTTTGACCATGTCGGCCGTCAAGACATTGCGCTTGCCCACCGCAGCCACAATCACATCGGCTTGCAAGGTCATGGCTTTGAGGTCTGGGGTGGCACTGTGGCAAATCGTCACCGTCGCGTTCTTTTGCAAAAGCATCAGCGCCATGGGTTTGCCCACAATGTTGCTGCGCCCGATCACCACCGCATGCTTGCCCTTCAGGTCATAACCAATGCTTTCGAGCATCTTCATACAACCAAAGGGCGTACAAGGCCAAAACCCGGGCATGCCCGTCATCAAGGCCCCAGCACTGGCGATGTGAAAACCGTCCACGTCTTTGGCAGGACTGATGGCTTCGATCACTTTTTGCGCATCCATATGCCCAGGCAAAGGCAGCTGGACCAAAATGCCATGGATGCTGGGGTCCTGGTTGAGGGCATGCACACGGGCGAGCAAGTCGGATTCGGTCAATTTGGCGTCGTACCTTTCAAGCACCGAATGCAAACCGCTGTCCTCGCAGGCCTTGACCTTGTTGCGCACATACACCTGACTGGCCGCGTTGTCGCCCACCAACACCACGGCCAGGCCTGGGGTCACGCCTTTGGCCTTCAGAGCTTGGGTGCGGGCGGCCACTTCGGTACGCAGCTGTTTTGACAGGGCATTGCCGTCGATGGTGTGAGCAGTCATGTGTGGGGTTCGATCCAGTCAAAAAGTTGAACGCAAAACGCCCGGCGGATGCGGGCGTTTTGGGGAGAGGGCGAAAGATCAGGCCTTGGGTGCGTTTTGACCCAGGGCAATTTTGAGCAGGTCGGCCACCGTGTTGGCGTTGAGCTTTTCCATGATGTTGGCGCGGTGTGCCTCCACTGTTTTGATGCTGATGCCCAGGTCGTCAGCGATCTGCTTGTTCAGTCGGCCCGCCACGATGCGCTCCAGAACCTGTGCTTCACGGCCCGTCAACTTGGACAACAAAGCATCCCGGCTGGCGGCACTTTGATATTCAGCGAAGGCATCGCGCGCTTCGTCGAGCATGCGCTCGACCAAGCTCAAAAGTTCTTCTTCCTTGAACGGCTTCTGGATGAAATCCATCGCGCCTTTTTTCATGGTGTTGACCGCCATGGGCACGTCACCGTGACCCGTGATGAACACAATGGGCAAAGGCGACTTGCGCTCAATCAAACGGTCTTGCAGTTCCAGTCCGGTCATCCCGCCCATGCGGATGTCGGCAATCAAGCAGGCCACTTCGCGGGGGTCATAGCGGCCGATGAAGGATTCTGCACTGTCAAAACAACGAACCCGATAATCCTTGCCTTCAAGCAACCACTGCAAAGAGTCCCGCACCGCTTCGTCATCGTCCACAACGTAAACAGTGCCTTTTTTTGGAATCAAACTCATTCTTCTATCCCAGTGGGTTGTTGTTGGGCCAAAGTGTTTTCGACCGGAATCCAGAAGGAAAACCGGCAACCGCACACACCGCTGGCATTGTAGAGGTTCTCGGCAACGATCCTGCCCCGATGAGATTCAATGATGCTGCGGCACAAATTGAGGCCAATGCCCATGCCTTCCACCTTGGTCGAGAAAAAGGCTTCATAGACCCGCTCTATGTCTTCTGGCGGTAAGCCTTGACCCGTGTCGGAGACAGAAAACTCCACCACCTGCTGGTTGTCAATTTGCTTGGGCACGATGCGCAGTTCAACTTGGCGCTGTCCATCGGGCCGATTGGCGTTGTCAATGGATTCCGCTGCATTTTTCATCAAGTTGATGAGCACCTGTTCGATCAGGATGGGGTCGACCGTCAGCTGCGGCAATCGGGCTGCCACATGGTGGGTCAAGCGCACATGGCGACGGCGCATTTCGATTTCGGCCAGTTCCAAGGATTCGCTGACCATGGCCGACACATCCGACAAGCTTCTGTTGGGTTCGCTGCGTTTGACGAAACTGCGGATGCGCAAAATGATTTGCCCCGCCCGCTGCGCCTGGCGGGCGGTTTTATCGAGCGCCCACAGCAAGTCTTCTTCTTTGACTTGCTGGGTTTTGATGCGAGAGATCATGCCACTGCAGTAGTTGCTGATGGCCGTGAGCGGTTGGTTCAGCTCATGCGCCACGCTGGAGGCCATCTCGCCCATGGTGATCAAGCGGCTGGCCGTTTGTGCCCGCTCGGCTTGCTGGGCAGCCAACTCCTCTGCTTGACGTCTGGGCGTGATGTCGCTGGCAATCACCATTTGGGCCAATCGGCCATCCGCCCAATTGATGTAACGTGATCGAACTTCCAGCCATTTGCCCAGTTCAGCGACATAAATTTCGGCGTTTTCTGAGCGCGTGATGGTCAGGCTTTCCGTGGGAAGACCCGCCATGTCATCCACATCATCTGAAGGGGGCGGACTTTGGGATGCCCCCGCTTGCTGAACCAAGCGCAAATGGCCTTGGGTGTTTTGGCCAAACCACAGTCGGTACAACTTGTTGGCAAAGAGCAACTCCTCGCTTCCCAGTGGTGCCACCGACACCGATGCATCCAAGGCTTCCAAGACGATGGTGAAGCGTTCATGTGAGCTGGCCAATTGTTGCCGGATGCGGTTGGGCTCGGTGATGTCGGTCATCGAAGTCATCCAGCCCGTTTGCTTGCCCGTGGCATCGATCAAGGGCGACACGTACATGCGGGCATCGAACAATTGCCCACTTTTTCGCTTCACACGAACTTGAAATCCCCCAGCCGAGTGTTGACCACTGATTTCTTCTTCCAGCCTTTGGGTGAGCAGCTCGCGGTCTTGTTCGGGCCAATAGGGAAATGGCGCCACAGCGCCCACCAAGTCAGACTCGTTCCAACCCGTCATTTGGCAAAAAGCGGGGTTCACGTAGGTAATGCGTCCGCGCAGGTCGAGCGCACGCATGCCGGTCAACATGGAGTTTTCCATGGCGCGGCGAAAGTTGGTTTCGGCGACCAAGGCTTTTTGAGCTTGGATACGCCGACGGGTGTGGCGCCAGTTGCCGATCAGCATCCAAGCGGTCATCACGCTCAACATGCTCACCAGCCAAAACAAGCCGCTGCCCACCAGGCCTTGCGAAGTTCGCCAGGCTTGGGCCTTCAAAATGAGATCGTTGCCGACGGGGGACACCGGCACTTGGTAGTCGTTGTTGGGTTTATCGCTGCCGGGCAGCAAATTCCACAAGGCGATGCGTCCCGCAATGGTCTGTCCAGCCAACAGGCGGCCATTGCCGTCTTGCAGTGCCACCGCGTATTTGGCCAGCACTTCGGTGGGCACCCCGTAACGCAGCAGGCCCTCCATGCTGTATTCGGCCAAGATCACACCGTTGAACCGCCCTTGGTCATTGCTCAGTGGCGAATGCAGTTGCAAGACCGCCATTTGGGCATCCCGATCGGCCTCGCTGTCGATTTGACCGTAGATGGGTTGCATCAAGTCGCGGGCCAGGCTGAAGTGGCTTTCGGTTTCGCCCACTTTGAGGACCGAGCCAGCGCGCAAATGTTGGCTGGGCGATATGCTCGATACGCTTTGGTTGGCCAAGATACGGCGGCGATCGTCTATCCAGGTCAGAGATAGAAATTCGGGGTATTGCTGCACCAAGGCTTCGGCCCGGGACAGAAATTGCTCGGTTTTGATCTCTCGGTTGGACACATCACGCGCCAATCGCATCACTTGTTCTTGTCGCTCCAGCAAACGCAAACGCAAGCGCTGCTGCGCGTATTCAACGTCGCGTTTGATGGCTTCTTGTTCGCGTTCAATTTCTTCAAAACGCAGGTACCAAAAGGCGCTGGCGATCGCCGCCAGGAAAAGTACCACGGCCGCAACAGGGGCCAAATTGGCAAACCGGTCCTGCCGGTTGGGCGATTGACTTCGCCACCACGAGAGCCACCACGCCCAAGGGCCGACTTTCTGGACAACAGATGCTGCTTTGTTCAATTCCATGCATTCGAGTTTAGGTGACAACCCTTGGGGATTTGCCCTAGACATTCGCGCTTGCAAGGTAAATTCACTTGAATATTTCACTATGCAAAATCATTAAGCACGATTTGAAAAATTTAAAAATATATGTGAAAATTGGGGCATCATTTTCAAACTATACCCACAGGAGACAATCATGACCGCGGGAACACCTCATCGGCCGGCGCAGGATTTGGACAGCCAAGAAACACGTGAATGGATGGACGCGCTGTCCGCAGTCATCGAGAAACAAGGGGGCGAACGGGCGCACTTCTTGATTGAACAATTGCTCGAACATGCACGCGAAAACAGCATCGACATGCCGTTTTCTGCAACGACCGGTTATATCAATACGATTGAGCCCGATCAAGAAGCCCATTGTCCCGGCAACATCGAAATTGAAGAGCGCCTGCGCGCTTACATGCGCTGGAACGCGATGGCGATGGTGGTCAAGGCCAACCGCCACAACCCCGCTGACGGCGGCGATCTTGGCGGTCACATTGGCTCATTCGCATCCTTGGCCCACATGTTTGGTGCCGGCTTTAACCACTTTTGGCACGCCGAAAACGACTCCCACGGTGGTGATTGTCTGTACATCCAAGGCCATGTGTCTCCCGGCGTTTATGCCCGTGCATATTTAGAAGGGCGTTTGACCGAAGAGCAGTTGCTCAACTTCCGTCAAGAAGTGGATGGCAAAGGATTGTCGAGCTACCCCCACCCCAAACTCATGCCGGAGTTCTGGCAGTTTCCCACGGTATCGATGGGTTTGGGCCCATTGATGGCCATCTACCAAGCCCGCTTTTTGAAGTACTTGCATGCCCGGGGCATTGCCAACACCGAAAACCGCAAGGTGTGGGTATTTTGCGGCGACGGTGAGATGGACGAAGTGGAGTCCTTGGGCGCCATTGGTTTGGCGGCTCGTGAGAAGCTCGACAACTTGATTTTTGTTGTCAACTGCAACTTGCAACGCTTGGACGGCCCTGTGCGGGGCAACGGCAAGATCGTGCAAGAACTCGAAGGCGAATTCCGCGGCTCTGGCTGGAATGTCATCAAGCTCTTGTGGGGCAGCGAGTGGGACAAGCTCTTGGCGCGCGACAAGGATGGCGCTTTGCGCAAGATCATGATGGACACCTTGGATGGCGACTTCCAAGCCTTCAAAGCCAACGATGGCGCTTATGTGCGCAAGCACTTCTTTGGTCGCGATCCGCGCACCCTCGAGATGGTGGCGCACATGAGCGACGACGAGATTTGGAACTTGAAGCGTGGCGGTCATGACCCGCAAAAGGTTTATGCCGCCTACCACCAAGCGGTGAACCACAAAGACCAACCCACTGTGTTGCTGATCAAAACCGTCAAAGGTTTTGGCATGGGCAAAGCGGGTGAGGGCAAGAACAACGTTCACCAAACCAAAAAACTCACAGACGACGACATCCGCTACATGCGTGACCGCTTCAACATCCCGGTGCCCGACAGTGAGTTGGCCAATGTGCCTTTTTACAAGCCCGCGGACGACACCCCGGAAATGCGGTACCTGCACGATCGCCGCAAGGCCTTGGGCGGCTACTTGCCACACCGACGAACAAAAGCCGATGAGCACTTCACGGTGCCTACGTTGGACATCTTCAAATCGGTGATGGAGCCCACGGCCGAGGGCCGTGAAATCTCAACCACACAAGCCTATGTGCGCTTCCTAACCCAGCTTTTGCGTGACCAAGCCTTGGGGCCGCGCGTGGTGCCGATTTTGGTGGACGAAGCCCGCACGTTTGGCATGGAAGGTTTGTTCCGCCAGATCGGAATTTACAACCCCGCTGGTCAGCAGTACACACCCGTCGACAAAGACCAGGTGATGTACTACAAAGAGGATGTGGCAGGCCAAATCTTGCAAGAGGGCATCAACGAAGCTGGTGGCATGTCCAGCTGGATTGCCGCAGCCACCAGCTACTCGACCAGCAACCGCATCATGGTGCCGTTCTACGTTTACTACTCGATGTTTGGCTTCCAGCGCATTGGCGACTTGGCATGGGCTGCGGGCGACATGCAGGCACGCGGCTTCTTGTTGGGCGGCACATCGGGTCGCACCACCTTGAACGGCGAAGGCCTGCAGCACGAAGACGGTCACAGCCACATCATGGCCAACACCATTCCCAACTGCGTGTCTTATGACCCCACCTTCGCGCACGAAGTCGGCGTCATCCTGCACCACGGTTTGAAGCGCATGGTCGAGAAGCAAGACAACGTCTTCTACTACCTGACGCTGCTCAACGAAAACTACCCCATGCCTGGCCTCACACCCGGCACTGAAGAACAAATCATCAAGGGCATGTATTTGTGCAAGCCTGGCGCTGCGGGCGACAAGCGGGTGCAACTGCTGGGCTCGGGCACCATCTTGCGTGAATCCATTGCCGCGCAAACGCTGCTGGCCACCGACTGGGGCATTCAAGCCGATGTGTGGAGCTGCCCCAGCTTCAACGAGCTCACCCGTGACGGCCAAGACGCCGAACGGCACAACATGCTGCACCCCATGGAAACCCCTCGCGTGTCCTTTGTGGGTCAACAATTGGCCCAGCACAAGGGACCTGTGGTCGCTTCGACCGACTACATGAAAGCCTATGCCGAGCAGATCCGTCCGTTCATTCCAAAAAATGCGGACGGTACGGGCCGAACCTACAAAGTTTTGGGCACCGACGGTTTTGGCCGATCCGATTTTCGCAGCAAATTGCGTGAGCACTTCGAGGTCAACCGCCACTACATTGTGGTGGCCGCCCTCAAAGCACTGAGTGAAGACGGTGCTGTGCCCGCCACACAAGTGGCCGAGGCGATCCAAAGATACGGCATCAATGCCGACAAGATCAATCCTCTGTACGCATAACCTGAAACTTTGCCGGACAGACCGAAACGGTATTTTTCTGTCCTCAACTGAAAAAGCGAGACACATATGGCACTGTTAGAAGTACAAGTCCCGGACATCGGGGATTTTGATGAGGTGACCGTCATTGAATTGATGGTCAAAGTGGGCGACACCGTCAAAGCCGAGCAATCGCTGATCACGGTCGAGTCCGACACAGCCTCCATGGAAATTCCTTCCAGCATGGCGGGTTTGGTCAAGGAAATGCGCGTCGCCTTGGGCGACAAGGTCAAGCAAGGCTCGGTCGTTCTGTTGGTCGAGGCGGCGGGTGCTGCCGCAGTCCCTGCGGCCGCTGTGGCTGAAGCCCCAACTGCTCTTGCTGTCGCCCCTGTTGCTGCAGCTCCTGTAGCTTCAGCACCTGTTGCTGCACCAGCAGCATCAGGCCCCGTGCCAGTGCATGTGCCCGACATAGGGGACTTCAAAGACGTGGTCGTCATCGAAGTCATGGTCAAGCCGGGGGACAACATCAAGGTCGAGCAGTCGCTGATCACAGTCGAGTCCGACAAAGCCTCGATGGAAATCCCGTCCTCGGCGGCTGGGGTGCTCAAAGAGCTCAAAGTCAAAGTGGGCGATAAAGTCAACATCGGTGACTTGCTGGCCGTGCTGGAAGGCGCCGCATCTGCAGCAGTCGCTGTTACAACTGCTCCTGCAATTTTGGCTTCGGCTGCAGCCACAGTGGCCTTGCCATCGACTGTGGCAGCACCTGCCCACGCGCCAGGTGGCGCGACCTTGGGTTTGCCTCATGCCTCGCCATCGGTACGCAAGTTCGCGCGGGAGTTGGGCGTTCCGCTGGAAGAGGTCAAAGGCCATGGCCTCAAAGGCCGCATCACCGTCGACGACGTACAAGCCTTCACCAAGTCCATCATGTCGGGCGCAGTCCAAACCAAGGCACAGGCGGCCAAGGCCCCCGCAACTTCAGGTGGAGACGGGGCTGCCTTGGGCCTCATCCCATGGCCCAAGGTGGACTTCGCCAAGTTCGGCCCCATCGAACGCAAAGAAATGGGCCGCATCAAGAAGATCAGCGGTGCCAATCTGCTCCGCAACGCGATCATGATTCCAGCCGTCACCAACCATGACGATGCCGACATCACCGAGCTCGAAGCGTTCCGCGTCTCCACCAACAAAGAGAACGAAAAGTCGGGCGTCAAAGTCACCATGCTCGCGTTCTTGATCAAGGCTTGCGTGGCCACTCTCAAGAAATACCCCGAGTTCAACAGTTCACTCGATGGCGATGCACTGGTTTACAAAAACTATTGGCACATCGGCTTCGCTGCCGATACACCCAATGGTTTGATGGTGCCCGTCATCCGCGATTGCGACAAAAAAGGCGTCTTGCAAATCAGCCAAGAAATGTCAGAACTGGCCAAGAAAGCCCGCGACGGCAAACTCGGTCCCGCAGAAATGTCGGGGGCGACCTTCACCATCTCCAGCTTAGGCGGTATCGGTGGAAAGTACTTCACACCCATCATCAACGCGCCCGAAGTCGCCATTTTGGGAGTGTGCAAGAGCACCATGGAACCCGTCTGGGACGGCAAGCAATTTGTGCCCCGCTTGATGCTGCCCCTGTCGCTGACATGGGACCACCGCGTCATCGACGGCGCCGCAGCGGCACGCTTCAATGCGTTCTTGGGTCAAATCCTCAGCGACTTCCGTCGCGTATTACTTTGAACTTTGGGGGCGGACCAAAGCGAAGCTTTGCTCGGACCCCAACAAATTGAGAAGACTATGGCACTGATTGATATTCAAGTCCCCGACATTGGCGACTTCGACGAGGTGGCTGTGATCGAGTTGCTGGTCAAACCCGGCGACACCGTCAAGGCTGAGCAATCGCTCATCACCGTCGAGTCCGACAAAGCGTCGATGGAAATTCCATCGTCACACGCGGGCGTGGTGAAAGAGTTGAAGATCAAGCTGGGCGACAAGGTCAAGCAAGGTTCGGTGGTGTTGGTGCTGGAAGGCGAGAGTGCAACTGCAGCCCGGACTGCTGCGCCTGCTCCAGTTGCCGCGCCTGCTGTTGCACCGGTAGCAGCGGCCCCCGCACCCGTGGCCTCCAGCTTTGGCAGCTCGGCCGACATCGCGTGCGATGTGCTCGTGCTCGGCGGCGGCCCCGGCGGTTATTCGGCCGCGTTCCGCGCCGCCGACCTCGGCTTGAACGTGGTCATCGTTGAGCGCTACGCCACTTTGGGTGGCGTGTGTTTGAACGTGGGTTGCATTCCTTCCAAAGCGTTGTTGCATGTGGCAGCGGTGATGGACGAAGTGGCCCACATGGCCGACCTCGGTGTGGACTTTGGTGCCCCCGTGGTCAATATCGACAAGCTGCGCGGCCACAAAGAAAAAGTCATTGGCAAACTGACCGGTGGCTTGGCGGCCATGGCCAAAATGCGCAAGGTCACGACCGTGCGCGGCTTGGGCCAATTCGTGGGTGCGAATCACCTCGAAGTGTCGGAAACCACCGGCACAGCACAAGAACAAAACGGCAGCAAAAAAGTGATTGCCTTCAAGAAGGCCATCATCGCTGCGGGCTCGCAAGCGGTGCGCTTGCCTTTCATGCCGAACGATCCACGCGTGGTGGACTCCACCGGCGCGCTAGAACTCAAAGAAGTGCCCAAGCGCATGCTGATTCTCGGCGGCGGCATTATTGGCTTAGAGATGGGCACGGTTTACAGCACGCTGGGCGCACGCCTGGACGTGGTGGAAATGATGGATGGCCTCATGCAAGGCGCTGACCGCGACTTGGTCAAAGTCTGGCAAAAGATGAACGCCAAGCGCTTTGACAACATCATGCTCAAGACCAAGACCGTGTCCGCACGCGCCTTGCCCGAGGGCATTGAAGTCACCTTCGAAAGCGCCGAACCTGAGAGCACCGCCCCCGCACCCCAGGTGTACGACCTCGTGCTGCAAGCCGTGGGCCGCACGCCCAATGGCAAAAAACTCGCTGCCGAAAAAGCCGGTGTGGCCGTGACCGATCGCGGTTTCATCAACGTGGACATTCAGATGCGCACCAACGTGCCCCACATCTTTGCCATTGGCGACATCGTGGGCCAACCCATGCTGGCGCACAAGGCCGTGCACGAAGCCCACGTGGCAGCCGAAGTGATTGCCGGTGAACTGCAAGGCAACAAGGAACTGGCATCCGCCGCATTCAACGCCCGCGTCATCCCCAGCGTGGCCTACACCGACCCCGAAGTGGCCTGGGTAGGCTTGACCGAAGATCAAGCCAAGGCCCAAGGCATCAAGGTGAAAAAGGGCTTGTTCCCATGGAGCGCCTCGGGCCGAGCCATTGCCAACGGCCGCGACGAAGGTGTGACCAAGCTGTTGTTTGACGACTCCCCAGAAGCACACGGCCACGGCAAGATCCTGGGCGGCGGCATGGTGGGCACCCACGCGGGCGACATGATTGGCGAGATCGCCCTGGCCATCGAGATGGGTGCAGACGCGGTGGACATTGGCAAAACCATCCACCCCCACCCCACGCTGGGCGAAAGCATCGGCATGGCGGCAGAAGTGGCGCATGGCAGCTGCACGGACTTGCCGCCTGCGAAGAAGTAAACGCTTCGCGGTGCAAACAAAGAAGACCGGGCGGGAAACCGTCCGGGCTTTTGTATTTGGTCAGCAAAGGGAATTCATCCTATCTCAATGCGCCCCGAGGTAACACCCCTCAAGCCGCTCAACATCCACCTCATCACCTTCTTCGCTGCACAGCGCCGCAATCAAGGCTGAGTCCACCACTTGGCCTGGCAGCAGCAGTTCTTCGTTCGGCCAGCGCTTGACCAAATGGCCGTTGGCCACACCGCCGGTGTGTGGGGCTTGGTAGGCCCGGCGGTGTTGCATGGTGATGCCGCTGTTGGCGTTGGCGATGAAGCGGCTTTCACCCAAGGACCAAGGTTCAAAGTAGGCATTGGCCGCAGCATCCACGAGGCGGAAGTAGCTGCGCGCGCCCTCGGCGTTGAGCTTTTTGCGCACCGTACGCGTGATGAGGCCTTGCAAGTGGTCCAGAGCGGGACCGGCCATCTGGTCCACGGCGGCAAGGTTCAAGTCTTGCCCAATCAAAGCGGCGTTGACAGACAACTCGGCAGGCAGGACTTGCACCATGGCTTTGACCACATCAAGGTGTGGCGCTACGGCAGTGGCCACGCCGCGGGTTTGTGGCTGAATAGGGCAGCGAATTTCGACAAAACGGGGTTTGACGGGGCCTGTGCAGCCGTCGTGGTGGTAGTACTCGCCTTGGCTCAAACGTCCTTTGCTGGAGCGCCCGCGCACATCGCGGTAAGTGGGGTGATGGGTGTGTGAATTCCGGCAGACGACCAAGCCGGTGGCATCGACCAATTGGTAAAAGGCTTCGCGCCATTCGGGCAAGAGCAACTGTTCGTGCAAATAGTCGCTTGGCGCTTGCGCCTCTTGGCCCACTTCGCCTTCAATCACCAACACAAAGGGCTTGGGCCTGCGTACCCGCCATTGGCAATTGGCAAACTCCAGAACCACGCTGTCGTGTTCAGGATGATTGAAGCCACTGGGGAACTTGAGTGGGGTCATGTGAAGAGGCAATGAGGGTAGGCTTGAGCAATTCGCTGGTCGCTGATTTTAGGGCTTCCATCGGATGCCAAGGCTGAGCGAGGCGCATGCCATTTGACGATCAGGCAGGAGTCCCCCACAAGACATGGCCGCCTTGATCGATGCCTTGACTCTCGACACACTGATTCCTTCAATGCCCAGGAGTATTCGATGATTGCCATAGGAACCCGCGCCCATGGTGCGACCAAGCGGCGGCAACTGCCCAAGATGGCTGAGCATTTCTACAAGTCCGAATGGCTGGAGGCGGGCGAAGACCCTGTTCTTTCCCCAACGGCTTCTTTGATTGAGCAACCGCCCCATGCAACATTGGAAGCGCATTTCCATCGGCAAAACCAGTTCCAGGTGTTTGTTGAGGGCGATGGGCACATTGGCCCCCATGCTTTGGACTGCGTGTTGGTGCATTACGCCGGGGCCTTCACAAGCTTGGGAGTACCTGCAGGCACTCCCAAAGCGGTCTACTCCCTTGAACATCCAAATTCGCCATGCTTTTTACCTTCTTCTTGGTCGACAAACCCGATCACGCCACTACGCGCCAGCGTGTGCGGCCTGAACACAAGGCCTATTTGGCCGCTGTGGCAGACCACATCGCATTTGCAGGGCCGCTCACGCACGACGATGGCCTGACCATGTTAGGCAGCTTGTTGGTGATCGATTTTCCCAACCGGGATGCTGCACACGCTTGGCTGGCAGACGAACCGTTCACCAAAGCGGGTTTGTATGGCAGCACCGCTGTGCACGCTTTTGTGAATTTGTGGCCTCAAAAAGTTGGCTTTCCGCCGTAACCCCTAAAGCACTTGCGTATGAAGCAGGACATGGCAGATTTGCGCATCGCCCGCCACCAAGTGGATGACACGCCCCGTTGATTTTCAGGAGACAAGACATGAGCAATGCAATGCACGACGAGCTGTTGATTCGTCAAATGGTCGAGCGCTGGGCCGTCTGGCGAGATGCAGGCGACTGGGACCGATTTGCCACCGTTTGGCACCCCGAGGGGGTGATGATGGCCACCTGGTTTCAAGGACCGTTCAGTGAATTCATCCGCGTGACCCAGGAGGGTTGGGCCAAAGGCGTGAGCATCTTGCACTTTCTGGGCGGCTCTGCGGTCGAGGTGGTGGGAGACCGTGCCATCGCCCAAACCAAGATGACCATTTCCCAGCGCGGCATGGTGGAGGGTGAAAACGGCCCGGTACTTTGCGACGTGGTCTGCACAGGACGTTTTTATGATTTTGTCACCTGCCACAACGGCGAGTGGAAGTTGCTGCACCGCCAACCAATCTACGAAAAAGACCGCATTGACCCGGTGGACTCCACGGCCGTGCTCAAGCTCGACACTGCGGTGCTCGCCACTTTCCCCGAAGGCTACCGCCATCTGGCCTACATCCAGACGCGCATTGGCTACACGGTCAAGATGGACATGCCCATGCTCAAGGGCGACGTGGTCGACGAACTGTACAAACGCGGCGCACGCTGGTTGGTAGGCGGCGCTTTAGAGCGCTGATTTCAAAAACCCTCTCTTTTTTGGAGTTGAATTCCATGAATCCAAGCCTGTTCACTTTGACCGACGTGCGCCGACGCGCCATCTTGCATGCTTTGCCTGCTGCCGGACTGCTTGCCTTGGCCCCTCAAGCATTAGGGCAGGCGGCTTACCCCAACCGCGCGCTGCGCGTCATCGTGCCCCAGCCGCCCGGAGGGGGGTTTGACTTTGTGGCCAGAGCACTGGCCGAGCGCTTGGGCAAGTCCTTAGGACAAAGCATCGTGGTGGAAAACAAGCCCGGCTCGGGCACGCTGGTGGGCACGGACGCTGCAGCCAAAGCCGACCCGGATGGCTACACACTGTTGGTGGGCTCGGTGTCCAACATGGCACTGAACATGGGGCTTTACGACAAGCTCTCTTACGACAGTTTGCGGGATTTCGAACCGCTGGGTTTGGCCGTCAGTTACAGCTACACCTTGATGGCCCGCAAGGACCTGCCCTTCAACTCGCTCAAAGACGTGGTGGCCTATGCCAAGGCCAACCCTGGCAAGCTGAGCTATGCCTCTGCAGGCAACGGCTCAGGCCAACATGTCTTGGCCGCAGCCCTTTGGCATTTGGCAGGCGTCAACCTCATTCACGTGCCTTACCGTGGCGCCCAAGCGGCTTATCAGGACTTGCTGGGCGCTCGGGTGGACCTGTTCTTCGATCTGTCGTCCACGGCACGGGTGCAAGTCAATGCGGGCACTGTCAAGGCTTTGGCGGTATCGGGTGCCGAGCGCAACCCCATGCACCCCGATGTACCCACCATTTTGGAAAGCGGTGTGGCGCCACTGGATTTGGAATCGTGGTTTGGTTATTTTGTACCCAAAAAGACGCCACAGGATGTGCAAGATCGCTTGCGCTCTGAGCTGGCCAAAGTGATCGCGCAAGCCGACTTGCAAGACAACTTCCGCAAGGCAGGCGGCAAGCCTCTGACTCTGAATGCCGATCAAACCCGAGCGCTGGTGCGCCGCGATGTGGAGCGCTGGACCAAGCTGGTGCGAGACATCGGCATCAAAGCCGAATGAGTTTTTCTTATTTCAACCAGGATACCCCCATGAAAATCGACAATGCAGCCATTCAACATTTGTTCCTTGAAGCCCGCACAGCCAACGGCTTTCTTGACCAACCCGTGTCCGAGGCATTGCTCAAAGAGATCTACGACATTGCCAAGATGGGGGCCACGTCAATGAACACACAGCCCACCCGCTATGTGTTTCTCACCAACGAAGCGGCCAAGCAACGCATCTTGCCGGCACTGAGTCCTGGCAATGTGGGCAAGACCCAATCGGCACCTGTTTGCGTGATCGTGGCCACGGACAACCAGTTCTACGAACACATGCCTGTGGTCTTCCCCAACAACCCCGGTGCCAAAGCGCTGTTTGAGGGCAACGCCGCTTTGGCCCAAGGCACGGCCACACGCAATGGCACCTTGGGTGGGGCTTATTTCATGATCGCGGCCCGCGCTTTGGGCTTGGATTGCGGACCCATGAGCGGCGTGGACTTGGCCAAAGTGAACGCAGAGTTTTTCCCCGATGGGCGATGCACGGCCAACTTCCTCATCAACCTGGGCTATGGCGACGAAAGCAAGCTGTTTCCGCGCAACCCGCGTTTGAGTTTTGAGCAGGCCTGCACGGTTTACTGAACGTCTTCAGACCTTCAAGGCTTCCCAAACACGGAAGGCCGCATAGGCGTCGTTGGCGGCATACACCAGTTGCGTCTCGCTCAAGCGGGGGTTGGCCCAGTTGCTGGTGGCGGCTTTTTTGGACTTGATGAAGCGCTGATGGAACAGTACGGCCACAGCGCCCTTGACACCCATGTCTTTGCGGTAACCCCGTTGGTGAAAAAGGGTGTTGAGCTCCAAAATCCCCAGAGGCTCGATGCCCAGTTTGTGGATGATGCGCTTGCGGTCATCCCCGAGACCAAAACCAGCCTTGTCGATGCCCGGATGGGCCAGCAACGCGGCTGCCACGGCGCTGCAATCGGGGTCGTGCAGCTGAAACACCCAAGCCCGCTCGGCCGTGGACAGTTGCAACACATGGGGGCCATCCGATTGTTCGCCCACTTTGAAGGTGGGTTTGGACTCGGTGTCAAAACCCCAGGCCGGGGATTCAAGCAACTGCCTATGTGCCTCTCGCGCTTTGGGGCCTGTGTCGACCAGCGTGATGCGGTCCAAGCCCACTCGCTCAAAAGGGGGGAGCAGGGCGATGGCGTCTTTGTCCGGCGTGGTCAGGCGTGTGTTCATTCAGGCGTTCAGAATTCATGGTCATGCAAGCACTGTAACGCCCAGGCCCATCACATGCGCCAAGATCTTGGTGGCCTGCAGACCGTCTTGTCCACGCCAAGCCACGATTTGATCTGGGCGGATCAACACCAAGGGGGCCTCGTAAAGCACCTCGATCTCGGGACTGGGCTGGTGCACGACTTTCAAATCCACGCCCAGGGATGCCGCTGCGCTTTCAAAGGCGGTGGTGTCGGCAGGCTCGGTGCCCAACACCAGCAGGGTCCATTCGGCATGGAAGGTGTCAAAAAGCGAACGGCCATCGGCCAACCACGCATGGGGTGGTCTGCCACCCGGCGTGGCGCATGGTGTGTAGCTGTTGGCTGAATCGGGCGGGGCGGTGCTGCCATCGCCCACGATGATGGGGCTGTTGTCATAGCGCCCGCCAAAGGTCACGCCCGGTATGTTGAATTCGCGCCGAACATGGCCATTCAGGTAATCCGAAGCGATGGCACGGGCCGCTTCACCTTGCGGGCTGTCATCTTCGAGCTCGGGTGCGGCTTCAAACAGGCCGATCGAGTCGGCAAACTGCCTGGCATAGCCGGTGTTGCGCCTGGCCAGAGGGTGTCGCTCGAGGTGGTAGCTGTCCAGCAAGGCGGCTGGGGCCTGGCCTTTGATCACGCTGGCCAGTTTCCAGCTGAGGTTGACGGCATCTTCAACCGCCGTGTTGTAGCCCAGGCCCCCTGTGGGGGTGAAAAGGTGCGCCGCATCACCCCCCAAAAAGACGCGACCTTGCTGGAAGGATTCGGCCACCAGGGCGTGACCCGCCATCCAGGTGGCCATGGACAGGATTTCGATGTCAATGGTCTGACCATAAGCCAAGGCAAACAAGCGACGTGCATCGGCTGGGGTCAGCGCTTCGGTGGCGGCATCGTCGGCCATCTGGATGTGGAAGGCAAACTCACTCACGCCATCGACCGACATGATGAAGGCGCGCAGCTCGGGGTTGACCACCACATACATCCAAGAGCGGTCGTTGGGGTTGCGGTCATAAAAGTCAGGTGCCTTGAGGTAGACCGCCAGCATCTTGCCGCCCATGAACTTGCGCTTGAAGCCGGTGGCGCCGCCCCAGGGAATGCCCAGCTGGTGGCGCACAAAACTGCGCGCACCGTCTGCGCCCAGCAGGTAGGCGGCTTTGACGTTCAGGCGATCTTCGCCGTGCACGGATTGCACCACCGCTTCGATACCGTCGCCCATGTCTTGAAACGATGAGAGCTGCCAGCCGTAGCGCATCTCGACGCTGGCCTGCTGCTGCGCATGGCGATGCAGGCAGACCTCGACGTATTTTTGCGAGACGCGGTGGGGCAGCTCGGCAGCGCTCCACGAGCCCGACATGTTCTTGATGGCTTGTGGCGCATCGGCGGCGGTGGGCAGGCGCAAGCGGGCCAACTCGGTGCCCGCAAAGCGCGTCAGGTAAGCGATGTCGGTGGGGTGGTCGGGCGGCAACCCCATGCTGCGGATGTCATGCGCAAAGCCCAGACGGCGAAAATGCTCCATGGTTCGGGCTTGGGTCGCATTGGCCTGCGGGTTGAAGGCCGTGCCAGGTTTGGCATCCACCAACAAACAGCGGATGTTGCGCCGTCCCAATTCAATTGCCAGCATCAAGCCGCAAGGACCGCCACCGGCGATCAGCACATCCACTTGGAGATTGGGTGTCATGAAGGGGGCTACTTTCAGCGTGCCTTCAGGCCAACCTGGTTGCTCAAAACACCGATGCCTTCGATGTCGATTTCGATGGTGTCGCCAGGCTGCATCCAAACCGGCGGCTTGCGCGCGTAGCCCACGCCTGCAGGGGTACCCATCACAATCACATCACCGGGCTCCAGCGTCATGCAGGCCGACATCATGGCAATGGTGGGGGCCACATGGAACACCATGTCGGTGGTCGAGGCACTTTGCATCACTTGGCCGTTCAGGCGGGATTCGATGTGCAGCCCAACGCAACCTGGGGGTAACTCGTCGGCGGTGACCAAGCAGGGGCCAAAACCACCGGTTTCGTCAAAGTTCTTGCCCACGGTCCATTGGGTGGTTTTGCGTTGAAAGTCTCTAAAAGTTGCATCGTTGAAGCAGGCGTAAGCAAACACCGAGTCGAGCGCTTGGTCCTCAGTCACGTTTCGGGTGGTCTTGCCGATCACCAGGGCCAGTTCGGCTTCGTAATCCAGAGATGAGGAAATGGGGGGAATCGGGATGGTGCCGCCATGTGCCAAAAGAGAGGAGGGGCCCCGAAAAAAGATGGTGGGGTAGTCCGCCACTTTGTTGCCGCCTTCGGCCGCATGGTCATGGTAATTGACCCCCAGGCAAAGAATTTTGCTGGGGCGGGGCACGCAGGGCAGCAGGCTGACTTGGTCCACTGGCGTGGCCAAGGCGCTGGTTGCACGCTGCACAATGCTGGCCATCAGCGCGGCGTTACCGCTGGCCAGCCCAAAGAAATCATTGATGCTGCTGGGTGCGTTGTCCATGCATTCACGCATGTCCACCACCCCGTGGTCCTTCAAAACCCCATAGCGGGTGGTGTGGTTTTGCGTGTAGCTGATCAGTCGCATGGGGTCTTTCTTTGAGAGGGTGGATTCGGAATAGGGGAGAGAATTGATCAGTCCACTTTGGCACCAGTTTGCAGGACCACTTGCCCCCACTTCTTGGCTTCGGTACTCAGGTAGTTGTCCAGCGTGATACGGTCCATGCGCACCGTTTCAAGCGACTGCGCAGCAAAGCTGTCATTGAGCGCTTTGTTTTGCAGAATTTTGTTGACCTCGCTGTTGACGCGGTCGAGCACTTCACGCGGGGTGCCTGCAGGTGCCAACATGGCGAACCAGGTGTTGGCTTCAAAACCAGCGTAGCCCAATTCGGCCACGGTCGGCACATCGGGGAGGGCTCCGCTACGCTTGCTGCTGGTCACGGCCAAGGCGCGAACTTTGCCCGCTTTGGCCAGTTGCACCACAGGGGGAATGGAGGTCGAACCGACAGGCACTTGCCCACTGACCACGGCATTGGCCGCAGATGCCGGTGCATGTGGAATGTGCAAGATGTCCACTTTGGCCAGGTTGCGAAACAGCAGTTCAGCCCCCAGGTGGGTGGTCGTGCCATTGCCTGAAGAGGCGTAGCTGAGCTTGTCAGTGGGCGCCAGCGAGAGCAATTCCTTGAGACTGTTGGCCTTGACCGAGGGGTGCACATAAATGATGTTGGGGGAAACGGCGGCCATGGCCACGCCCGTCAGTTCTTTGCCGACTTCGTAGCCAGCCTTGCTGTAGAGCGAGGGGTTCACCGAGTAAGCCACACTGTGCATCAGGAAGGTGTAGCCATCGGCTGCGGACCGGGCCACGGCCTGTGTGCCAATGTTGCCCCCTGCGCCTGGGCGGTTTTCGATCACCACAGGCTGGCCCAAGGCCTCTGACAAAGGTTGCCCGAGGGCGCGGGCCACGATGTCGGTGGAGCTACCGGGCGGGAATGCGACCACGATTTTGATGGTCTTGTCAGGGTAGGCCGCTTGGGCTGCACCCATGACCAACACCAGTCCAGCAAAGCACTTTTTGATTGAATTTTTCATCGTCTGTCTCCAAGCAGTTCATCTGCTTCAAAACATCCTAGAGGAAAAACACAGGCGGCAGTGTCTCGCTTGAGGCTGTCCGATCACAGGCGTGACAGCTCGCCCATGGAATCACTTGCGCGGTGCCTTTTTGGCTTTTTCGGTGCTCTTTTTTCGCACAGCCCGCTCGGCGTCGGCCTTCTTGCCCTCGTCCAGCCATTGGAAGAACTCCTTTGGCGTTTCCAGCGTAACTGGCCCCAATGCGCAAGCCCGAAAATCGTGAATCACCAGGTGCGCAGCTTTTGTGGTGTTGACACGGCCACCGCTTTGCACAGCGCCGCGCACACGCCCGATGGCTTCGAGCAGGGTTTCGTCGGTGTGACCCGACACATCGTTGATCTTGTACCGGTCTGTCAGCGCTTGAGGGTAGTGGGGAATCAGGTAATGGAGTAATTCAAGTGCAACCACCTCTTCGTCAAAAGCATTGACACCAATGGCACCACTGGCGGCTAAATTGAAGCCACTTTGTTCGACGATGATGCGCGGCCACAGCACACCTGGGGTGTCATAGAGGTAAAAATCATCGGCCAAAGCAATGCGCATTTCCTGCTTGGTCACACCCGCTTCGTCACCGGTTTTGGCGGCACGCTTGCCTTTGAGGGTGTTGATCAGGGTGGATTTTCCGACGTTGGGGATGCCACAAATGAGCACACGCATGGGTTTGACCATCCCGCCGCGCCGCGGTGCCAATTGTTGACAGGCTTCGATCAAGGCTTTGGCGGGTGAGACCATGCTGGTGTCCAAAGCCAAAGCCCGCACGTCTGGCAGGGCGTTGTAGTGTTCCAACCATGCACGGGTTTGAACGGGATCGGCCAAATCTTGTTTGCTCAAGATTTTGAGACCCGGTTTGCCTTGTATCAGCTCTGCCAACATGGGGTTGGCGCTGGAGCCGGGCAAACGGGCATCCAACATTTCAATGACGACGTCGATGTCTTTGATGCGCTCCCCAATCGCTTTGCGCGTGAGGTGCATGTGTCCTGGGAACCATTGAATCGCCATAAAAACTGCTGTCATCCTGTAGTTGATGACTGTGATTGTGCTTCACTTCCCCTAGGCTGAATTCGTTCAGTTCATCACCCGTCTGTTCGCATCCCAGTCAGGGCAGCACATGCAAGGTCATGGCATAAAAAAAGGCAGCCAGGTGACTCACCTAGGCTGCCTCTCGGCGAAGCAATACGCGATTACTTCTTTTTGTTCACAGCAGCTTTGAATGCAGCACCTGCAGAAAAACGGGGCACAGTGGCCGCGGCGATTTTCAATTTCTCACCAGTGCGTGGGTTCTTGCCAACGCGTGCTGCGCGCTTGGCAGCTTTGAATGTACCGAAACCAATCAATTGCACGTCTTGTTTTTTGGCAACGGTTTTGGTGATGATGTCCACCAAGGCGCTCACAGCACGGCCGGCAGCTGCTTTGGACATGTCTGTTTCTTTGGCCAATGCTTCAATCAGTTCTGCTTTGTTCAAGATTTTTCTCCAAATGAATAGAACGGCATGATTTTGCCATGCGAGTGATGTGTGCTGCACATAAATTTTCGCAATTTCATCAACTTGCTTGCTTGTTTTTAACTTTACATAATATGCATCGTATGAACTTAATGATATCAGAGGTGGCATCTAGACGCCACCCGCGCATCACCAACCAGTCTTGAAAGCCTTTGAAACAGACTCAGTTGCAGGGTCTGCTGGTGAAGGAAGCTTTGCAGCACGCGCAGCCTCGCGCTGCAGGCCTGTCTCAATCAGTTCCTTCGCGTTTTGACGGTTGCCGCGCACAGCAAAATCCAGCGCGGACAAACCCAATTGGTTCTTGATGTTCAAGTCGGCACCCGCCTGGATCAGCACCTTGACGGCTTGCGGGCTGCCATACATCGCCGCCATCATCAGTGGCGTGGTGCCATTGGGCGACTCGGCATCGATGTAAGCACTGTTGTCCAAGAGGTACTCGATCACGGGCACTTGACCAGCGGACGCCGCGTAATGCAATGGCGTCCAGCCGGTTTTGTTGACATCGGCATCGCGCTCAACCAGCTTTTTGACCAAAGGCAAATACCCTTTGAGTGCCGCCAGCATCAGCACACTCTCGTCGTTCTCATTGCGGACTTCAGCCTTCACCTTGGGCGAGTTGGCCAACAGTTCAGCCACTTTGAGCGAAGGCTCGCGCACAGCCAACATCAAACCAGTAACACCGTTCGTATTGACGGTGTTGGGATCAAATCCACGCTGCAATAAGGCCTGAACGGTTTTGACATCGTCCAAGTGTATGGCCTTGAAAAAATCCTCATAGGCACCTGCGAAAGCACATGAAGTGTGACCAAAAAATACAATATAAACAATGAACTTTTTCAAAAGGCTAATGTTTTTCATGAAATTTCAAACAGCTGTTTTGGAAAACAAATTCAAGAAGTTTTGCGTTGTCAATTCGCCAATCGACTCCGAACTGACGCCTCGCAACTCACCCAACAACTTGGCCACATAGGGCACATAAGAGGGGTTGTTCAACTTGCCACGGTATGGCACAGGTGCCAAATACGGACTGTCGGTTTCGATCAACAAGCGGTCATCGGGCACAAATTTGGCCACTTCGCGCAAATCCACGGCGGTCTTGAACGTCAAGATCCCGGACAGAGAAATGTAAAAACCCAAGTCCAGCGCCGCTTTGGCCACCTGCATGCTTTCGGTGAAACAGTGAAAAACACCCCCAGCGGAAGCCGAGTCGCCCCATTCACCCTCTTCTTTCAATAGGGCGATGGTGTCGTCAGAAGCCTGTCGGGTGTGAATCACCATGGGCAGTCCTGTCTGGCGCGCTGCACGGATGTGGGTGCGAAAGCGCTCACGTTGCCACGCCATGTCGGCCACTTTGCGCCCGCCTTTGCGCTCCTCCATTTGGTAATAATCCAGACCGGTTTCTCCGATCGCCACCACTTTGGGGCGGGCTGCGCCATCGAGCAAGTCTTGCAAGCTGGGTTCACGCACACCTTCGTTGTCAGGGTGCACACCCACCGTAGCCCACATGTTCTCGTGGGCAATGGCCAAGCCGTGAACCTCGTCAAAATTTTCCATGGTGGTGCAAATGCACAGGGCGCGGGTCACCTGGGCCGCCATCATGGCCTGGAGGATGTTGTCCAACTGACCCATCAACTCGGGAAAGTTCAGGTGGCAATGAGAATCGGTGTACATGGCTCAGCCCTTGGACATCAGGGTTTGTTGGGCGTCAGCGGTCAAAGCTTCCAGCATCAGACCGGCATTGAAGGGGTGCTCGGCCGTCCGGGCAGACTGCATCAGGCGCTTGAACCAATCGGTCAGCACCGCCAATGGGGCATGGCTGGCGGGCAATTGGGCCGTTTCAAAGAAGCGCGGAGAAGCACCCGACTGGTGCAACACCAAATCATGGCAAAGCTTTTGCAAAGCGTCCACAGCCTGCGCTGGACTCAAATCCGCCAGATGCCGGGCATCGCCATGGCGCATGGCTTGGGGCAGAGCGGCCCACCACTCGGGTGACAAGCCGGCCTCGCCCTGGCGCAACACATCGTTGGGCCTGCCACCTGCGCTGCGCAACAAAGACTGCGCCACAGGGGCGGAAACACCCTGCCCGCTCAACCAAGTCAAGGCTTCGTCGGTCCCCGGCCACTGCATGGTGTGGGACAAGCACCGGCTGCGGATGGTGGGCAGCAGCATGTGGCTGGCCTCGGTGGCCAGTACAAAACGCACATCGCCAGGCGGCTCTTCCAATGTTTTGAGCAGGGCATTGGCCGTGATGGTGTTCATGCGCTCGGCAGGAAAAACCAGCACCGCTTTGCCGCGTCCGCGGGCATCGGTGCGCTGAGAAAACTCCACCGCATCACGCATGGCATCCACTCGAATCTCTTTGCTCGGCTTGCGGGTTTTCTTGTCGATCTCGTCTTGGGCCTTTTCCGACAAAGGCCAACCCAGCGCCAGCATTACGGTCTCGGGCATCAGCACGGCCAGATCGGCATGGGTACGCACTGCAATCGCATGGCAGCTGGGGCAGTCACCACAAGCGCCCTGCAACGTAGGTTTTTCACACAACCAAGCGCTTGCCAAAGCCAATGCCAATTCATATTGGCCCAAACCCGACGGGCCTTGGAGCAACCAGGCATGCCCCCGCTGTGCGAGCAATTCCTTGGCCTGGCGGGCAATCCATGGGGCGTTCAGGACAGCGCTCATGCCACGGCCCCACTCAGCAAAGCTTGAATCAACCGAACCACATCGTCTGCGACGGCCTGCACAGGCTGGGCTGCATCGATGCGGGCAAACCGGCGGGGCATTTCGGCCATGCGCCGGGCATAGCCGGCGCGCACGGCAGTAAAAAAGTCAGCAGATTGAGACTCAAATTTGTCGGGCACCCTGGCCGTTGCCAAGCGCTGGGCGGCGATGTGCGGCTCCAGGTCAAACCAAACGGTCAAATCCGGTTGGCGCAAAGCGCCACCGGGCAAGGCTTGAACCATGCGCTCCAGCTGCCCCAATACCTGCCAATCAAAGCCGCGTCCACCGCCTTGGTATGCAAAGGTGGCATCGGTGAAACGGTCGCACAAGACCACATCGCCCCGTGCCAGCGCAGGCTCGATCACCTGAACCAAGTGCTCGCGGCGGGCAGCAAACATCAACAAGGCTTCGGTCAAGGCATCCATCGGCTCATGCAAAGCCAAGTCACGCAATTTTTCAGCCAAAGGGGTGCCGCCGGGCTCGCGGCTGAGCACCACCGCCCTGCCCGCCTCCCGAAACAGCTGAGCCACCAGCGCCAAGTGGGTGGATTTGCCCGCACCGTCGATGCCTTCAAAACTGATGAACAAACCGCGTGTCATGGAATCTCAAATGGATAAAACCCGATTGTCGCAGGCTCAAGTCGGGCTTTCTCAAGGGCTTGATTGGATGCCGCGCTGGTAACGGTTCACGGCCCGGTTGTGCTCATCGAGCGAGGCGCTGAAATGGCTGCTGCCATCGCCCTTGGACACAAAATACAAAGCGCTTGTTTTGGCAGGTTGCAACGCCGCCATCAATGCAGCCTTGCCCGGCATGGCAATGGGGGTGGGCGGCAAGCCGCCGCGCGTGTAAGTGTTCCAGGGCGTGTCGCGGGTCAGGTGGATACGGCGCAAGTTGCCATCAAAAGCTTCGCCCAACCCATAAATCACCGTCGGGTCGGTTTGCAAGCGCATGCCGATGCGAAGCCGGTTGTTGAAAACGCCTGCGATCAGTGGCCGGTCCGAGCCCTTGGCGGTCTCTTTTTCAACAATGCTGGCCAAAATCAGGGCTTCCTCAGCCGATTGAACCGACACACCCGCTTGCCGCCCATCCCAGGCTTGCTGCAAATGCTTGTCCATGGACAACATGGCCCGCTTCAACACAGCCAAGTCGCTGGCTCCTTTGGCGTAGGAATAAGTGTCGGGGTAAAACCGACCCTCTGGAGCGACACCGGGACGGCCCAACTGCGCCATCACGGCCTCATCAGCCATCCCTCGGCTGTCGGGCTGGAGGTTCTCGGATTTGGCCAAGGCTTGGCGAACTTGCCGCCAGTTCCAGCCTTCCACGATCGTCACGGCGCGCAGGGTTTCTTCGCCACGCACCAACATGTTCAGCAGCCGCTTGGGGCTGGTGTCCGGCGAAATTTCATAACTGCCCGCCCGCATCTGACGCGACTGCCCTGAAAGGCGAAACCAGGCGTACAAGAGCGTGGGTGAAGTGTGTGCTCCAGCGACAGCCACAGCCTGTGCAATGGCTTTGGGCGATGTGCCGGGCTCGATGGACAAATCGAGCGTGGCTTGGCGTGTGCCCATCGGCTGATGCACCCACCACAGCGCAGCTGCACCCAACCCCAGAACAAGGAGCAGCAGGCTTGTCAGCAACTTCATCAAGCCTTTGAGCACAGCCATGTCCTTTGATCGGGTGTTGAAAACTTGGGGGGATGATAATTCACGACTTGCCAGACGACAAAGCCACGCCATGAACACCCTTGCAGAATTGAGCCCTCCGTTGAAGACCGCTTTGAACGGCGTCAGTGCCCTGCCGCATTGGGGGGTGATTCAGGCCCAAGGCGAAGAGGCCGCGAACTTTTTACACAACCAACTGAGCAACGACGTCTTGCTTTTGCCGGTGGGCCAATCTCGCTTGGCGGCTTTTTGCTCGGCCAAGGGCCGCATACAGGCCAGTTTTGTGGTCGTCAAGACCGCACCCGATACAGTTTTGCTGCTGTTGAGCCTCGATTTGCTGGCCCAAACCCTCAAGCGTCTGTCCATGTTCGTGCTGCGGGCCAAAGTAAAAATGACCGATGTCAGCAGCCAATGGCAATTGTGCGGTTTGCTGGGCGACTGCGCCATCGCTGGGGTGGGGCATGCCGCACCTTGGCAAACGGTGTCTCAGGGCGGTGAGCACACTTTGGCGCTTTACCCCGCCGTGCTGGGCGAGTCCAAAATCCCTCGCGCTCTGTGGCTCGCCCCGTCTGGACACGCGCGGCCTTCAGGCGACGAGGTGCAAAGCGGTGTTTGGCAGTGGGTCGAAGTCCTGAGCGGCGTGACCCTGGTCACCCAGCCCCTGTTCGAGGCCTTTGTGCCACAAATGCTCAATTACGAATCGGTGGGCGGCGTGAACTTCAAAAAAGGCTGCTACCCCGGGCAGGAGGTTGTCGCCAGGAGCCAGTTCCGTGGCACCCTCAAGCGCCGCATGGCGTTGGTGCACAGCACAGTGGCCCTGACCGTCGGACAAGACGTTTTCACCCCCACCGACCCGGAGCAAGCTTGCGCCACCGTGGTCTTGAGTGCCGCCCAGCCGGATGGTCAGGGCTTTGATGCACTGGTCAGTGGCACACTGGAAAGCCAATCAAGCGGTTGGTACGCCGATTTGCATGGGGAGGCGATGAGCTTTTTGCCCCTCCCCTATGCGCTGCTGGCAGACATCTGAAGTGACTCTCCAGGGCAACAAGCCATGGTGTGCAGCGAATTTCTTGCGACGAAAGCGTGACACCTAGAGGTTGCGCACCATCTCGATGTGTGCAATGCCCGCCTCTTCAAAAACGCCGCCATGTGGCTCAAAACCAGAGCGCTTATAAAAACCTTCTGCGCTGCATTGGGCATGCAAGATCACCTGGGTGTCACCCCGGTGTTGTGCGGCTTCCATCAGGGCGTGCAGCACGCGGCGGCCCAAATCGCTGCCACGCATTTGTTTTTTGACGGCCATGCGGCCGATGCGGCCGACACCGGGCGCATGTTGCAGCAGCCGACCTGTGGCCAAGGCCATGCCCATGCGGTTCAGGGCCACGGCATGTAAGGCGGTGTCATCTTGGTGGTCCCACTCCATCTCGGCGGGAACTTTTTGCTCGTGCACAAATACTTCGGTGCGCAGCGGACTGGCCAGTTTTTGAAAGTCATGCCATGAACCCACATGCACCTGCACCATGTCTTCGCCACGCTCATAGCCTTCCAGCAGGTCACGCAAAGGGGCCGGGATGGGTTGGCTTTTTTTAGCCACCGGGTCGGCGTACACATACACCAGCTCGCTGGTGATCAGCAACTCATCGCCCCTGAAAATCGCGCCCACAAAGGTCATGGACGAGTTGCCCATGCGATCGCAGCGCATGCACACCTGCAAAAAATCATCCATTTCGGCGCTGGCGTGGTACTCCACACTGGCTTTTTTGACAAACAGATCGCCGCCGAGCAAGTGCATGGTGTCCGCATAAGGCATGGCCAGTTGCCTCCAATAATCGGTAACGGCCGTATCGAAATACATGAGGTAATGCCCATTGAAGACGATGTGCTGCATGTCCACTTCGACCCAGCGCACGCGCATGCGGTGCGAAAAACGAAAGTCTTGGCGTTTCATGGTGTCAACTTTCAAAAGCGTGTTTCAAAGCCCGGCCCGCATCGGCGTGCGCCTGCAGGGCATCGGGAATGGCGCGGCCCATGGTGATGAAGCCATGGATCACACCCCGATAAATCTCCAAATCGACCGCCACACCGGCCATGCGCAGCGTGTCGGCATAACGCACACCTTCGTCCAGCAGCGGATCGCATTCCGCCAAGCCCACCCATGCCGGGGCCAAGCCGCTGTGCTCAGCGGCCAAGCTGGGGGCAAAGCGCCAGTCTTGGCGATCGGCCTCGTCGATGTAATGGGAAAAAAACCAATCGATGGTCTCTTTGTCAAGCATGAACCCATCGCTGAAGGCGCTGTGCGATGGCGTGTCTTGCCGGGCGCCGCAGCCAGGGTAAAACAGCAGTTGCAAGCACAATTTCAATCCTGCATCTCGGGCCATCAGAGCACAGACAGCGCTCAAAGTGCCGCCCGCACTGTCACCGCCGACCGCCAAACGGGTGCTGTCCAGTCCCCAACCAGCGCCGTGTGAATGCAGCCAGGTCAGCGCGTCCCAGGCGTCGTGTACGGCCGTGGGAAACCGGTGCTCGGGGGCCAAACGGTAGTCCAAGGAGACCACCGCGCAATGGCCAAGACGGCTGAGCTGTCGGCACAGCACATCGTGCGTGGTGAGGCTGCCCACGGTGAAGCCGCCTCCGTGCAGGTACAGCAGCACAGGCAAGGGCTCGTGACTTTGCGGCGCATAAAGCCTGGCAGACATGGCATGACCGTCACGGGCCGGTATGTGCAAGTTGACGACACGGTCCACTTGGGGAGGTGGATTCAAGTCGAGCAAAGGGTTGCCAATGTCCACAAAGGCGCGGGCCATGGCCACCGTCAGGGCATGCACGGGCGGACGTCCGGCGCGCTGAACACGCTGGAGCAATAGCCGCGTGGCCTCGTTCAACAAGGATTTGGGGGAAATGTGGTGGCTGCTCATGGTTTCATGACCTATCGCCGAAGTGACGGTCGGGGACCGCCCAAGCTGTGGGTTCAAAGCGTTGTGGTTCAAAATGAATGGCATCGTACAACGCGCCGGGCCCCTTGCCTGTCAACCCCGTCGCATCCCACCGGAGAGCTTCACATGTCGTTCATCAACTACGTCACCCAAATCCAGATCGACTTTGGCGCGGTCAAACTGCTGCAGGCAGAATGCGAGCGCGTGGGCATCCGCAAACCCCTGATCGTGACCGATGCGGGCGTCAAGGCCGCTGGCGTGCTGCAAAAAGCCCTCGACGCCCTGCCCGGTTTGCCCGTCACGGTGTTTGACCAAACACCCTCCAACCCGACCGAGTCGGCCGTCCGCGCCGCATCGGCCATGTACAAGGCCCATGGCTGCGATGGCCTGATCGCAGTGGGCGGTGGCTCGGCGATCGACTGCGCCAAGGGCGTGGCGATTGCCGTCAGCCACGAAGGCCCGCTCAAAACCTACGCCACCATCGAAGGCGGCTCGCTCAAAATCACCGACCGCGTGGCCCCCATCATTGCCGTGCCCACCACCAGCGGCACCGGCAGTGAAGTGGCCCGTGGCGCGATTTTGATCCTGGACGATGGCCGCAAAGTGGGCTTTCACAGCTGGTTCATCGTGCCCAAAGCCGCCATCTGCGACCCTGAACTGACGTTTGGCCTGCCCCCCATGCTCACGGCCGCCACCGGCATGGACGCCGTGGCGCACTGCATGGAAACCTTCATGGCCGCGCCTTTCAACCCGCCCGCCGACGGCATTGCTTTGGACGGATTGGCCCGGGGCTGGGCCCACATTGAACGCGCCACAAGCCATGGACAGGACCGTGAAGCACGTCTGAACATGATGAGCGCCAGCATGCAAGGCGCGATGGCTTTTCAAAAAGGCTTGGGCTGCGTGCACTCGCTCAGCCACAGCTTGGGGGGCGTGAATCCGCGGCTGCACCACGGCACCTTGAACGCCATGTTTTTGCCTGCGGTGGTGCGATTCAATGCGGCGGCCGAGTCGGTCCAACAAGAAAACCGCCTGAACCGCATGGCCCAAGCCATGGGACTGCAAAGCGGCACGGACATCCCCGAGGCCATCCGGGACATGTGCGCCCGACTGGGACTGCCCAATGGCTTGGGCGCGATGGGCGTGACGGAAAGCCTGTTTGATGCGGTCATCACCGGGGCACTGGCCGATCACTGCCACAAAACCAACCCCCGCATCGCTTCGGCAGACGAATACCGAGACATGTTGCTGACCAGTTTGTGAGGATGGGTGTCCCAGCGTGAGCTGGGCATTTCACCCCCCGGTGTGGATGGCAAACGGGTGCAGTTCGCTCAGTTGCTGGTCCAGCGAAAAAGAAACCAGCATAGCCACCGACATGAGCGAGACCACCGCGTTGATGTTGGCATCGTGCGAGACGGCATCGTCCAAGCGGCGTTTGAGGTGGCGGTTGACGGTCTGCACTTCCCCATACATGCGGCTGAGGCTGTCCAATGTGAAATCGGCCACACCACCTTGCTGCCCCTTGAGGTATTGGCCCACAAAATAAGCGCCCACCATTCTGAACAAGGTTTCATGCACGGTGGCAAAAGGCATGTGAAGGCGCCCGGGGCCCTTCATTTGCGACAAGACCGGACAGGCGCTGGTGGCCAAGCTCAGCCCCAGCAAAGACTGCAAAGCGGTCTGAATGTCGGTCTCTTTGCTGTGCTGACGGTCGCCCATCTGCACATCCACCTGTACTTTGGCGTGCGAATTCACGTGGCAAAAAGACTCGACGATGTGCTCAATGTCCAGGGCTGCCGGGCAATACCGCTGGCTGGCGGCCAGAGGGCAATTGGGGCACTGGTGGTGGCTGAGCAAGGTCCACGGAGGCGCTTTTCTCAAGGGGTCGCTGTCCACAGCGCGGTCTGAGTCCACCGTGCGTTCAGTGTCTACGGCAAACCTGACCGGTTCGCCGTGTTGCAAGGACAGCGTATAGGTGATGACCGACATGAGAGAAAAAGCCTTTGAGAGTCCATCTGCGCATTGGCGCGTTTTCTCAATTATTTGATCAATTTGAGAAATCTTTTGTAATTGTGATTTTTTTACTTTAATTTACAAACCTGATGTCTGTAAACCAGCGGCAACGCAAGGCTCGTGGGGTCAAGGCCTTCACATGTCGTGGTGACTGGGCATCTTGGCACCCACATGCAGCTCACCCCGAGATTCAGCCAACTCGACCTGGCGCTGGCGTTCGGCCATTTTTTCCTTTTGCTCGGGGGTGCGCTGGTCGTGGCAATGTGCGCAGCTGACACCTAAAACATAATGCGCAGACAGCTTGTCTTGCGCACTCAGAGGCCATCGGCATGAACGGCACAACTCATGGTGGCCCAAACCCAAGCCGTGGCCCACGCTCACGCGCTCGTCGAACACAAAGCAGTCGCCTTCCCAAGTGCTTTGCTCAGGCGGGATTTCTTCGAGGTACTTGAGGATGCCGCCTTCGAGGTGGTAAACCTTGTCAAAACCACGCATTTTCATGAGGGCAGTGGATTTTTCGCAGCGGATACCGCCGGTGCAAAACATCGCCACCTTGGGCTTCTTGACCGCATCGGTTTTCAGGTTTTCCTGGGTGTCCAACCAAGCGGGCAGCTGCACAAAGGTTTTGATGTTCGGATTGATCGCGCCCTTGAAGGTGCCAATGGCCACCTCGTAGTCGTTGCGTGTGTCAATGACCACCACATCGGGATCGGCCAGCAAGGCGTTCCAATCGGCGGGTTTGACGTACTGGCCCACCGTCTTGTTCGGGTCCAACTCGGGCACGCGCAAGGTCACGATCTCTTTTTTGAGCTTGACCTTCATGCGGGTGAACGGCGGTTTGGGGCTCCAGGATTCTTTGTGCGGCAAGCTGGCCAAGCGAGGATCGGCATGCAAAAACGCCAACACAGCGCGAATGCCCGCTTCAGGCCCGGCAATGGTGCCATTGATGCCTTCGTGCGCGAGCAGCAGTGTGCCCTTCACACCGTTGGCTTCGCAGCAGGCCTGCAAAGGCCCTTGCAGGTCAGCAAAGTCGGGTAAGTCGACGAATTTGTAGAGGGCGGCGGTGAGGAACAAAGTCTCGGCTTTCATAGAGGCAGATTATCCCAGTCTGCTCACAAAGGGCGAATTTGCAACGGGTCAGGCTTTGCCAGCCAGGCCTCAAACTCCTGCGCCAGCTGTTGACTGGACCGGGCCGCAACTGTCCAAACTTTGACCCGCCCCGCCCAATCGTGGTCATAGGTCATGAAGTCCGTGCGATCCGGCAGTTTGCCGTTGGGCAGGGTCAGCACCCACTCAGGATTGGGAGCCAGGACGATGGTGTTGTCCAAAAAAGCCGTTGCGCCATGTCGCCACTTAAGGGCTTTGTCGAGCCAGCCGGGCACCACGTTTTGCTGGAAATGCGGGTAAAGCACCACGGCTCGGTCGCTGCCATGCTCTGGTGCAATCCAATTCAAGTGCAGGTGGTAGTCGGTGATCCCGCCATCCCAATAGGCCCCAGTCGGTGCGCCGGGGATGTCGTGCACCGCTTGGAGCGCAAACGGGATCGAACAACTCGCTTGCAATGCCGCCATGAAGTTGCCCTCGTTCAGGGCCATGGATTGCGTGCGGAAATCTTGCGCGTCAAAAGGCAACTCAACGTCTTGTGCAGAAAACACCACCCGCTCCAGCCAGCCCCCCAAAGCCCTGCGGCTTAACACATTGCACAAGTAGGCCCCAGCGTAGCCCAGTGGGGTAGCCAGCGAATTTTCTCGGTGCAAGATGTGCCGCCCATGCGAGGTGACGATGTGCAGCCGGTAACGTGGATGGTTCAGCACCTGCTGGATGCGCCCGCCGTAAAAGGCCTGCAGACTTTGGCCAAAGGCTTCGCTCACCTGCTGGGCCTTCACACGTTTTTCCCCTGGCAGCGGCTCGTAATGCTGATGGATGTAGTCACGCTCCAGACGCTCAAAGGCCGTCACGGAATCGTTCAGGCAGGCGGTGGCCATGCGCCACGCGCCAATCGATGCGCCCACCAGGTCCACAGTCTGCTCGCTTTGGGCGAGCCAATCGCCAAAAATGAATCGGTCCAACGGACCCAGTATCAAGCCCTTGGGGCCGCCAGCGGCGCCCGGTATGGCAGCAATGTGCTCTGGCTGCAAGCCGTGTTCACGGATGTGCGCCAAGGCCTTGGGGCCAGCGTGGATGTGCAGCGCCTGCATGGCGGTTACTTTTTCAGGCCTTGGAGCTTGGCAAAGGCGCTGGCCATGGTGGAGCCAGAACCGGCGGCGGCGGGCGAGGTGTAGCCACCACGGCCAGCACCACGCTGGCGGTGATCGCGCCCGGCCCCTTCAAACTTGTTGTCTCGTGGGCCATCGCGTCGTGCTGGCGCAGCGTCGAGCTTCATGGTCAAACTGATGCGCTTGCGGGCCACATCGACTTCCAGCACCTTCACTTTGACGATGTCACCGGTCTTGACCACCTCGCGGGCGTCGGTCACAAATTTGTTGGCCAGCTGGCTCACATGCACCAGGCCGTCCTGGTGCACGCCCAAATCGACAAAAGCGCCAAACTGGGCCACATTGCTCACAGTGCCCTCCAAAGTCATGCCTTCTTTCAGGTCCTTGATGTCTTCCACGCCGTCGGTCAGTCGGGCAACCTTGAAGTCGGGGCGCGGGTCGCGGCCGGGTTTTTCCAGCTCGCCTAGGATGTCCTTCACCGTGATGACGCCAAACTTGTCGTTGGCGAACAGCTCGGGGCGCAGGGTTTTGAGCATCTCGGCGCGTCCCATCAGCTCGGCCACC
>NZ_CAMBNZ010000011.1 GCF_945869175.1 Limnohabitans sp. Rim8 | reverse complement strand
GCCATTTCGGGCGTGCTGTCCCTTATCGCCTTTTACTTTGTCACCATCTGGCTGATGCCTGACAACGCCTTGGGCGGCACCGGCGCACCCTTGCGGCTTTTTGGTGCCTGTTCCGTTGGGCTTGTGCTCACCGCCACCTTGGTCTGGATCACCGAGTTTTACACCGGCACGCAATACACCCCGGTTCAACACATCGCTCAGGCCTCCACCACCGGCCACGGGACCAACATCATTGCCGGTCTTGGCGTGTCCATGCGTTCGACCGCTTGGCCGGTGATGTTTGTTTGCCTGGCCATTTGGACGGCTTATGCATTGGGTGGACTGTACGGCATTGCCGTTGCCGCAACGTCCATGCTGAGCATGGCCGGTATTGTGGTGGCGCTGGACGCTTATGGGCCCATCACCGACAACGCCGGCGGCATTGCCGAAATGGCCGAGATGCCGAGCAGTGTTCGCGCCATCACCGACCCTTTGGACGCCGTGGGCAACACCACCAAGGCCGTGACCAAGGGCTATGCGATTGGCTCTGCGGGCTTGGCCTCTTTGGTGTTGTTCGCGGACTACACCCACAAGTTAGAGGCTTACGGCAAAGTCATCCGGTTTGACTTATCCGACCCACTGGTCATCATTGGCTTGTTCATTGGCGGTTTGATTCCATATCTGTTCGGCGCCATGGCCATGGAGGCGGTCGGTCGCGCCGCTGGCAGTGTGGTGGTTGAAGTTCGCCGTCAGTTCAAAGAAATCCCCGGCATCATGGAGGGCACAGCCAAGCCCGAGTACGGCAAAGCTGTGGACATGCTGACCACCGCCGCCATCAAAGAAATGGTCATCCCAAGCCTGTTGCCCGTGGTGGTACCTGTGCTGGTCGGTTTGATCTTGGGGCCCAAGGCGCTGGGCGGTTTGTTGATGGGCACCATCATCACCGGCTTGTTTGTGGCGATTTCCATGTGCACAGGTGGCGGTGCTTGGGACAACGCCAAAAAATACATCGAAGACGGTCACCACGGCGGCAAGGGATCGGAGGCCCACAAAGCGGCCGTCACGGGCGATACCGTGGGTGACCCTTACAAAGACACGGCAGGACCTGCCATCAACCCGCTGATCAAGATCATCAACATTGTGGCGCTCTTGATCGTGCCACTGGTGATGCAGTTTCATGGTGCTTGAGCTGACCTGAAGCGCTCAAGGGCCCGCTTTTGCGGGCCCTTTTTTGGCACTCGTAACGGTCAATGGACTGGTTTCTCAGTGATGGCACCCTGAGCTGTCCCGTGGGTGATTTTCAAATAACCTGGCAAGTCCAAAATACCAGCATGCAACACAACTTCATCGCCAACCAATCCCTCCCCGCCTTGGCCGGCCAAACCATCGACGTGCTGGACCCTTCGGACGGGCAGGTCTTCGATCAGATTCCGCGCAGCCAGGCCGCCGACATCGACCAAGCCGTGCAAGCGGCCCGCGCTGCTTTCATCGGCCCCTGGGGGAAACTGAGCGCCATGGAGCGTGGCCGCCTGTTGATGAAGTTGTCACAAAAAGTGGTGCAATTCGCCAACGAGCTGGCTGCGCTCGAGCAGCGTGACTGTGGCAAACCCACCAAACAAGCGGCTGCCGATGCGCTGGCGCTGGCACGGTATTTCGAGTTCTATGCCGGCGCTTGCGACAAGCTGCACGGCGAGACCCTGCCCTACCAAAACGGCTACAGCGTCCTGACCTGGCGCGAGCCACACGGTGTGACGGGCCATGTGATTCCCTGGAACTACCCGATGCAGATTTTTGGACGCAGCGTGGGCGGTGCCTTGGCTGCAGGCAACGCCTGTGTGGTCAAGCCGGCCGAAGACGCGTGCCTGAGCCTGATCCGGGTGGCGCAGCTGGCCGCTGAGGTGGGTTTTCCGCCCGGGGCCATCAACATCGTCACCGGTTACGGCCACGAAGTGGGCGATGCACTGGCCCGGCACCCCGGCATTGACCACATCAGCTTCACCGGCAGCCCTGGCGTTGGGACGCTCATCCAGCAAGTGGCCGCCGAGCGCCATTGCCCAGTCACCTTGGAGCTGGGGGGCAAAAGCCCGCAAATCATTTTTGAAGACGCCGACCTGGACGCGGCCATTCCCGTGGTGGTCAACGCCATCGTGCAAAACTCAGGTCAGACTTGCAGCGCAGGCTCTCGTGTGCTGATCCAGCAAAGCATTTACGAGCCGCTGCTCCAGCGCTTAGGCGAAGCCTTTGGCCGCCTGCAGGTGGGCTCTGCCGCCATGAATTTGGACTTGGGCCCCCTGATACGCGCCAGCCAGTTGACCCGTGTGACCGGTTTTCTGGACCAGGCCAGAGCCGATGGCATCGCCACCGTGGCGCAAGGCCAAATTGCCCCCGGCGTACCTGCGGGAGGTTTTTACCAAGCCCCTGTTCTTTTGCGCGACGTGCCGGTGATGCACCGCTTGGCGCAAGAAGAAGTCTTTGGTCCCGTGCTGGCGGCCATGGCCTTCAGGGACGAAGACCACGCGGTAGAACTGGCCAACGCCACCGAATTCGGTCTGGTCGCCGGTGTTTGGACGCGAGACGGCTCACGCCAATTCCGCATGGCCAAGCGCCTGCGCAGCGGACAGGTCTTCATCAACAACTACGGTGCAGGCGGGGGTGTGGAGTTGCCCTTTGGCGGTGTCAAGTCTTCGGGTTACGGGCGCGAAAAAGGCTTTGAGGCCTTGCTGGGTTTCACCACCCTCAAAACCGTGGCCATTGCGCACGGCTGAAGCAGACATTGGGTCCGATCCAGTTGCGCATGACCCTGGGGAGTCCTTGAAGACCAAGGGCATCCGGGTTTGAAGGCACAATCAACCTTCTATGTCTGAACGCGTCATTCCGCTGCTTGACCAGCGCCACCCCAGTCTGCCATTGCCCCCCATTGCCGAGGGGCATGCCTTAAACGGCCTGACCTTGGACGGCTTGCGCAGGCCCTTGAGCGATTTGCGCATCAGCGTCACCGACCGGTGCAACTTTCGCTGCAGCTATTGCATGCCCAAGGAAGTCTTTGACAAAGACTATGTCTACCTGCCGCACAAGCAACTGCTCAATTTTGAAGAAATTTCCCGCATCGCCAGCGTGTTTGCAAGCCAAGGGGTGCGCAAAATTCGCCTCACTGGTGGTGAACCGCTGTTGCGCAAGAACATCGAAATCCTGATCGCGCAACTGGCTGCGCTGCGCACCCCCGAGGGCCTGCCTCTCGATTTGACCCTGACCACCAATGGTTCACTGCTGGCCCGGAAGGCCCAAAGTCTGAAAGACGCCGGGCTGCAACGCGTCACGGTCAGTTTGGACGGGCTGGATGATGCGGTTTTCAGAACCATGAACGACGTGGACTTTCCGGTGGCCGACGTGCTGGCCGGGATTGAAGCAGCCCAAGCGGCAGGCCTTGGGCCGATCAAAGTCAACATGGTGGTCAAGCGCGGCACGAACGACCACGAAATTTTGCCCATGGCCCGGCACTTCCGAGGTTCGGGCATCGTGCTGCGCTTCATCGAATACATGGACGTGGGGGCGACCAATGGGTGGTGCATGGACGAGGTGTTGCCCAGCGCCGAGGTGATCCGCTTGCTGCAAACCGAGCTGCCCTTGGTGCCACTGGACCCTTCGGCCCCGGGCGAAACAGCCGCACGCTGGGGCTATGCCAACGCCCAAGGCGAATACGACCCGGCTTTGGGCGAAATCGGCGTGATCAGCAGCGTGACGCAGGCTTTTTGCGGCGACTGCAACCGCGCCCGCCTGTCCACCGAGGGCCGACTTTATTTGTGCCTGTTTGCCAGCCAAGGTTATGACCTGCGTCAGTTGCTGCGTGACCCGACCCAAACGGACACCGCCCTGGCCGCCATGGTGGACGCCATCTGGCGCGGGCGCACCGACCAATACTCGGTGCTGCGCAGCCTGCGCGGCCCGGACACCGCCAGCGGCCCCGGCCACCGGGTGGAAATGAGCTATATCGGAGGCTGAAGGCCATGACAACTCTTGCCATGAACAACACAGCCATCACCGGCCTGATCCTTGCCGGCGGGCGTGGCTCGCGCATGGGCGGCACCGACAAAGGCCTGCAGAACTTCCACGGTCTTCCGCTGGCGCTGCAAACATTGATGCGCCTGCAACTGCAAAGCCACCCTTTGCAAGAAGTGTTGATCAACGCCAACCGCAACCTCGCAGCGTATGAATCGCTGGGTGTGCCGGTTTGGCCCGACAGCATCGACGGTTTTGCCGGTCCTTTGGCGGGCTTCCTCACCGGACTGGAGCGCTGCGAAACGCCGCTCATGCTCACCGTGCCTTGCGACTCACCGCTGTTTCCGCTGGACTTGGTCGAGCGCTTGCTGACGGCCTTGAACGCCCAAGACGCCGACATGGCCATGGCGGCCGCACCCGAGGCCGATGGCACGGTGCGCCCACAGCCGGTGTTTTGCCTGATCAAAACGGACCTGCTCGAAAGCCTGGTCAAGTTCACCCAAAGCGGTGGGCGCAAGATCGACGCCTGGACGGCCCAGCAACGCTGCGCCATGGTCCCATTTGATTTGCCCGGCGACAGCGCCCATGCTTTTGCCAACGCCAACACCTTGGCCGAGTTGCAGCAACTCGAAGCCCTCTGACCCTCCTGGCCACTGTTGCAGTGGCCGCGCAGACCATGACGACCCTGTCCACACCACTGTCCCTGAACGAGATCGCTGAGCGGCTCCAAGGCTATGACCCACAGGCCCTCTCGGCCCAACATGTGAACGATTTTCTGGCTCAACTGGTGCAACCGGTGCGGGAACAGGAAAGCCTGCCCCTGATGCATGCCCATGGCCGCATCCTGGCGCAAGACCTGGTCTCACCCATCAGCGTACCGCCCCACGACAACTCGGCCATGGACGGCTACGCTTTGCGTGGCGCTGAACTGCGGACCGACCGCCCTAAAACGTTCACCGTGGTGGGCACGGCGTTTGCCGGTGCCGCTTGGCAAGGCAGCGTGCATGCGGGTGAGTGTGTTCGCATCATGACCGGAGCGATCATGCCCAAAGGGTTGGACACGGTGGCGCCGCAAGAACTGGTCAAAGCAGAGGGCGACTCGGTCCACATCACGCCGGGCGTGCTGCAAGCAGGCGACAACCGCCGCCTGCTGGGTGAAGACCTGATGGCGGGCCAACCCGCCCTGCATGCAGGCTCGCGACTTGGCCCTGCGGCTTGCGGCCTGCTGGCCAGCCTGGGTTTGCCCACAGTCACTGTTTGGCGCAAGCCCAAGGTGGCCTACTTTTCAACCGGCGACGAAATCCTGAGCCTGGGCGAATCACCCCGAGAAGGCGCGGTGTACGACAGCAACCGTTACACGGTGGCCTGCATGGTGAAAGCGTTGGGCTGCGAGCTGATCGACATGGGCGTGGTGCGCGACGAACCCGCCGCGCTGGAACAAGCCTTCATGCAAGCGGCCGACCAAGCCGACGCCATCATCACCAGTGGTGGCGTGAGCGTGGGCGAGGCCGATCACACCAAGGCCATGATGAAAAAGCTCGGTGATGTGGCCTTTTGGCGCATCGCCATGCGCCCAGGTCGCCCGATGGCCGTGGGCCGCATCCAGCGCGCAAACCGTTCAGCCGTTTTGTTTGGCCTGCCCGGCAACCCGGTGGCCGTCATGGTGACCTTCGCTGCCTTTGTGCGCCCGGCCCTGCAGCACCTGATGGGCTGGCAAGCGCCTGCCCTGCCCCTGCTCAAAGCCAAAAGCACCGAGGCCTTGCGCAAAAAGCCGGGCCGCACCGAATACCAGCGTGGCATCGTCAGCTCGAACGCAGTAGGCGAGTTGCAGGTCAGCATCACCGGCAACCAAGGATCCGGTGTTCTTAGCTCCATGGTGCATGCCAATGGCCTGATCGTGCTGGGCCATGCCCAAGGCAACGTGGCCGTGGGCGACGAGGTGGATGTGATGATGTTTGACGGGCACCTCTGAGCACCACCCAGAAAAAGGGCTGCAAGTGCAACCCTTTTGAATGGCAGAACCCACAAAAAATCAATGGCCTGAGGCTTGCCCTGCGGCTGCAGGTTCGTCGTGGGCCACTGCCTTGTTGGGCCCTGGTACCGCCTTGCGGGCGAGCAAGGAGTACATGGTGGGCACCACAAAGATGGCCAGCAAAGTGCCCAAACTCATGCCGCCCACAATGACCCAGCCGATTTGTGTTCGGCTCTCGGCACCCGCGCCCGTGGCCAATGCCAAAGGCACTGCACCCAACACCATGGCCCCTGTGGTCATCAAGATGGGGCGCAGACGCTGGCCTGATGCCTTGACCAGTGCTTCTTGCATGTTCATGCCTTGTTCACGCAACTGGTTGGTGAACTCCACAATCAAGATGCCGTGCTTGGTGATCAGTCCGACCAAGGTGATCAAACCGATTTGTGAATACACATTGAGCGATCCGCCTGTCCATTTGAGCGCCAGCAGCGCGCCGATCATGGACAAAGGCACCGACAGCATGATCACAAAAGGATCGACGAAGCTCTCGAACTGCGCAGCCAACACCAAAAAGATGAAGAACAAAGCCAGCACGAACACGATCACCAAAGCCCCCTGAGCGCTCTTGAATTCGCGCGAAGTGCCGTTGAGCTCGGTGGTGTAGCCCGGCTTCAAGACCTTGGCCGCGGTGTCGTCCATGAACTTCAAAGCTTCGCCCAAGGAATACTCGGGTGCGAGGTTGGCGGTGATGGACACCGAGCGGCGTTGCCCGAAGTGGTTCAACTCCCGTGGTGACACGCTTTCGCGCACCTTGACCAACATGCTCAAGGGGATCATGGTGTCGTTGCGGCCCCGTACCTGGATCACATCGATGTCATCGGGCGTGTTGCGGGCAGAGGGCAAGGTTTGAACAATCACGTCGTACTGCTCGGCATCGCGTTTGTACCGGGTTACCACGCGCCCGCCCAACATGGTCTCGATGGTTTTGGCCACCACCTCGATGCTGACGCCCAGCTCGGCCGCTTTCACGCGGTCCACTTCCACTCGCAGCTCGGGCTTGTTCAAGCGCAAATCCACATCGGGCGACAAAATGCCAGGGTTCTTGGCGATTTCGTCCATCATCTGACGCGTCAGCAAGTTCAGATTTTGGTAACTGTCCGAGGTCTGGATCACGAAATTCAAAGGCCGTTCACGGAAACCTTGGCCCAGTGAGGGGGGCGTGATCGGGAACGCATTCACCCCCGGAAGGCTGTTGAATTTGGCCCCCAGTTCACGGGCAATGTCCAAGGTGCTGCGTTTGCGCTCGTCCCAGTCCACCGCGCGGTAGACCACGGTGCCCTGCCCCACCGTGGGGTTGCCCATGTTGGAGAAAATCCGGTCAAATTCGGGGTAGGACTGTCCAAATTTTTCCAATGCACGGGCATAGCGGTCGGTGTATTCCAAGGTGGAGCCATCCGGCGCATTCACCGTGCCCAAAATGGTGCCTCGGTCTTCCAGTGGCGCCAGCTCTTGCTTCATGCTGGGGTAAATCAGGGCGATGCCCACGCCTGAGCCCACCATCACCAACACCACCACCCATCGGGCGCGGTTGAGGATCAAACTCAACAGCGACTCGTACCCCTTGGACAACGATGTAAGACAACGTTCCATGCTGCGGTCAAACCAACTGGGGTTGGGGTTATGCCGCAGCAGCTTGGCGCTGAGCATGGGGGCCAAGGTGAGTGCCACAAAACCGGACACGATCACCGCCCCCGCCAAGGCCAGCGCAAACTCGCCGAACAACTTGCCCGTTCGCCCGGGCGTGAAGGCCAAAGGTGCAAAGACCGCCGCCAGCGTCATGGTCATGGCGATCACAGCAAAGCTGATTTCACGCACCCCCTTAATGGCCGCTGAAAACGGGTCCAAGCCTTCTTCAATGTGCCGGTAGATGTTTTCCAGCACCACAATGGCATCGTCCACCACCAGCCCAATGGCCAGCACCAGCGCCAGCAAAGTCAGGGTGTTGATGGTGAAACCCGCCAAGGCCATCATGGCAAAGGCCCCGATCAAACTGACCGGGATGGTGATGATGGGGATGATCGATGCACGCAAGGTGCGCAGGAAAACAAAAATCACCAATGCCACCAAAACCACGGCCTCGATGATGGTCTGGAACACGTTTTTGACCGATCGATCGATGAACACCGAGTTGTCGTTGGCCACGTTGATGGCCATGTCACCTGGCAAATCGGCCTTCAGTCGGGGAATCATCTCGCGAACGCCTTTGGACAACTCCAGGGGGTTGGCCGTGGCTTGGCGAATCACGCCTGCCGAAATCGCCGGTTGGCCATTCAAACGCACCATGCTGCGGTCGCTGGCGGCGTCCTCCTTGATCTGAGCCACATCACGCAACTTGACGGAAAAACCATTGATGTTGCGAATCACGATGTCGCCAAATTGCCCTGGACGGTTCAAGTCGGTTTGGGAAGAAACGCTGAACTCGCGGTTGGTCGACTCGATACGCCCTGCTGGCAGCTCCAAATTGCTGCGACGGATGGCCTCTTCCACATCTTGTGGTGTGAGCTTAAAAGAGGACAAGCGGGCCGCATCAAGCGACACCAGCATGGCGTATTTTCGCTCCCCGAAAATGCGCACATCGGCCACCCCGGTCACGGTTTGCAAACGGGGTTTGACGACCCGATTGACCAAGTCGTTGATCTGCAATGGATTCAATGTGTCGCTCGAAAAAGCCAACCAGATCACCGGGAAAGCATCGGCTTCGACTTTGGCAATCACCGGCTCTTCAATGGCCTGCGGCAAACGGTTGCGCACGCGCGAGGTGCGGTCACGCACCTCGGCAGCGGCCGTGTCGGCGTCTTTTTCAAGGCGAAAGCGCACCGTGATTTGCGACTGTTCGGCGCGGCTGATAGAGGTGATCACATCCACTGCGTCAATGCCAGCAATCGAATCTTCCAGCGGTTTGGTGACCTGTGACTCGATCACCTCGGCCGAAGCCCCGACGTAACGGGTGGTGACCGTCACCGTGGGTTCGTCGATCTTGGGGTATTCGCGCAGCGACAAGCTTTTGAAGCTCACAGCGCCCACCAACAAGATCATCAAAGACATGACCACGGCCAGGACCGGCCGTCGGATGGAGACTTCAGCGAGCTGCATCTGCACCCCTCAGGCACGGGTTGGGGCCGGTCAAAGCCACTGCTGCCTTACCAGCGGGCGATCCAGTCTTGTTGCCTGTGAGCGCTGAACCAGGCTTTCCGGGCGGTGCAGCCGAAGGCGGCCCTGCTGGAGCCGATGCAGAAGAAGCGCTGGCTGTAGGTGCACCGGCCTGAGTGGGGCCGCCAGCAGGTTTGCCACCCGCGGGCTGGTTCAGATCGACCACGCGGACTGCCGTACCGTCTTTTTGCAAGCGCTGATGGCCTGCCGTGACCACGGTGTCCTGGACGCTCAAGCCTTCCAAAATTTCCACCTTGCCCGGCTGGCGCAGGCCTGTTTTGACCGGCACACGCTCAGAGACCAAGGTGTCGGGCTTGTCGCCCGCCACCACCTTGACCACAAAGGTGCGTCCTCCTTGCGGGATGATGGCTTCCTCCGGGATCACCAAAGCGTTCTCACGGGCACCGAACACCGCATTCACCCTGGCGAACATGCCCGGGCGCAGCTGCTGCTGGCGGTTGTCGATACAGCCGCGCACCCCCACCGAGCGGCCATTGGCCTCGATCAAAGGGTCCACCGCTTGCACAATGGCCGTGAAAGGCCTGCCTGGCAAGGCGTCCACCGTCAGCTGGGCTTTTTGTCCCGCACGGATTTTGGCCTGGAAGCGCTCAGGCAAACGGAAATCGAGCAACACCGCATCGATGTCCTCGATGTTGACCATGTCGGCGCCGTCTTTCAGGTAATCGCCGACGTTGATCTGGCGCAGGCCCGTGATGCCATCAAATGGCGCCAACACCTTCAAGCGCTGCAGAGTGGCGTCCGCCAGGGAAAGTTTGGCCCGCGCCACTTCAAGTGCAGCGCCACTTTCATCCAAGGAGCGCTTGCTGATGAAGTTTTGAGTCACCAACTCTTGGTTGCGTTTGTGGTTGGCCTCGGCAATCGACAACTCGGCTTTGGCCTGGGCCATTTGGGCCACCTGAAGCTGGTCTTCAAACTGAACCATGACTTGGCCTTTGCGCACGCGTTGGCCATCGCTGAAAAAGATTTGCTTGACGCGACCGCCCACTTCGGGTCGCATCATCACCCCCTGAAGCGAGCGCAGACTGCCCACCGCTTGGGTTTCGTCCACCAGTGTCATGGTTTGAACTTTGGCCACTTCGACTGCGGCGGCTCTGGCTGCGCCTGCAGCAGGAGCGGCAGAGGCCGCGGTTGGGGTCACATCGCCCGATGCCGGTTTGTTTTGGTACCACCAAGCAGCGCCCGAAGCCGCGCAAACACCCACCAACGCCAGCACGGCATATTGCTTCTTGTAAGCCATTCAGATCTTTCTCAGGTTGAAATCACCAAGACCGCAAAATGTAACAGCGTAGAGGCGTTTGCCCAACGAACTAGGCGTCGGAAATGATCGCGAACACAACCGATCAACGCCCCAAGGCTTTTTCCACGCCTTGGTTGGCCAGCGCATCGGCGCGCTCATTGCCCGCATCGCCCGCATGCCCTTTTACCCACCGCCAGTCAATTTGATGTCCCGAAGTGGACACCACAGCGTCGAGTTTTTGCCATAGATCGGCGTTTTTGACGGGTTGCTTGGCCGCCGTGCGCCAGCCCCGGGCTTTCCAGCCGTGGATCCACTCGGTGATCCCTTTGCGCACGTATTCGCTGTCCAAATAGAGCGTCACCTGACAGGGTCGCTTGAGCGCAGACAGGGCTTCGATGACGGCCATCATCTCCATGCGGTTGTTGGTGGTGTTGAGCTCGCCGCCGCACAACTCCTGAACATGCTGGCCCGACTTTAAGCGGGCACCCCAGCCCCCGGGACCGGGATTGCCTTTGCAGGCGCCATCTGTGTAAATTTCAACGTGACTCAACGGTGTCTTTCGGGGCCGTGGTGGGGCCCATGAAGGTGTCTGTCCGGGCAATCGGGACCGTTGCACCAGCGGGCGATCGTACCGTGCGCCAACGGCGTCCATCGATGAAGCGCCCACCGGGCACCCTCTTGGTGGCCACCAAGAGGTAAACACCACCCCAAACAGGCCACCACCGCTGGCCTAAAACACCCATCCAGCGCAAGCGATTCATCCAGGCATCACTGCCAGCGGCCGGGCTCGAGACACCCATTCGGCTGATCTGAACCTCAAAGCCCAACAAGCGCAACCAATCGCGCAAGCGACGGTAAGCGATGAGGGACGAGCTCAGGTGAGGCCCCGTAAAGGGCGCTGGAACCTGGCGCTGTCCTCGCATTTGCTTCCAACCCCACCAACTCCAGGGATTGAGACCGGTGATCAACACTTGGCCTTCAGGTATCAGAACACGCGCCACCTCTCGCAAACAGGCATGGGGATCGGCAGAACGCTCCAAAGTGTGCGGCAAAACCACCAAATCCAGGCTGTCCGCGGGCCACGGCCAAGCCCGGCTGTCCAAAAAAAGGTGGGGGCCAGACTCCGGCACCCCCTCAGAGGCGGGAGACGCAGGCTCAAACTCGGTCTGGGCCAGCCACTGGTGGGGCATGCGGTTGGTGCGCAGGGCCTGTAATTGGGGCCAGCCCAATTGCAAGGCGTGGTATCCAAAGACATCGGCCAAGAGTTCGTCGGTCTGCAACTGCTCCCAAGCCAGCAAGCGCGACGCCGCCGGCTGACCCAAAGGGTCCAACCAAGTCTCACCTGAAAGCTTGTTTTCTATAATCTCCATCTCCATGAAACTCATTGCACTGCCCGCATTCTCAGACAACTACATTTGGTTGCTGCACAACAACCACCATGCCTTGGTGGTTGACCCCGGTGACAGTGCCCCTGTCCTGGCTTGGTTGGCGCAGCACCCCGACATTGAACTGGACCTCATTTTAGTCACCCACCACCATGCCGATCACACGGGTGGCCTGCCTGAACTGGTGGCCCGCACCGGGGCACAGGTGGCTGGCCCGGCCCTGGAAAAAATGCCGGTGTCGGTGCGCGGGTTTCAACAAGGCGACACCCTGAACTGGCAAGGCCTGACGCTGCAGGTCCTGGATGTGCCGGGACATACCCTGGGACACATCGCTTTTTGGCTCCACCCCGCCGATCAAACGCCGCTGCTGTTTTGCGGCGACACCTTGTTTTCGGGCGGCTGCGGTCGCTTGTTTGAGGGCACACCGGCCCAAATGCTCGACTCTCTCGACCGCTTGGCCGCTTTGCCCTGTGACACGCGCATTTGCTGTGCCCATGAATACACCCTGTCCAACCTGAAATTCGCTTTGGCAGTCGATCCGCTGAACCTCGACCTGCAAAACTACGCTCAAACTTGTCTTCTTTTACGCGAGCAAAACCAGGCCACCTTGCCTGCTTTGTTGTCCACCGAGCGCGCCATCAACCCTTTTTTGCGCAGCCGCAGCCCCGCAGTCTCCTTTGCCGTCCAACAACGTGATGCACAGGCACTGGACGATGTCACCTGCTTTGCAGCGCTACGCACCTGGAAAAACGAATTTTGAAGAACGCCAGGGTCTCCCACACCCCCTTTTTCTGGCCATGCACGGCCCATATTGCCAGGCGAACTTGGGCCGCCGGCAGCCTCGCGCTGACCCTGTTGTTGGGGGCTTGCGCCACCGCGCCTAGTCCCATCACAGGTTCGCCCGCGCCGGGGCCCGCGCCCGCGCCCGTGCCCGTGCCGGTGGTTCAAGCGCCGGCAACGTCCGCGCAACGACCGCCGACTCCAAACAGCGAGGCTGTTGTCCAAGCCTTGGCAGAAGGCGAACAAAGCAGCTCTCTAATAGAGGACTCGGTGGTGGAGCTCAAACCACGCAGCCGTTTGGCGCTTACACCGCCCAGGGACATCTGGGAGCGAATTCGCCGCGGTTTTGCCATGCCAGACCTCGAAAACGACTTGGTTCGCAACCGGGAGCAATGGTATGCCGGTCGGCCCGATTACATGTTGCGCATGACCGAGCGCTCGCGCCCCTATTTGTTCCATGTGGTCGAAGAGCTGGAGCGGCGCAACATGCCCACCGAACTGGCTTTGCTGCCCTTCATCGAGTCGGCATTCAACCCACAGGCGGTCTCGAGCGCCAAGGCTGCAGGCATGTGGCAATTCATGCCGGCCACTGGCAAATATTTCGACTTGAAACAAAACCTGTTCAGGGATGACCGGCGCGACGTGCTCGAGTCCACCCGGGCCGCGCTGGATTACCTGCAAAAACTCTACGGCATGTTTGGCGATTGGCATTTGGCCTTGGCCGCCTACAACTGGGGCGAAGGCAGCGTGGGCCGGGCACTGGCTCGCAACAAAGCGCTGGGCAAACCGCTGACTTACAGCGATCTGATCATGCCCAACGAGACCCGCTATTACGTGCCCAAACTGCAGGCGGTGAAGAACATCGTGGCACAACCGGAGTTCTTCAACACCCAACTGCCGCTGATCCAGAACCACCCCTATTTCAAAAGTGTGCCGATCGAGCGCGACATCGATGTGGCGGTGGCGGTCAAATTGGCCTCGGTGAGCTTGAATGATTTCAAGGCACTCAACCCTTCCATGAAACGGCCGGTGATTTTGGCCGCTGGAACGCCTCAAATTTTACTGCCCTGGGACAACGCCACAGTGTTCGAGCGCAACCTGCAAGCCCATGCCAACCGGCCATTGGCCACCTGGACGGCGTGGCAAGCCCCCCGAACCATGAAAGCCGAGGAAGTGGCCCAGCAATTGGGCATGCCCGTGGAACAACTGCGCTCGGTCAATGACATCCCGCCTCGGATGATGATTACCGCAGGCTCAACGCTGCTGGTGCACCGCAAAGGGCAACTGGACAACGATGTGACCGAACACCTGGCCGACAACGGCCAACTCGGACTGGCACCCGAAATGGTGCTCAAACGAATTTTGGTCAAAGCGCGCAAAGGCGATTCTCTCGCCAGTTTGGCAGCACGCCATGGCGTGTCTGAAGCCAACATGGCCGCCTGGAACAAGTTGAAAGTCAACACACATCTGGCCTCGGGTCAAACCTTGACCCTCTTGGTGCCCTCGCAGGGCGCAAGGCGGGTGACACGGCCAAGTTCCGCGAAATCAGACCCGCCCAAACCTGCACAGACACCACGCAAAAAGACCAACAAAACAGCACGTTGAAGCGCCAAGTGGGAAAGGGTCACCCCTTAAGCTGAAAACCGATTTTTGGATCTCAAAGCAAAACTGTTGTTGTAGGTGGAAGCCAACGCTGGACGCGCGCCCCCCAAACGGTTGGGCAATCGGTTGTAAGCATGCCACGCATTGGTCACATCGTTCGTGACAAACAAGCCATCCAGGGCATAAGACTCTCGCAACTTTTCGAATGCCCCCAAGTAAATGGCACGGTCCCCCACCCAGTGCGTGGAAGGGACGGTCTTCAAGATGTCGGTCAGGCCTGCCGTTTGCAGCCATTTGAGCGCGTGCACCACGGCATCGCTCAAAGCCTGAGTCAGCTCAGGCTGCTTTTGCAAGAAATCTGTACGGGCCCACAAACAAGACCCTGGAACCGAACCGCCCATCAGTTTTCGCGAGGCCATCAGTGTTCGGGCCTCACCCAATAGGCGGATTTCGTTGCGCTGCTCTAGCCCGTACATGATGGGGTCAGGGTTACACAAAGCATCGATGGTGCCTGTTCGCAAGGCATCCACCACGCCGGCAGAGGTCCCCACCTCCACAAAGACCACATCCTCCGGCAAAAGGCCGTTTTGCATCAGCCAATGACAGGCCATGGAGTGGGTGCTCGATTGGAGGGAGCTCACCCCCACACGGGCCCCTTTGAGTCCCATCACCGAACGCACATCCAGCCGGGTTGCGACACCGAAACTCAGCTGTGGGGTTCGCCCCATCTGCACAAAAGCTTGGTAGTTCAAGCCCTTTTGATGCAAACCGAAGAGGTGTTCAAACGCACTGGCCACCACGTTGACCTGCCCTTGCAAGGCAATGGCCAAAGCCTTGGCGCCAGACTCTTGCGGCGACCACTCCACAGCAATCCCCGCTTGTCTGAAATACCCCAGCTTGTCGGCCAGGGTCAAGGGCAAGTGGTAAAGGCTGTTGGGCGCAGCCAAAGCGATGCTGACGCGTTGAAGGGGCCGCTGCTCGCTGCGCACTGGGTCAGGAGCGGCCATCGATCCGGGAGACACGGCCCAAGCACCCAAGGCAGAAAGCAAAAAAGAACGACGTTGTCCACGCCCATCAGACACCAACTGCTCCCCATGAACCCTCGAAAATTCGAGAACCTCAGCATAAGAACAAGCCACGTTTTGCGCATCGGGATTCATCCCGATCGGGTTTTCACGTAATGGATTGCCAGCGAACCCTCAGGGGCCACACCCCCGCCCAAGGACCCGCATGGTCTGAAGTGGCCGCCGCTCAGCGTCGATCGACCAGCGCGTGGGCAATGGTGCCCAAGTCCACATATTCCAGCTCGCTGCCTGCAGGCACGCCCCGCGCCAGACGTGTCACGCACAAGCCCTGCTGACGGATCATTTCTGAGATCACATGCGCGGTGGCTTCGCCTTCGGCGGTGAAGTTGGTCGCCAAAATCACCTCGGTCAGCACCCCATCGCCCACTCGTTGCTTGAGCTTGGCCAAACCAATGTCGTGCGGGCCGATGCCGTCCAAAGGGCTGAGCTTGCCCATGAGCACAAAGTACAAGCCCCGGTAGGTGCCTGTTCGCTCGATGGCCGATTGGTCAGCGGGGGTTTCGATCACACACAACACCGTGCGGTCACGGCTGGCGTCCAAGCAGGTGTCGCACAACTCGGCCTCGGTGAAAGTGTGGCAACACGCACAGTGCCGGATTTTTTGGACCGCATTGTCCAAAGCGGCTGCCAATTGACGCGCGGTGGCCCGGTCGTTTTGCAGCAACTGAAAGGCCATGCGCTGGGCCGATTTGATGCCCACCCCTGGCAAACCCTTGAGGGCTTGGACCAAAGTGGCAAGGGCGTGGGTATCGGCCATGGTCAGTCCATCAGAATGGCAGCTTCATGCCCGGGGGCAAACCAGCGGTCAACTTGCCCATTTTTTGCTGCGAGACCTCTTCGGCCATGCGCACAGCGTCGTTGAAAGCGGCGGCCACCAAATCTTCCAGCATGTCCTTGTCATCGGCCAGCAAGCTGGGGTCAATCGTCACTCGGCGCACGCTGTGCTTGCACGTCATCAAGACTTTGACCATGCCCGAGCCCGCTTGGCCCTCGACCTCGACAAAAGCCAATTCATCTTGGGCCTTTTTCAGGTTGTCTTGCATGGCTTGGGCCTGCTTCATCAGACCGGCAAGTTGTCCTTTGTTGAACATGTTGTTTCCTTAAAGAGGGTGAAAAATGGGTTAAATCAAATCAGCTGAATGCTGCCGGGCACGATTTTGGCCCCAAAGTCACGCACCATGGCTTGGACCAAGGGATCGCTTTGGATGAGTTCTTGCGCCGCCAGCATTTTTTCAGCGGCCTTGATTGCCAAACGCCTGGCAGGGCTGTCGGTCACCGGGCCCATCTCGATGTGCAGCGTCACATTCCCATGGCCTGCCGCCGACAAAGCCGCTTGCAAACGCTCGCGGCTAGCGAGGTGGTTGAGCGTTTCGCGCTCCACGCGCAGCTGCCATTGGTCAGCATCGCGTGCCAAAAGTTGCGACTGCAGGGCCAACTCCCGAACCAGCGCTTGGATGGCGTCTTGCGTCAGCAAGCCTTGCACCACGTCCAACCAAAAATCGCCTTCTGGCGTGGCCTGCAGCACCGCCGGCACCACCGGCCGGGGCATGTCCAATCGGGCAGAGGGCTCTGGCGCCTCTCGCACCGGCAATGCACGCAACGCAGTCGGCGGTTTTTCCGGGCTCACTGGGGCCACAGTCTGCTCCTCGGCATGATCGGTCGTGTCAGGCCACTCCTCCCAAGGAGGTGGCTCGGACAGATTTTCTGCAGCCGCAGGGGCAGGCGTTGTTTCAGGCGCTTTTGTCAGGGGTTCGGAGCGGGTTCGCGGACTTTTTTTTTCCGGCGATCCCACTGGGGGCTTGAAGGCCAACAAGCGCAGCAGCACCATGGTCAGGGCCGCGTATTCGTCCGGGGCCAGACCCAGCTCGGTTCGCCCATGCAGGCACAGGCTGTAGAGCAATTGCGTCTCTTCGGCCGGCATGGCCTGGGCCAGATCGGCCAAGCCCTGGGTATCGGGGTCATCGCCGTCTTGCTCCATGCTGGGCACCATCTGCATCACCGCCATGCGCTGCAGCAGCATGGCCATGTCTTCCAGCGTGGCGGCGGCCGACACGCCTTGCAGGCGCAGGGCATTGACCTGGTTGACCACGGCCGCGCCGTCGCCCTCGGTCAGGGCGCCGATCATTTGCAACACATGGCTGCGGTCCACACTGCCGAGCATTTGGCGCACCCCCGCCTCTTGCACCAAGCCGTTGCCAAAGGCAATGGCTTGGTCGGTCAAACTCAGCGCATCCCGCATCGAGCCTCGAGCGGCCCGCGCCAACAATCGCAACGCCAAAGGCTCGGCCGCCAATTGTTCTGCCGCCAACACCTGCGTCAGGTGTTCAAACACCGTCTCAGGCGCCATGGGGCGCAAGTTGAATTGCAGGCAACGCGAGAGCACCGTCACCGGCACTTTTTGCGGGTCGGTCGTGGCCAGCACGAATTTCAGATATTCGGGGGGTTCTTCGAGGGTCTTCAACATCGCGTTGAACGCGGTGTTGGTCAGCATGTGCACCTCGTCGATCATGAAGACCTTGAAGCGCCCCTGCACCGGCTTGTAAACCGCCTGTTCCAGCAAACTTTGCACCTCGTCCACACCCCGGTTGGACGCAGCGTCGAGCTCGGTGTAGTCCACAAAACGACCGGAATCAATGTCACGGCAAGCCTGACAGACACCACACGGCTCGGCGGTGATACCGCCCTGCCCGTCTGCGCCCTGGCAATTGAGCGACTTGGCCAAAATACGCGACACCGTGGTTTTCCCCACGCCCCGGGTGCCGGTGAACAAGTAAGCATGGTGCAAACGCTGCTGAACCAAGGCATTGGTCAAAGCCTGAACCACATGCTCCTGCCCGACCATTTCGGTGAAGTTGCGGGGGCGGTATTTGCGCGCGAGTACAAGGTAAGACATGGCACCGATTCTATCGGGCTGGCGAGGCCGAATCAGGCTGATCCACACAGCTGCCAGCCGGGTCAAACACCCACTCGAAAACCATGTCGTGTTGTTGGCGCTGGTCTGCCGCGGCTCACAGTAAAAAACACACTTGGATTCAAAAGGCTGGGCCAGCTCGCCTACAATCTGTCTTGACGGGCCTTCCCGCATGGTGAAGCGGCCAACCGGGTCAGGTGGGGAACCAAGCAGCCCTAACTGTGAATCCAGTGCCGGGGTCAAGGCTCGTCACCTTATCTATTCAGGAGGGTTGATATGAGCGATGGCCTCAGTCAGACCTTCCCCGCTCACCCCTATGGATACCGCCTCAGGCCATTCGACGGCGCAATGCTGGAAATGGCATGGTTTTGACCTTGGAAGTGCTGACCAGCTGGGGCGCAGCAGGGGCAGCGCGGAGCAACTCAGAAACCAGTTTGTCGGCATGTTGATGGGCACCCAAACGGTTGGTTTCAAAAGCCAGCTTGGTTTGCTGCGCCATTTGAGCGACGAAGTTTTGGGGATAGTCACGGACGTTGAAACCACGCAAAGCCATCACTTTCATGAAAGCATTGGCGGCCTCTTCAACAGCACGCTGGTATTCCTGGGAAGCTTCTGGAGACATGTCGACCTCGTTCTTGTGGAAGTGATTCACCCCATCACAACGCGCCAAGAGGGCTTCAGGTCTACACAATATGTGATGAGATGTTACAAATTTGTCAAAATACCTAATCCAGCGGCCCGGCCACTGGCCAAACAAGCGGTCAAAAGGTATCCCCCCGTCGGGGCCTCCCAGTCCATCATTTCACCGGCACAATAAACCCCAGGTCGCCTCAAGAGCATGCCCTCCGGCGTGACGGCTGAACGCCTGACACCGCCCGCCGTGCTGATGGCCTCGGCCACAGGCCTGGGTTTTTGAAGTGAGATCGCCAACCCCTTCAAACTGGCCGCCAAGGCCTCGGGTTGGGCCAAGGTCTGAGGTGAACACAGTTCGTACAACAAGCCCATTTTGACGCCGTCAATGCCCAAGCGGCTTTTGAGATGACTCGACAAACTCCGGCTGCCGCGCGGCCACTGCACCTGGTTTTGCACCTGCGCCAAGGTTTTATCGGGCAACAAATCCAGCCTGAAATGCGCAGGACCCTGCGCCAAATCGTCGCGCAAAAGAGCCGATGCCGCGTACACCAAGCTGCCCTCCACCCCGCTGTCGGTAATGACGAATTCACCTTTTCGCTCGAATCTGGGGGACATAGGGGCCTCAGCGGGCTGGTTTTCAGCAAGCCTCGCACTGGAAGACAAGGCGTCAACCCGAAGGGCAACCGACTTGAGCGCATGCCCGGCAAATCGACTGCGAAAGTGTTCGGTCCAACCTTGACCGTCTCGCCCCGTCACGTCAAAACCACAATTGGCCGGTTGCAAAGAGGCAATGCTCACGCCCTGCTCCTCCAGCACGGGCACCCAAGAACCGTCCGATCCCAAACGCGGCCAACTGGCACCTCCCAACGCCAAAAGTGTGGCGCACGCACTCACCCGCCTCACACCCTCGGCACCCGTGTTTTGAAATACCAAGTGATCGCCGTCCCAACCCTGCCATCGGTGACGCATGTGAAACCGCACCGGAACACCCGAAGCGGGATGTCGCAAGCGCTGCAGCCAGGCCCGCAGCAAGGGGGCCGCTTTCATCTCCAGAGGGAAAACCCGCCCCGAAGTGCCCACAAAGGTGTCCACGCCCAAGCTGTGGGCCCAGTCCCTGACCCCTTGTGCGTCCATTTGACTCAACCAAGAGGCCACCTGGTCTTGTTGCGCGCCATAACGGGTGCGAAACAAATGCGGCTCCTCCGAGTGGGTCAAGTTCAAGCCCCCTTTGCCGGCCAACAAGAATTTACGGCCGACCGACGGCATGGCATCAAACAAGTGAACTGAGACGCCCGCTTGCGAGAGCACCTCTGCGGCCATCAATCCGGCCGGGCCACCGCCCACAATGGCGACATCGACCGACAACGCTGGGTCGCCAGGCAATGAGGAAGGGTCTGAAGAAAAAGTCATGGATGAAAGTCTGCCAACACCTGTGCGACAGTGGGACTTGGAAGGATTCTGTCAAAATAGAGACGACTTTAGCTGCATCTTCAATGTTCACAAGGAATAGGCCATGGCCAGCGATCTGATCAAACACATTACCGACGCCACTTTCGATGCCGACGTGCTCCAGTCCAGCCAGCCGGTGGTGGTGGACTTTTGGGCCGAATGGTGTGGCCCTTGCAAGATGATTGCACCCATCTTGGACGAAGTGGCTGGCGTCTACGAAGGCAAGCTGCAGGTCACCAAAATGAATGTGGACGAAAACCGTGATGTTCCGGCCAAGTTCGGCATCCGCGGCATCCCCACCCTGATGATTTTCAAAGACGGTCAACTGGCTGCCACCAAAGTGGGGGCCATGAGCAAGTCCCAACTGACCGCATTCATCGACCAGCAATTGGCTTGAAACATCGTACAGGCAGCTCACCTGCCTGCCTTCCCTGAAGAACCGGGCAGAGATGACCCGGTTTTTTTGTTTTCAGAACCCAAGACAAAACCTGTCATAATTTCCCACAAGGCGGCCCGAACAGGGTCACACGCCCCCACTGACGGAAGCATCCGCCCCCAACCCCGGGCGGCATCCGGTCCAAAGTATTTCCACCCGGTTACCCCGAACAACGGTCTCCTGTTGACCGATTCGCCACAGGCCAATTCCCATGCATTTGAATGAACTCAAGGCACTTCATGTGTCCGAACTCCTGAAGCAAGCCGACGCGCTCGAAATCGAGAACACCGGTCGGATGCGCAAACAGGAACTCATGTTTGCCATTATCAAAAAGCGTGCCAAAGCAGGCGAACAGGTCTTTGCCGACGGTGTACTGGAGATCCTGCCTGACGGCTTTGGTTTCTTGCGCAGCCCGGACTCGAGCTACACCGCCAGCACCGATGACATTTATATCAGCCCCAGCCAAGTGCGCCGCTTCAACCTGCACACCGGCGACATGATCGAAGGTGAAGTGCGCATTCCCAAAGACGGCGAGCGTTACTTTGCCCTGACCAAGCTGGACAAGGTCAACGACGACCTGCCCGAGAACAACAAGCACAAGGTCATGTTCGAAAACCTGACGCCCCTGTTCCCCAAAGAGCAGATGCGCTTGGAGCGCGACATCAAGGGCGAGGAAAACATCACCTCCCGCGTGATCGACATCATTGCCCCACTTGGCCGTGGCCAACGCGCCCTGATCGTGGCGCAGCCCAAGTCGGGCAAGACGGTGATGATGCAGCAAATCGCCCACGCCATCACCGCCAACTACCCCGATGTACACCTGATGGTGCTGCTGGTCGACGAACGCCCAGAAGAAGTGACCGAAATGCAGCGCAACGTGCGCGGTGAGGTGATTTCCTCCACTTTTGACGAACCTGCTTCGCGCCACGTCCATGTGGCCGAAATGGTGATCGAGCGTGCCAAACGCCTCGTCGAGTTGAAAAAAGACGTGGTGATCCTGCTGGACTCGATCACCCGCCTGGCCCGCGCCTACAACAACGTGGTGCCTTCGTCTGGCAAAGTGCTCTCGGGTGGTGTGGACGCCAACGCTTTGCAGCGCCCCAAGCGTTTCTTTGGCGCTGCCCGCAATGTGGAAGAAGGCGGCAGCCTCACCATCATCGCCACGGCCTTGGTGGACACCGGCAGCAGAATGGACGAGGTCATCTTTGAAGAGTTCAAAGGCACGGGCAACTGCGAAATCCACCTGGAACGCCGTTTGTACGAAAAACGCGTGTTCCCGGCCATCAACCTGAACCGCAGCGGCACCCGCCGCGAAGAGTTGCTGCTTCAACCCGAAGTGCTGCAAAAAACCCGCATCCTGCGACAGTTCATGTACAACATGGACGAGATCGAGGCGATGGAAATGGTTTTGAAGAGCATGAAAGCCACCAAGAACAACTCCGAGTTCTTTGACATGATGCGGCGCGGTGGCTGATACCCTATAATCGCAGGTTTTGCGGAAAGTGCTCTCAGATAGGCTGAAGAGTGGCTGCCGTAGCGAAAATAAAAGGATTCCCCCATGAAAGATGGCATTCACCCCAACTACCGTGAAGTTTGCTTCCAAGACATGTCCAATGGTTTCAAGTTCGTGACCCGTTCATGCGCCAACACCAAAGAGATGATCAAAATGGAAGACGGTCGCGAGTTGCCTTGGTACAAGTTGGACACGACCAGCGAGTCGCACCCCTTCTACACCGGCACGCAAAAGTCGGTGGACAACATGGGTGGCCGCGTGGAGAAGTTCCGCAACCGTTTCGGCAAGACCACCACCATCGCCAAGTAATTCGCGCATTGGTGTTTCCCAAAGGGCAGCCCGGGCAACCGGCCTGCCCTTTTTGTTTGGTTTTGTTTTGTTTGGCATTGGCCAGGTGCAACTTCTGCCATGCCACTGCCGCAGCTTGAGCGACACACTCCAACCACTTTACCTTGATATCTTTTGAGCCTGTGAAACAACCCACACCAGCCATCGTTGCCCAAAGCGCTGTGCGCAGACTGCCGCGCCTGTACCTGCTGTTGCTGTGCGCCGCCTATGTTTTGCCCGGCTTTTGGGGCCGTTCGCCCTGGAAATCCCAGGACATGGAGGCCTTTGGCTACATGCTGCAACTGGCCCAACCGGGCCTGGGCGAGTCCACCAGTTGGCTCAAGCCCACGCTGCTGGGCAGCCCCGACAGCCAACTCGCTTTGCTGCCTTATTGGTTGGGTGCATTCTTTGTTCGGCTCGCGCCAGAAGGTTTCGAGGACTTGTTTGCCCGCTTGCCCTTCATCGTCATGCTGATGACCACACTCGCAGCAACTTGGTATGCGGTGTATGCCCTGACGCGTCACCCGGCGGCACAACCTGTGGCATTTGCGTTTGGGGGAGAAGCCAAGCCCGCCGACTATGCCCGTGCTTTGGCCGACGGCGGCTTGTTGGCCCTGCTGGCTTGCTTGGGCTTGGCTCAACTGTCCCATGAAACCACGCCCGCGCTGAGCCAGTTGTGTTTTGCAGCCTTGTTGTTTTTTGGACTGTCAACATTGACCCGCCATCGCCTGCAAAGTGCTTTGGCCATCACCACCGGCATGCTGGGGCTGACCCTGTCGGGCGCCCCCAGTTTGGCGCTGTGCTTGGGCGTTGGTGGCTCGCTCATCTGCGCTGCGGCCCATCCAGCCCCCACGCAACGCCGCTTGAGCATGCTTGACTTGGGTCTGTTGGCCCTGGTTTGCCTGCTGTGCATCACCACCGCAGGGGCGCTGGATTTGTGGCGCTGGCGTGTGGTGCCTCACCGCCTGGTCGACATCCATGCCTTGGCCAAGCTGATCGCATGGTTCACTTGGCCCGCCTGGCCTTTGGCGCTTTGGTCGCTGTGGCGCTGGCGGGGGCAACTGTCCAAAGGTTGGCGTTACCCCCATCTGGGTTTACCGCTTTGGTTTGTGGGCGTGACGATCGGTGCGACTTGGCTCACCGGCCTGTCGGACCGCGCGCTGTTGACCTCGCTGCCGGCCATCGCCACCTTGGCTGCCTTTGCATTGCCCACCCTCAAACGCAGCCTAGGGGCCTTGATCGACTGGTTCACTTTGCTGTTTTTCAGCATTTGCGCGCTCACCATTTGGGTCGTCTGGTTTGCCATGCAAACGGGCACGCCAGGAGCACCGGCGCGCAACGTGGCCCGATTGGCACCCGAGTTTGTGCCCGAGTTTTCAATCGTTTCATTTGCCTTGGCACTGCTTGCCACCCTGTCTTGGGGCGCATTGGTGAAATGGCGGACGGGCAAGATGCCCGCAGCCATCTGGAAAAGCCTGGTGTTACCTGCCGCAGGTGCTGTGCTTTGCTGGCTGCTCTTGACCACTTTGTGGCTGCCGCTGCTCAATTACGCCCGAGGCTACGAGCCATTGGTCGAAAAAATAACCGCCATCACTGGCCCTGCAACTTGCCTGCAGTATGCGGGCATCAGCAAAGCCCAAGGCACAGCGCTCAAGCACCACGCACAAGTGCACTTGATGCCCATGCAAACGCCTCAAGCCGATTGCCCATGGCTCATTGTGGACAAAGTCAACGCATCCTTGTTGTCGGAAAAAATCAAGCGGCTCGGCTGGGAAGAAGCAACGGCCATCAAACGGCCCACCGACAAAAACGAGACCCTGCTCATTTTCCGCTCGGTGACACCTTTGACAGCAGCGCTTGAACAGCCCGTGAACTGACCCGATGTCCGAGCTGCGCATCATCGCCCGACATGCCGGCACCGTGCTGGTGGGCCAACTGGCCGTCATGTCGTTTGGCATTGCCGACACCTTGATCGCCGGACGTTACAGCCCCCAGGCCTTGGCGGTCTTGGCGTTGGCGTCGTCCATTTACATCAGCATTTACGTGGCGCTCAACGGTCTGCTGCAGGCCTTGCTGCCTGTGTGGGCTGAACTGCATGGCGGTGGACGGCAAACCGAGGTGGGCCGGTCCTTCAGGCAAGCCCTCTACATTGCTGGCGGTGCATCATCGCTGGGCATCTGCGGACTGTGGTTTCCAGACCTGTGGCTTTCTGCCACAGACGTGCCGCCAGAACTGTGGCCCGATGTTCGGGCTTATTTGCGCATTTTGGCGGTGGCCTTGGTGCCTTCTTTGCTGTTTCGCCTGTACGGCACCCTCAACCAAAGCCTGGGCCTGCCCCGTTTGGTCACTGGGTTGCAGGCGGGCGCATTGGTCGTCAAAGTCCCCCTGTCTTACGCCTTGACCTTTGGCGGCGCAGGCTTTGCGGGCATGGGTGTGGTGGGCTGCGCTTGGGCCACCTTGGCCGTCAACGTCCTCATGATGCTCGCGGGCCTTTGGCTATTGCGCACGCAAGACATTTACAAGCCTTACCACTTGTGGCGACCACCTGAAAAGCCTGATTGGTCAGTCATTCGGCGTTTCTTGGCACTGGGTGTGCCGGCCGGTTTGTCGATCATGGTGGAAGTCACCTCGTTCACCTTGATGGCCTTGTTCATCGCACGCCTGGGGGCCGTGGCCTTGGCCAGTCACCAAATCGCCGCCAGTTTGGCCGCTTTGCTGTACATGGTGCCTCTGGCTTTGGGGATTGCCAGCAGCGCGCGCACAGGGTTTTGGCTGGGCGCAGGCCAAGCACACAAAGCACGCCAAGCCGCTGCGATGGGCATCGGCTTGGCCATTGGCGCGGCTTTGTTGGGCGCTGGCGTTTTGTTCATGGGCCGCGAAACGTTGGCCCAAGTCTTCAGCAAAGACCCCGGCGTGGTCCAAGCGGCCAAGGCCTGGCTGGCGTGGGTGGCGCTTTACCACTTGGCAGACGCCGTACAAGCGGTCTGCGCCTACCTCCTGCGCTGTTACCGCATCACCTTGATGCCCCTGTTGATTTACACCGCCTTGCTCTGGGGTATGGGTTTGTATGGCGGGTATTTGCTGGCTTACCAAGGTGTGGATTGGGCTGGTTGGCCCATGCGCCCGAGCGTGGACACTTTCTGGATGACCAGCACCGCTGCGCTGGCCCTGGTGTCGGTGCTTTTCACAGCCATGGTCTGGCATGCCTCACGTTTGTCAAGCCCGCCGTCCAGGATGCATTAAGGTAGAGGCTTCGCTTACTTTCAAAAAAAGCCCTTCATGATCCTCGAACTCGCCGACATCCGCATCCACCCCGGTCAACAAGCCGAATTTGAAAAAGCCATTGAACTGGGCTTGAACACCGTGGCCTGCAAAGCCAAAGGTTTTCAGGGTGGCAAAGTCAACCGCGGAATCGAAAGCCCCGAGCGCTACATCTTGCAAATCTTTTGGGACACCCTAGAAGACCATACCGTGGGGTTTCGCCAATCGCCTCTGTTCACCGAATGGCGCGCCATCGTCGGCCCCTTTTTTGCAGCGCCTCCCCATGTGGAACACTTTGAGTTGACACTCAAGTCGGCCTGAAACGTTCGATCGCTGGGCTCAAGCTGCCTCGTGACCCGTCACCAATCGGCTGAGCAATCGCATGAACTGCCCCTGCTCTTGCGGGGTCAACGGCGACAAAATTTCAGCCTGAATGGCCACCACTGCAGACTGCATGCTTGACAAGGCTTGCTGACCATCTGGTGTCAAGACCAGCAACTTGCGTCTGCGGTCTACAGGGTCCGCAAACCGGTCAACCCAGCCCTTGCTCTCGAGACGTCCGATCACCGACCCCGAAGTTGCAGGATCGAAGGCCACCCGCTTAGCCAAGGTGATTTGGTCCACCCCGGGGGTGTCGCTCAGGGCGTTCAAAATGGCAAACTGTACAGGCGTGACATCTGCCGCAGCCAAATGCGCGTTGAAGACCGCCACAGAAATTTGGTGTGAGCGCCGAATCAAATGCCCCGGGGCCGCCGCCAAATCAATGCTGTGGTTCATTTCCGGTTGTCTCCATCCAAAACAGGGTGATCACCAGTCGCGTTACTGGACAAGACTCATATGGTAAGCGCGCTCAAAAATTTTTGTTTTTTGCGACACGGAAGGCTTTGTGAGTCCAGCGGTATTTGGCATGATGTGGGTGTTCATTTTGACTGTTGGAAGTGATTCATGAGCTTTTTGTTCTCACCAATGCCCACCGTATCCGTGCCCGTTTTGGGGCAAGCCAGCCGTTTTCCGGTTCACCGCATTTACTGTGTGGGCCGCAACTACGAAGAACATGCCAAAGAAATGGGCTTCACGGGTCGTGAGCCACCGTTCTTCTTTTTGAAGCCCAATGACAGCTTGGTGGTGGTGGAAGAAGGCCAAACGGGCCACATGCCTTACCCCAGCCTCACCCAAAATTTGCACCACGAAATTGAGCTGGTGGTGGCCATTGGCTCGGGCGGGCGCAACATCGCTGCAGCCCACGCGCACCAGCACATCTACGGTTACGCCGTAGGCTTGGACATGACGCGCCGCGACCTGCAAAACGAGATGAAAAAACAAGGGCGCCCTTGGTGCATTGGCAAGGCCTTTGACCATTCGGCCCCGATCGGCCCGATCACCCCCATCGCCCAAGCGGGCGACGTGCACAACGCGGAAATCAGTCTGCAAGTCAACGGCGCAGATCGGCAACGCAGCAGTGTGGCCAAACTGATCTGGAATGTGGCCGAAACCATCGAGCACCTGTCAGCCGCCTGGGAGCTGCAAGCCGGCGACCTCATATACACCGGCACCCCAGAGGGCGTGGCTGCCGTGGTGTCTGGCGACCTGCTCGAGGGCCATGTCGCTGGATTGGGCAGCCTGAAAACCCTGATCAAATAATGAACAAAAGTGCAAGAATTGCAAATTAATTCGCGTTTACCCTTAGTTTAATCTTAATTTCTTGCAATATAATTCATATTCATCATCAATTACCGACCTCTTGGTTGATTTATCATCCATGTTCCACATGTACAACGGAGACAAATCCATGACGACCCTCTTGAAACAGTCCGCCTTGGCCATTGGCCTGATGGCCGCAGGTTTGGGCGTGCAAGCGCAAACCATCACCCTGAAAGTGCACCACTTTTTGAGCGCACAAACCATTCAGCACACCACCATGTTGGGCGACTGGTGCAAAAACATTGCACGCGACTCCAAAGACCGCCTGAAATGCGACATTTTCCCCTCGATGCAACTGGGCGGAACACCCGTGCAGTTGTATGAGCAGGCTCGTGATGGCGTGGTCGATGTGGCTTGGACTTTGCAAGCCTTCACGCCCAAATTGGCCAAACTCGAAGTGTTTGAGTTGCCCTTCATGATGACCAATGCGGAAGCCACCAGCCGCGCTGCTTGGGACTATGCCCAAAAGTTCGTTCAGGACGACTACAAAGACGTGAAAATGCTGGCCATTCACGTGCATGGCCCAGGCAACATCTACACCAAGAACAAAGCCGTGACCACCATGGCCGACCTGAAGGGTCTGAAAGTTCGCGCGCCCACACGCCAAGTCAACAAAATGGTGGCAATGATGGGCGCCACGCCTGTGGCCATGCCTGTGCCCCAGGTGCCTTACGCACTGTCCAAAGGTGTGATCGATGGCGCGGTGATTCCCTACGAAGTGGCACCCAGCCTGAAGGTCAATGAGTTGACCAACTTCACCGCCGAAACCGACCGCAGCTACAACGCGCTGTACACCACCGTGTTTGTGTTGCCCATGAACAAAGCCAAGTACGAATCGCTGCCAGCCGATCTGAAAGCCGTCATCGACAAGAACTCGGGCCGCGAACTGTCCGCCTTCCTGGGCAAAACCCAAGCCGGTCACGATGTCCCTGGCAAGAAAGTCTTTGAAGCTTCTGCCAACCAAAAAATCAGCATCATCCCCAAAGCTGAACTGGAAAAATGGAAGAAAGCTACGGACTCACTGGACGACGCTTGGGTGGCCGAGATGACCGGCAAGGGCATGGACGGCAAAGGTATGCTCCAATCCGCAACCGACCTGATCAAGCAGTACACCAAGTAATTCCGCTTGGATGAGATACGAGAGCAGGGCAGGACCCTGCTCTCTGTTTTTAAGGGGCCTGCCTTGATGCATGCATTGCAGTCAGACCCCGAACTGATTTTTCAATTTTCCGCTCAGCGGAGCGCACCATGATGTTTTCAAATCCCCTGGAGCGGCTTGCCCGGCTCTGCAGCATATTGGGAGGGCTGGTCATGACTGGCCTGATGCTGATGACCTGTTACAGCCTGATCGGGCGTAACTTTTTTGACACTGCCCTGATTGGCGACTTCGAACTCACAGGTGTTGGCGCAGGCGCTGCGATCGCCCTGTTCATGCCCTGGTGCCAGTTCAAGCGCGAAAACATCATCGTGGACTTCTTCACCGCCAAGTGCAGCGAAGCCACCAACTTCAAGCTCGACCGCTTAGGCGATGGGCTGATGACGCTGATTTTTGCTTTGTTGGCCTGGCGGTGCGGCGCTGCGGCCATCAATGCCAAAGAAACCATGGGCGCTTCCATGCTGCTGGGCTTTCCAGACTGGATCGTCTTCACCAGCATGTGCATCCCTTTCGGCATCTCCGCCATCATTGCGGCCATGCAGGCGCTCTCGACCATGGATCACCAGAAGGCTTCGACATGACCCCCATTCAACTGGCCCTGCTCATTTTCGGCATCATGCTGGTGCTGATGGTCGTGCGCGTGCCGATCGCGGGTGCCATGTTCTTGGCCGGTGCGGTGGGTTTCATTTTGCAGTCAGGCGTATCGCCTTTCCTGAATTTTCTGAACAACCTGGCCTTTGCCCGATTGGCCAATTACGACTTGTCGGTGATCCCACTGTTCATCTTGATGGGCAATTTCGCCACCCAAGGCGGTATCAGCAAAGCGCTGTTTCAGTTTGCAGCGGCCGTCATGGGCCGATTCAAAGGCGGCTTGGCCATGGGCGCTGTGCTGGCCTGCGGCGCCTTCGGCGCCATCTGCGGCTCGTCTGTGGCCACCGCGGCTACGATCACGGGTGTGGCTTTGCCCGAGATGAAACGCCACGGCTATTCGGGGCGTCTGTCCACGGGCACCTTGGCTGCAGGCGGCACACTGGGCATCTTGATTCCGCCCTCCGTGCCCTTGGTGATTTATGCCATCTTGACCGAGCAAAACATCGCCAAGCTGTTTGCCGCCGCCATGCTGCCGGGCATCATCGCCATGGTTGGTTACATGATCGCCATCGCGATTTATGTGCGCCTGGTGCCAGGCCAAGCCCCCGACCAGGAAGAGCGTGAAAAGATGAGCTTTGAATCGCTCAAAGGCATCTTGCCGATTGCCACCATCTTTGTGATCGTTTTTGGTGGCATTTATGCGGGCTTTTTCACCCCCACCGAAGGGGCGGCTGTGGGCGCTGCATCCACCTTTTTGGCGGCACTGCTCAAGCGTGAATTGAGCTGGGAAAAATTCCTCCATTGCTTCCATGCCACCGCATTGAGCAGCGCCATGATCTTCATGATTTTCATGGGGGCCGACGTCATGAACGCATCATTGGCACGCACGCAAGTGCCGGGTCAACTGGCAGAGCTGGTGGTCTCCATGAACCTGGCTCCGCTGATGGTGGTCAGCGGCATCTTGCTGCTGTATGTGGTGCTGGGCGCGGTGATGGACGAGTTGTCCATGCTCTTGCTCACCATCCCCATTTTCTTCCCCATCATCATGAAGCTCGACTTTGGCATGACGCCGGAATACACCGCCATCTGGTTCGGCATCATGGTGCTGATGACGGTGGGCTTTGGCATGCTGGCTCCGCCCGTGGGGCTGAACGTGTATGTGGTCAACGGTATGGCCAAAGACGTGCCGCTGAGCGAAAGCTACAAAGGCATCATGCCCTTCTTGGTCAGCGACACCATCCGCACCTTGTTGTTGTTGTTCTTCCCAGGCATCACTTTGTTCCTGATTCCGTACCTGACCTGATCGGGCAAATCCCCACCAAAGACCTCCATGGCTCACCGCCCTGGAGGTTTTTTCATGGCGGACTGGTTAGACTTGCACAACCGTTTTTTCTGCACCCACACTTTGGGCCCATTTCATGATGTTTGACCGCACCATACGACACTGCCGGCAATGCGGCGCGCCCGTGGCCCGCCGCTTGCCCGACGACGGCGACACCAAAGAACGGGCCATCTGCACCGTGTGCCACACCGTGCACTATGAAAACCCGCTCAATGTGGTGGGCACGGTGCCTGTTTGGGGCGAACAGGTGCTGCTGTGCAAGCGCAACATCGAGCCCCGCAAAGGCAAATGGACGCTGCCTGCGGGTTTCATGGAGTTGGGTGAATCCACCTCGGAAGGTGCAGCCCGCGAAACCACCGAAGAAGCGGGTGCGCAGTTCATCATGGAAGACCTGTTCACCGTGATGAGCGTGCCGCGTGTGGGCCAGGTGCATTTGTATTACCGGGCGCGCCTGACCAGCGATGTGTTCGACCCCGGCCACGAAACCATGGAAGCGCGTTTGTTCACCGAGAACGACATTCCCTGGGACGAGCTGGCTTTTCGCACGGTCAAAGAAACGCTGGAACACTATTTTGCCGACCGCCGCGCAGGGCGCTTTGGCACCCACGCTTTTGACATTGCCTGAAGGCTTTCCTCAAACGTCTATTGCTGCGGCCGAACCTGCCAATTTGCGCAATTCGAACTTCTGAATCTTGCCGGTACTGGTTTTGGGCAATTCGCCAAACACCACCGCACGCGGCACCTTGAAGCCCGCCAAGTGTTGCTTGCAATGCGCCACGATCTGCTCGGGCGTGGTCTGCGCCCCGGCTTTGAGCTCCACAAACGCACACGGTGTCTCGCCCCAGCGGGTATCGGGCTTGGCCACCACGGCAGCGGCCAACACATCGGGGTGACGGTACAGCACGTCTTCTACCTCGATCGACGAGATGTTCTCGCCGCCCGAGATGATGATGTCCTTGCTGCGGTCCTTGATCTTGATGTAGCCGTCGGGGTATTGCACCGCCAGATCACCGCTGTGGAACCAACCACCTGCAAAGGCCTCTTGCGTGGCTTTGGGGTTCTTCAAATAGCCTTTCATGGCGATGTTGCCCTTGAACATGATCTCGCCCATGGTTGCGCCGTCTTGCGGCACGGCTTGCATGGTCTCAGGATCCAGTACACGCACATCGCGCTGGAGGTGGTAGCGCACACCCTGGCGGGCGTTCAGGCGGGCCCGCTCGCCAATGTCCAGCGCATCCCACTCGGGGTGCTTGGGGCACACCGTAGCCGGTCCATAGACCTCGGTCAGGCCATACACATGGGTCAAATCAAAACCCATGTGCTCCATGCCCTCGATCATCGAGGCGGGGGGTGCAGCGCCCGCCACCATGGCTTTGATGCCTGCAGGAACGCCCGCCTTCATGGCCGCCGGCGCATTGACCAAGAGCCCATGCACGATGGGCGCACCGCAGTAATGCGTGACACCATGGTCGCGCATGGCGTCAAAAATGGTCTGCGCATCGACCTTGCGCAAACACACGTTCACGCCCGCGCGCGCGGCCACCGTCCAAGGAAAGCACCATCCATTGCAATGGAACATGGGCAGTGTCCACAAATACGCCGCATGCTTGGGCATGTCCCATTCCAAAATGTTGGAGATCGCATTGGTGGCCGCGCCCCGGTGGTGGTAGACCACGCCCTTGGGGTTGCCGGTGGTGCCGCTGGTGTAGTTCAGCGCAATCGCATCCCACTCGTCGTCGGGCAAACGCCAGGCAAATTTGGCCTCGCCCCTGGCCACAAAGGCTTCGTAAGTCATCGAACCGAGCTTTTCGGCAGCCCCCGTGTACAGCGCATCCTCCACATCGATCACCAACAAAGGGCCTGTGGACTGTCGCAGCGCGAGGGCTTTTTTCATCACACCCGAAAACTCCGAGTCCACGATCACCGCCTTGGCCTCGCCATGGTCCAGCATGAAAGCCACCGTCTCCGGGTCGAGCCGGGTGTTCAGCGCATTGAGCACCGCCCCCGCCATGGGCACGCCAAAATGCGCTTCCACCATGGGCGGCGTGTTGGGCAGCATCACCGCCACTGTGTCGTTCTTGCCAATGCCTGCTTGCGTGAGGGCGCTGGCCAACTGCCGACAGCGGCGGTAAGTGGTGGCCCAATCCTGGCGCAAATGGCCATGCACGATGGCCAAACGGGTGGGGTACACCTCGGCCGTGCGTTCGATGAAGCCCAGCGGCGACATCGGGGCGTGGTTGGCGGGTGTCGGGGGCAAGTCTTGGTCAAAAATGCTGCTCGGGCTGGCGTTCATGGGTTTTCCTGGGTCACGGTGCAATGGAATCGGGATCAGTTTGCCTGAGCTGACGCTGAAATCCATGCTGGTTTGCCCCGAATAAATCAGGCCCAATAGGCGAAAATAAGACCCTATGGCCATCCCCCAGTCTTTCATTCAGGAGTTGCTGTCCCGTGTCGATGTGGTCGACATCGTGGGCAAGTATGTGCAACTCAAAAAAGGCGGCGCCAATTTCATGGGCCTGTGTCCTTTTCATGGCGAGAAATCCCCCAGCTTCAGCGTCAGCCCCACGAAACAGTTTTTCCACTGCTTTGGCTGCGGCAAGAACGGCAACGCGATCGGCTTTTTGATGGAGCACGCGGGCATGACCTTCATCGAAGCGGTGAAAGACCTGGCCCAGCAAACCGGCATGCAAGTGCCCGAAGAGCAACTCTCACCCGAAGACCGAGCCAAAGCGGCCGCTCAAAAAGCCAAGCAAGACAGCCTGAGCGATGTGCTCGAAAAAGCCGGTCAGGCTTACCGAGAGCAGCTCAAGATCACCCCGCACGCCATCGACTACCTCAAGGGCCGTGGCCTGTCCGGCCAGATCGCCAAGCGCTTTGGCCTGGGCTACGCGCCCGAGGGCTGGCGCTCGCTGGCCAGCATCTTCCCCCAATACGACGACCCGCTCTTGGCCGAATCGGGCCTGGTGATCGTGAACGAAGAAGACGACAAACGCTACGACCGCTTTCGTGACCGGATCATGTTCCCGATCCGCAACATCAAGGGCGAGTGCATCGGCTTTGGTGGGCGCGTGATTGGCAGCGGCACGCCCAAATACCTCAACTCGCCCGAAACCCCGGTATTCCACAAAGGCCGTGAGCTGTACGGCTTGTACGAAGCCCGCGAAGCCCTGCACAGCGCAGGCTATGTGCTGGTCACCGAAGGCTATATGGACGTGGTGGCACTGGCCCAGCTGGGCTTTGCCAACGCGGTGGCCACGCTGGGCACCGCCTGCACCCCCGAGCATGTGCAAAAGTTGTTTCGTTTCACCGACGCGGTGGTTTTCAGCTTTGACGGCGATGGCGCAGGCCGCCGGGCTGCCCGCAAAGCGCTCGATGGCGCCCTGCCCTACGCCACCGATGTGCGCAGCATCAAATTTTTGTTCTTGCCCGCCGAGCACGATCCCGACAGCTATGTGCGCGAGTTTGGCCAAGAAGCCTTTGCCGAGCAAATCAGGCAAGCCATGCCCTTGTCGCGCTTTTTGGTCGATGCGGCCAGCGTGGACTGCGACTTGCAAACGGCCGAAGGCCGAGCCCGCCTGTCGAGCCAAGCCCGCCCCTTGTGGCAACTGTTGCCCGATGGCGCGCTCAAGCAGCAACTGCTGTCGGAGCTGGCGCAACTGATCCAACTGGAAACCGCGGGCCTGGAAAAACTGTGGGGCCAGCAAGCGGCCAGTGAGCAGCGTTTTGCACCTCGCAGCCATGCGAGCGCTGCAGCGCCTTCGGGCCAGTCGGCCAGTGCCGCTTTCCATCCAGCCAGCGCGGGTGCTGACGACCACCCCACTTTCCAGCCGCACTACGGTGAGCCGCCTGAATGGGCGGATGACGTCCCTTATGGCCAAGGGTACAACAACGCTGGCGGCCAAGGCGCTGGCTACAACTGGCCACGCAAAAATCCCAACTGGACGCCGGGCAGCAAGTTTGGCAACAACCGCTTCAAACGGGACCCTGCCCCTGTCTACACCGGACCACGCACCGTGCCTGCCAGCCGGGCCGACCACGCAGCACGCTTGCTGCTGGGCAATATGGCGCTTTGGGAAACGCTGGCCAGTGAAGACCATGCCATGCTCTGCGCCTTGCCTGCGCCGCACGGGCCTTTGTTTGCCTGGCTCGAATCTGTGTTCCATGAACAAGGCGCTTTGGGCTGGTCGGCCTTGCAAATCGAAATGCAAAGCCAGGCCTTTGCCGAAGACGCGGTGCGCTGGATGGCCCAAGACAGTCTGGGTGTCACACCGGGCAGCGAAGACGCCACCCCACCCGACCCCCAAGAAGCCCGCCAAGAGTTGCGCCGCTTGCTCACCCTGCTGCTGGTCGACCGTTTGAAGCAGCTCGAAACTGAGGCCCTGGCCCAAGCCAGTACCGGCCAAGACCCCGAAGCCCAGCAACGCTGGCGAAGCCTGCACGAACGCCGCAAAGAACTCATGGCGTCAGCGGCCGCCGCTTTATTGGCTTCGCAGTAAGCCCATCAAGGCTGACGGCAGACATCATTTGTCGAGCAACTGATTCAGCTTATCGGCTTCAAAGGTCTGGCTGGTCACCGCATCGCTGGGCATGGGCATGTGCTGCTGTGCACACAACTGCTCCAGCGCTTTCCAGATCATGGCAATCTGGTGTTCTTGGCCCGCTGCGTTGTCGATCAGGCCACGCAGTGCTTGGCTGACCGGATCGTCGTCTTGGGTGATGCCGTAGGCACTGAATTTGCGCTCGGTACCGGACACATCGGCACTCTCGCCCGCCTTGGACGGGATGATGCGGGCCGGAATGCCCACCGCCGTGGCCCCGGCGGGCACCGGCTTGATGACCACCGCGTTGCTGCCGATCTTGGCGCCGTCGCCCACCTCAAAACCGCCCAAGACCTTGGCCCCGGCACTCACCACGACATCTCGGCCCAGTGTGGGGTGGCGCTTGGCACCTTTGTAGAGCGAAGTGCCGCCCAGTGTCACGCCTTGGTAAATCGTGCAACCGTCGCCAATTTCGGCGGTTTCGCCCACCACCACACCCATGGCGTGGTCAAAAAACACCCGCTCGCCTATCTTGGCACCGGGGTGAATTTCGATACCCGTCATCCAACGCGACACATTCGAAATGAATCGCCCCAACCACTTGAAACCATGGTTCCAGCACCAGTGCGCCCGGCGGTGCAACACCAAAGCATGCAAGCCCGGATAACAGGTCAGCACCTCCCAAGCGGTGCGTGCAGCGGGGTCCCGGTCAAGGATGCATTGGATGTCGGAGCGGATACGAGAAAACATAGGGCTTGAGTCTATCGCTTGGCGCTGGCCATTTGGATCATGGCCTTGGCCACCCCGCGCAGGATGTGGATTTCCTCTGGGCTCAGGTCAGCGCGGTTAAACAGTTGGTTCAGTCGGGGCATGAGTTTTTTCGGCGCTGCCGGGTCCAGGAAACCGATGTCGGTCAGCGCATGTTCCAAGTGGGTCAACATGCCGGCCACCTGCTGCGCATCGGCTTTGTCGGCGGGCGGCACCGCCTCCTGAACCGGGAAGCCGCCCAAAGCCACCCGCCAGTCGTAGGCCACCACCTGGATGGCCGACCCTAAGTTGAGCGAGCCAAACTGCGGGTTGGTCGGGATCGACAACGCCACATGGCAACGGTAGACGTCTTCGTTTTTCATGCCAAAGCGCTCGGAGCCGAACAAAAAAGCCACGCTTTGCTCGGGCGCGCCAGATTGGGTCAATTCTGCAAAGTGTGCGCGCGGAGACCGGGTGGGTGGCCCAAAGTCACGAGGGGTCATGGCCGTGGCGCACAAGTGGGTCACGCCATCCAAGGCTTCGTCCAAAGTGTCGACGACCCTGGCCTTGGCCAGCACATCGTTGGCTCCGCTGGCCCGTTGAATCGTTTCTTCTTTGCGCAGCACGTTGGGCCAGCGCGGGGCCACCAGCACCAACTCGTCAAAGCCCATGACTTTCAAGGCGCGGGCGGCAGCGCCCACGTTGCCGGCATGGCTGGTCTCTATCAAGATGAATCGCGTTTTCATGCCCCAATTGTCCATGCTCCCCAGCCCAGCCATGGTCGTACACATCCGCTTCAGGCTGCCCAAATGCCGAATGCAAGCTTTTTTCATGAGAAAATGCCTGCTTCGCCGCCGCGATCGTGCGTGGGCCAGACCCGTTCTTCACACAATTCATGTCGTCCAACCTCCACCCCATGCTCAACGTGGCCATCAAGGCTGCGCGCGCCGCTGGCGCCATCATCAACCGTGCCGCGCTCGACGTTGAAGCGGTTCGCATTTCGCAAAAGCAGGTCAACGACTTTGTCACCGAAGTCGACCACGCCAGCGAAAAAGTCATCATCGACACCTTGCTGACCGCCTACCCCGACCACGGCATCCTGGCTGAGGAATCGGGCAGCACGCACGGCAACCCGCTCGCTGACCACATCTGGATCATCGACCCGCTGGACGGCACCACCAACTTCATCCACGGCTTCCCTGTTTATTGCGTCAGCATTGCTTTGCAAGTGCGCGGCAAGATCGAGCAAGCCGTCATTTACGACCCCACCCGCAACGACCTGTTCACCGCGACCAAAGGCCGTGGCGCTTTCATGAACGACCGCCGCCTGCGTGTGAGCAAACGCATTCGGATGGAGGAATGCATCATCTCCACGGGTTTTCCTTTCCGCAAGGGGGACAACTTCAACCAGTACCTGCGCATGATGGGCGATGTGATGCAGCGCACCGCCGGGCTGCGCCGCCCGGGTGCTGCGGCACTGGATTTGGCCTATGTGGCCGCAGGCTTTACCGATGGCTTCTTTGAAACCGGACTGTCGCCGTGGGACGTGGCTGCAGGCTCTCTTTTGGTGACCGAGGCAGGTGGCCTGATTGGTAACTTCACGGGTGAGTCGGACTTCCTGGAACAAAAAGAATGCCTGGCTGGCGCCCCCCGCATATACGGCCAGTTGGTCACCATCTTGGGCAAGTACAGCAAATTCGCCAGCGCGGGCGACAAAGCGGCCGTGCGCACGGCCGTGGACACCCTCAGCCGGGAACGCACCTCGGACAGCCATGACCTCGAAGCCGATGGCCAAGAGGACTCAGTGGCTTTGGGCGGTGGCGAAACCAAAGACGCGCCCTTCTAAGCCATGTCCGCGCTCGACCTGAGTGCCCACACCCCCATGATGGCCCAGTACCTGGGCATCAAGGCGGAGTTTCCTGACACCCTGGTTTTTTACCGCATGGGCGACTTTTACGAGTTGTTCTTTGCCGATGCCGAGAAAGCCGCTGGCCTGCTCGACATCACCTTGACGCGCCGGGGCCAGTCGGCCGGACAGCCCGTGCTCATGGCGGGTGTGCCCTTTCACTCGATGGAAACCTACCTCGCCCGCTTGATCAAGCTGGGTGAGTCCGTGGCCATTTGCGAGCAAGTGGGCGACGTGGCCACGGCCAAAGGCCCAGTGGAGCGCAAAGTGGTGCGCGTGGTCACCCCAGGCACACTGACCGACACCGAGCTGCTGTCTGACAAGAGCGAAGCCATCTTGCTGGCCGTGCACCAGGCCCCCAAAAACTGTTGTGGCCTGGCGTGGCTGAGCGTCACGCAAGGTGTGGTGCACTTGGCCGAGTGCGCGCAAGATGAACTGGCCGACTGGATCGACCGCATCAGCCCCAGTGAACTGCTGGCCAGCGCGGGCATGACGCCCACGTTTGAGCAAAAACTGCGCGGTCTGAAAACCGTTGGTCGTGGCAGCTGGTCTTTCGCCTTGCGGCCCGACTTTCAGTTTGACGCAGGCCTGGGCCAGCGCAAGCTGCTGGAGCAGCTGCAAGCCGCGTCACTCGCTGCCTGGAGCGCCGATGCCCTGGCCGACGCGCACGCCGCTGCTGCGGCCTTGCTCACTTATGCCGAGCACACCCAAGGCCGCAGCTTGCCGCATGTGCAGCGGGTGCAGGTGCAGCGCTCGGATGCCTTGATGGACTTGCCCGCCAGCACCCGCCGCAACTTGGAGTTGACCCAGACCCTGCGCGGCGAAAGCGCTGCGGATTCACCCACGCTGTTCGCCCTGCTCGACACCTGCATGACGGGCATGGGCAGCCGGATGCTCAAAAGCTGGCTGCTCAACCCGCCACGAGCGCGCGATGTGGCACGGCAACGCTTGAACGCCATCGCCACCTTGCGCGGCGACAGCGGCACTGGCGCTTGGAGCGACTTGCGTCAACAACTCAAAGGCGCAAGCGATGTGGAGCGCATCACCGCACGCACTGCGCTGCGGCAAGTGCGCCCACGCGAGCTGGTGGCCCTGCGCCATGCGCTGGCGCGTGCGGCCTCGCTGTCTTTGCAACTGCAAACGCTCAAGCCCGAGCCCGGCACATTGCTGGCGGGCATGGCCCGCTGGCTCACGCCACCCACCCATTGCGCCGAGTTGCTGCACATGGCCCTGCTCGAAGAGCCCGCGGCCCTGGTACGCGACGGCGGCATCATCGCCGACGGGCTGGACGCCGAGCTGGACGAGCTGCGCGGCATCCAGACCCACTGCGATGCGTTTTTGCTCGACCTGGAAACCCGCGAGAAAGAGCGCACCGGCATTGCCAATTTGCGGGTGCAGTTCAACAAGGTGCACGGGTTTTACATCGAGGTCACCCAAGGGCAACTCGATAAAGTGCCCGACGACTACCGCCGCCGCCAGACCCTGAAAAACGCCGAGCGCTTCATCACGCCCGAGCTCAAAACTTTTGAGGACAAAGCTTTATCGGCACAAGAGCGCGCCTTGGCCCGCGAAAAATGGCTTTACGAGGGTTTGCTCGACCAACTGCAAGCCTTTGTGCCCGCCCTCACCGAATTGGCGCACGCCATGGCCAGTCTGGACGTGCTGTGCGCACTGACTGAGCGCTCGCTCACCCTCCATTGGTGCGCGCCCGAATTCACCAAAGAGCCCTGCATTGAAATCCGCCAAGGCCGTCACCCGGTGGTCGAGGCGCGCCTGGCCGAACTGTCGGGTGCCAGCTTCATTGCCAACGACACGGTGTTGGGCCCCAAGCAGCGTTTGCAGATCATCACCGGCCCCAACATGGGCGGTAAATCAACCTACATGCGCCAAGTGGCCCTGATCGTGCTTTTGGCCAGCATCGGAAGCCACGTGCCCGCCAGCCGCTGCCGACTCGGTCCCATCGACGCGATCCACACCCGTATCGGCGCGGCCGACGACCTGGCCAACGCCCAATCGACCTTCATGCTGGAAATGACCGAAGCCGCGCAAATTTTGCACAGCGCCACGCCGAACAGCTTGGTGCTGATGGACGAGATCGGGCGCGGCACATCCACCTTTGACGGCTTGGCCCTGGCCAGCGGCATCGCCACGCACCTGCACAACAAAACACAAGCCTTTGCGCTGTTTGCCACGCACTATTTCGAGCTGACCGAGTTCCCGGCCACACACACCGCCGCTGTCAACATGCATGTGAGTGCGGCCGAATCCGGCGCGTCCATCGTGTTCTTGCACGAACTGCAACCCGGCCCCGCCAGCAAAAGCTATGGCGTGCAGGTGGCACGCCTCGCCGGCATGCCCGCCAGTGTGCTCAACCACGCCCGCCATGCCCTGAGCGCACTGGAAGCCGGGGTGACTGAAAGCCGCCAGCAAGTGGACCTGTTTGCCACCCCGCCCGAGGCAGAGGTCACAGGTCCCTCTGCTGTGGAAGCGGCGCTGGCCCAAATCAACCCCGACGCGCTCAGCCCCCGCGAAGCGCTCGACGCCCTGTACAGCTTGCAGCGCCTGCTGCTGAAAACTTCAACACCCAACGCATGAGCCCTCGCATCATCTTCTCGCACGGCAACAGCTTTCCGGCCAGCACCTACAAGGTGATGCTCGACAACCTGCGCAAGCGCGGCTTTCAAGTCGGGGCGGTGGAGATGTTTGGGCACGACCCACAATACCCGGCCACCAACAATTGGCCGCACCTGGTGCAACAGTTGGCCGACTTTGCCAAAGCTCAACAGTGCGATGGCGAACCGGCATTTCTGGTGGGCCATTCGCTGGGTGGCATTTTGAGTTTGATGTGCGCAGCGCGTCACCCTGAGCTGGCACGAGGCGTCTTGCTGATCGACTCGCCTGTGATCGGTGGTTGGCGCGCCACCACCCTGGGTTTGGCCAAACGCACGCCCCTGATCGGCTCGCTGTCGCCAGGACGCATTAGCCAAAAACGGCGCAACCACTGGCCCGACGCCCAAACTGCACTGGAAAGCTTTCAGCAGAAAAAGTCGTTTGCCCGCTGGGACCCGCAGGTCCTGCGCGATTACATCGAACATGGCACACACGACCAAGATGGACAAAGGGTTCTGAGTTTTGATCGCGACGTGGAAACGGCTATTTACAACGGCCTGCCGCACAAACTGGACAGCCTGCTGAAGCGCAAACCCCTCAAGTGCCCAGCCGCATTCATCGGCGGCACGCACTCTGCCGAAATGCGCCAAGCTGGCGTCGATCTGACCCACAAGGTGGTCAAAGGCCGCATCACAATGCTGGACGGCTCCCACCTGTTTCCGATGGAAAAACCCATCGCCACGGCCGCAGCGATTGAAGCATCGCTGCGCAATATGGGCGCGTGATCAAGCCGCCCAGGTCACCAGGCCAGAGTAGCTGGTTCCCAAAACCAGCAGACCAAAAACAATCCGGTACCAAGCGAACACCTCGAAGCTGTGGGTCGAGATGAATTTAAGCAGCCAGCGCACACACACCCAAGCGCTTAAAAACGAAAACAACAAACCCACCGCAAACATGGGCGCGTCGACCATGCTGAGCAGGGCGCGGTCTTTGTACAGGCTGTAAGCCCCGGCGCCGATCAGCGTGGGAATGGCCAGGTAAAACGAAAAATCCGTCGCCGCCTTGCGCGACATGCCCAGCAGCATGCCGCCAATGATGGTGGCACCGCTGCGGCTGGTGCCCGGAATCATGGCCAGGCATTGCACCAAGCCAACCTTGAGCGCATCTTGCCAGCGCATGTCTTCCACCTCGCCAATTCGCACAGCGCTGGCCTGCCTGCGCTCGGCCCACAAAATGATGAAACCACCAACGATGAAGGTGGTGGCCACCACAGCTGGCGTGAACAAATTCGCCTTGATGGCCTTGCCGAACAACAGGCCCAAAATGACTGCGGGCACAAAAGCGATGAATACATTCAGCGCGAAGCGCTGGGCGTCGGCGCTGCGCGGCAAGGCACGCACGGTCGAACTGATCTTTTGCCAATACACGATGATCACCGCCAAAATCGCCCCGGTCTGGATGGCGATGTCGAACACCTTGGCCTTGTCATCGTCAAAGCCCAGCAAGGCACCCGCCAGAATCAAATGACCGGTGGACGAGATCGGCAAGAACTCGGTCAGTCCTTCGACCACGCCCATCACAGCGGCTTTGAGCAACAACATCAGATCCACAAATGCTCCTCTAAAAATCTGGGTGGATTATCGTTGCTGGACAGCACACCAGGATGAAAGTTGGAAATCACCATCCAAACCTGTGTCACAGTGCTGCTCAAGTAAAACATTCAAAACGAACGATGCAACTGACACATACCATCGCCGTGCACATGAGCTTGGCTCTGACCGCCACAGTCTTAGGTCCGTGGGCGCTTTGGGCCCGCATGGGCCGCATCAAACGACCCCGACTTCACCGGGCATTCGGTTACGCTTGGGTCACCTGCATGCTGGGCGCGGCCCTCTCGGGTCTTTTCATCCGAGACTTCAATCTGCCTAATATTTGGGGCTACACCCCGATTCACCTGCTCATTCCACTGACTTTATTCAGCCTGTACAGGTCATTTCGCTTTTTAGCTGAAGGCCACATTGAAGCTCATAGAAAAACCATGCAGTGGCTCTATGCATCGGCTTGTGTGGTGACAGGCGCATTCACCTTGCTGCCCGGACGTTTGTTGGGCCAATGGCTTTGGTCTGGCGCTGCGGGTTAAAGCATGAGCAAGCCTTCGATCCAAAAAACCGCCCGCCTCGGTGCCTTCGCCATCACCGCAGTGTGGCTGGCTGTGGCCGGGGTGCTTTACTTGGTGTTTGACCGTGTCGAACAAACGCGCCAGGACGGCCTCAAGCCTTATGCACTCAGCTCTGGCGATTTGGTGATTCCGCGCCAACGCGACGGGCATTTTCATGTGGAGGGCTAAGTCAACCGACAGCCCGTGACTTTTTTGGTGGACACCGGGGCGAGCCATGTGAGCGTGAGCCAAGCGCTGGCCACACAAGCCGGCTTGCCTTCGGGCCAGGACGTCACGCTGAACACCGCCAACGGCCAGTGACCCGGCCAGTTGGTGCGCGGCGTGCCCGTGCGTGCTGGGCACTTGGTTCTCAACGACGCCCATCCTGACGACCACCACGGCGGTCGTCATGCTGCCTGTCATAACGACGATCCCACCCACCCCGCCCATGGTCACCGCCCCCATGCTGGTAATGCCTGCGTTCATGGCCCCTTTGATGACCGTCATGTCCATGCCTCCAACCGTGCACTGGCGCATACACACGGGGCACATAAACCACCAGAGGGGGTGGCGGCGGCAAGTAAATGACCCGAGGGGGCGGGGCATGGATCACCTGGCTCCCCCCTGTATGCGCATGAACCTCAACAAGGCCGAAACGGGAATGCACCATGACAGACGGCTCCACAAAGACCGGGTGGGCGCAACCCGCTTGGGCCAGGCCCAACAGCAAACTGCACATGAGCAGACCTTTGCGAGCCCCTTTTTTGAACAACAGCATGGACATGTGGATTCCTGTGAAAGGGATGGCAG